>JAJUGB010000141.1 GCA_029268595.1 Alcaligenaceae bacterium | reverse complement strand
TGCCCCTGTTGTTTGTTCTTCATGTTCTCTTGCGCCCTCTGGCCTGGCTGTTGATCAACATTGGAACGGCAATTCGCTGGGGCGACCGGGCATTGAGCCGCAGGGCCGGCGCGCAGCCATGAGAGTTTCACGCTATATCGTGTTGCTTAATAAGATCGAATGCTTCGCGTCGTGCGTACTCGGAGAGCAGTATACGAATTAATGGGAAAAGTTTTGCCATGGGTTTGAACAGAACGCTCACCTGTCATGGCAAAACGCCTTCGGGTACTAGCTGCTAATTTGGCGCATGAGATTCTCCTTCGCGGGTGGACACCACTGCGACCTCTCGACCGATAGATAAAACTGAACAGGCCTGAAGCGAAAATGGGCTCGCGCGGCTTAATTTATGCTTGTTCAGTCATGGGCGCAGCCTACAAGGTCATTGACGTCGTCGATGCCTTCATTCACAAGATACTGTTGAAGGTCTTGCAGCGCACGCGGCAGAGCCATGGGGTCGACATAGTTGATGGTTCCGAAAGCGACTGAACGCGCTCCGGCAGCCATGAACTCGATCACGTCGCGGTAATCGGTGACCCCGCCCATGCCAAATAGCGGAATATCGACGGAACGATAAAGTTGCCACACCATGTATACGGCCATGGGCTTTATTGCCGTTCCCGACAGTGCCCCGATCTTGTTGCCAATTATGGGGCGTCGCGTTCGATAGTCGATACACATTGCTCTGGGGGCGTTAACCAAAGCGATGGCGTTGGCGCCGGCCCCCTCGACGGCCTTGGCTACTGATACCAAGGATGAAAAATCGGGAGCAAGCTTGGCCACGATGGGTAGTTCGGTTGCTTGACGGGCCCGTTTTACGAGCCGTTCGGCGGCCACAGGGTCGTAGCCGAAATCCAGGCCGCCCTGCTTCAGGTTCGGGCACGAAAGGTTGAGTTCGATGCCGGCGAATATTCCCAGCTCAGAGCACTTTTCGACCATTTCGACGTATTCGTCCTCGGTGCGCCCGATAATGCTTTGAATAACAGGCAGTTCGAAAGACTGGAGTATTAAGGCATCGTTGTTGATGAAAGTATCCCAGTCGTTGCTGGGAATACCTACCGAGCTGTGCAGGCCGGCGGGTACTTCATGCACACGAGGTTCGGGGTTGCCGGGCCATTTGTAGTTGCGGATGGTTTTGGGTACCAGCGCGCCCATCGTTTCAACGGGGAAAAACTGGTTATATCTGCCATGGTGTCCGAAGGTGCCCGAACCTACTGTCAGAGGGTTTTTCATTTTGATGCCAGCAATCTCTACCTGCATGTTGGGTGTGTTTGCCGGAGTTTGCACTTCTTCCTGTAGCGACGTCGTGGTGTCAAGCATGGAGAACCTCCCAGGTATTGAATACTGGTCCGTAGTGGCAGACCTCTTTCCAGGCCGTTTCTTCTGGAGCATCAGGGCCTAGCTTTACATTGATGACGCAGCCATGGCAGTCACCGAAACCGCAGGCCATATGTTGTTCCATTGCAATCTGTGCAGGGGCACCTTGCGCCGCGGCCAACCGATGCACGACGCGTGCCAGTCGATTGGAGCCGCACACGTAGAAAGCATCAATTTTTTCGGCTTGGCTAAGCTCTACCAGAGGGTCGGTGACCAAAGCTCCACCAGAGTCTTGATCGGTGTGTGTGTGCACAGAAAAGCCGTACTCCGCGAATATGTCTTCGGCGACGAGGTTGTCTCGTGTGCGCGCACTGAGATAAGCGTGGACTTCAATGCCGCGCTTTGCTGCGGCATCCACTAGTGTCGGCAGTGCGGCAATGCCGATACCGCGTCCAACCACCGCAATGCGTTTTGCGCTCGAGGGCAAGCTGAACCCTTTGCCGAGGGGGCCGATGACGTCGCACCGTCCGCCGGTGGGCATGGTGTCGCGCATTAACCGAGTGCCTTCGCCGACGATCTTATAGGCCACTTGCAAGCGGCGCTTGTCTGGGCTGACTCGATATACGCTGAACGGACGGCGCAGATAGGGCGCCAAGCTGTTCTCGATACGGATATTGACGAATTGGCCTGGTTCCAGGGCGGCGGCGATGTCTGGAGCTTCGATTTCGATTAGCCAGTAATCGCCGGTCAGGTGTCGATTGAATACGACCGGCGCTAGAATTTGCTCCATGTCTCCTCCAGGGATGATATATAGGCGTTAGGTGACGAGTTAAAGATCAGCCAGGTCGGCGACCTTCTCGACGTTAATGACGGCGTGCCGCCGAACGATTTGCTCTAGATGTGTTGGGTCATTCAGCTCGATGGCTCGAATGAGCTTTTCATGTTCGAGACCGAGGATCTCCATCTCGAGACTTTGGTTGTAGTACTCGCGGTAGTACGGCAGAAGCATGAACCTCATTTTCACTGTTTGCTGAACCAGCAATGGGCGCCCGCTTAAAGCAGTGAGGTAATTATGAAAGGCGTCGTGAGCTGCCATCCATTTCGAAAGCGATGTCGCTTCACGCTCCATTCGCGATTTCAGATGAGCTAACTCTTCAAGTTCGGACGGACCGATATTTGGCAAAGCAAAGCGCGCGGCCAACCCTTCAAGGGCCGCCCGTATTTCGATAAGCTGGGACACCTCGGAGCGTGAATACTTGGCAACGACCGCGCCCCGATTGGCGTAGATCATTACTGCTCCATCACCTTCCAGACTGCGCAGGGCGTCCCTTACAGGTGTGCGGCTAATGCCCAATGCCTCGGCAACCGCCTCGGTGGGAATGCGCGCGCCTGCTTTGAGCTCCCCCGATAAGATGCCGTTGATGACATACTGATATGCCTGCTCTACAGGCGACAGGGATTTATCTATGGCGCTGGGTGAGTATACGGTTGATAGCAGGTGCATGATTTCTTCCGTTGCGTGCTCGTACCGATGTAAGTTGTGAAATTATGTAGCTTCAGCCGGCAGGCACTGTTTGATCAACGAATAGTAGATCTTCGACATGTCGACCAAATCGGAAACCAATACGTGTTCTTCATTGGAGTGGAACTGATCTACCTCTCCGGGCCCGAGCATTACGGCTGGGATCCCATTACGGCAAAAATATCCCGCATCCAAGGAGAAATTGCAATGAAATGTTTCGGGAGCGGCTCCTACCCCGGCTTCAAACGCTTTGGCAAGCTTGTCGAAAAAAGGGCTGTCCAATGGCAGTTCATTTGGATACATAATTGGCCCAAGCTCAAACCGAACAGTCCAGGGTTCAGGAAGATGGGTGACCTTTTTGATGGCGGCCAGAGCTTCGGCTGGTTCTTCGCCCGGTAGCAGGCGCCTATCAAAGATGATGTTTACCGTGTCGGGTACTGTGTGGGTGGCTTTAGGGCTGCTGTCGATAGCAGTCGGAGTCAAAGTCGCCGGGCCGAATGCAGGATGATCGGGCACCCCTAAATCAAGAGTTTCCAGCTGGCCAATCAGTCGTTGGGCGCCGGTGATGGCGTTGACCCCATGCCACGGCGCTGAGCTATGCGAAGTCTTGCCGCCGACAATCACTTCGAAATCGATTCTTCCTTTATTGCCAATGGCAACTTTGCTGTCGGTTCCGACAAGAATCACGGCATACTGCGGCGGCTCGGACAGCTCTGCCATAACGCTTTCGATGGCATCGTGTCGTCCGGTTTCTCCGGCGGTGGTCAGTGCCAGTATCAGCCTGCCCCCCAACTGATCTTGTTTCACCGCTTGTTCAAACGCCCCGAACGCGGCGGCCAAGGCGGTCTTCTGTTCGGCGACGCCGCGACCTCGGATGGCCTGACCGCGAGGCGTATCCACTAAGGTCGCAGAAAACGGATCTTCCATGCGCGAGGCGGGATGGGTCATCGCGTAACCGACGAACATCAGCGAGCGGCCGTTCCTGGGCCCGGCTTCCGCGATGAGGTTGCCCATTTTGTCGTAGCGTATTTCCACACCCATCTTTTCCAGACGTGGCGCTGCGCATTCTTTGATAAAGGCCTTCACGTGCGGGTCGCTTTCCTGCAGTTCGGTCTGCTGACTGGGGTACCGGACGAACTCCTGGAGGGTTTCGACAAGCGTTTCGTGGGCTAGCGCGGTAGCTTCACTCATTACGTCTCCTTCCTAAATTGGATGCAATTATACGATAAGTGAATCCTATCATTAGAGCGCCAATCCTGGAAACCCCAATAAAATTAGTACTATCCCTTGTATTTCGGCTTTTAATCCTATGGTACTTTTCCACCACGCTCATAAAGATTGAGTCCAATTATATTTAAATCCATTAATCCAAAGCGGATGTCTCCGAGCAGTGCTGCTTTACAAAAGGAGGTTTTCATGAAGTTGTTTTCCAATTGGCGCACAGGTGCTGTAGCCGCATTGGCGGCAGCGGCAACTTTTAGTGCAGTGCCGGCAGGTGTCGCTGCCGCGGCCACGACGCTCAGAATCAGTCACACCACCGCCGAAACCATGCAGCAGGGCTCTCATGTGTGGGCGACCGTATTCAAAGAGATGGTTGAAGACCGTAGCGGCGGAGAAGTCAAGGTTCAGATTCTTGGTGCCAACGCAGCGGGAGGCGAGCGCGAGCAATTGCAGAAAGCTCAAACCGGCATCAATCAGATGACGATCAACAGCGAAATCCTCATGCCCAGTTTCTTCAAGCCGGCTCAGGTTCTAGGCATTCCCTACTTGTTTCGTTCAGACGCCGTTGCATGGCAAGTGCTGGATGGTGAATTCGGCAAAGAGTTCAACGACGCATGGCGCCAAGCGACGGGCTTACGGATACTGGGCGTAATGAACGCGGGATTTCGCAGTTTTTTTAATGCGAGCAAGCCGGTACAAGTGCCTGCCGACTTGAAAGGACTGAAGATTCGAACCGGGGAAAATCAGGCTCATATTGCGATGGTTCGCTCGCTAGGAGGCAATCCTGTGCCTATCGCTTGGTCAGAGGTGTACACGTCTCTGCAGCAAGGGGTTGTCGATGGCATGGAAAATCCACCGGGACTTGCGTTCGCAATGAAACTGCATGAGCACCAGAAATACCTCGTCCTCGACCGTCATTTGTTCAGCATCCATGCAGCGATGATCAACGAGCGCACTTTTCAGTCGTTGACCCCTGAGCAGCAGGCAATCGTTTTAGAGGCGGCGCGTACCGCTACAACTGCCGCCAGGGCTACTGTGCTGCTTAATGAGCGTCAGGCGTTGAAAGACCTGGAAAAGGCCGGAATCGAAATCTATGCGCCCACCGCTGCGCAATATGAGGAGTTCCGATCTCTTGGCCGGCCAACTGTCGAGGAGATGGTGCGCAAGGAGGTCGGCGACGAATGGGTCGACAAGCTTTTGCAAGGTATTGCTGCCGCTGAGGCAAGCGTAGGTAAGCAGTAATACGTACTTCAACGCCGCAGACGGCTGCGGTGTTGACTTTCAATTAGGGAGAGGCATGATGCTTCGCAATTTCGACCGCGCGGTTATAGGGGCGACCAGCGCATTGCTGGTGGTGCTGTTGCTGGTGATGACAGGCGCCACGTTGGCTGGTGTGTTCGCGCGTTACTTCATGAATGACGCGCTGGTCTGGTCCGAAGAAGTTGCCCGTTACAGCATGGTCTGGCTGTCGTTCATGGGGGGCGGCTTGGTTTTCCGGCACGGCGGCCACATAGCGATTGACGTCCTGGTGCGTAAACTTCCGGACGGAATACTAAGACACGTCGTTTTCGGCTTCTCCCAGTTGGTCATATTGTGCTTCCTGGCGGTTGTGCTCTGGAAAGGCGTTGAGATGGTAGAGCAAAGCGCTTTCATGACCACAGCAGCGTTGCAAATTTCCATGGTGATTCCCTATGCCTCCATCCCGGTGGGGGCTGCGCTGATGATCTATCACTTGATGGCTGCGGCCATACAGTCTTATTGGCAGGCTGGGAGTCGTACGGTAGGCGCAATCTCGACCCTCAAGCTCAATGCCGATTAATTCAGGATACGGAGCACCATAATGCTTGCCACAGTTCTTTTTGGTTCGCTGGCCGGGTTCCTGGCGTTTGGCGTACCGGTCATTTTTGCAGTTGGGGCGGCGGCCCTGCTTACCGTGGTGCTGTTTATCCCCACCATGCCTTTGATCATCATGCCCATGAGCATGTTCAATGGCATGGATTCCTTTCCAATGATGGCGATTCCCTTCTTCATCCTCGCCGGCGAGTTGATGAACAGCGGTGGTATTTCCTTGCGGTTGGTGAGCTTCGCCAAAACCCTCGTCGGACATATTCGAGGCGGACTTGGGCATACGAACATTGTCGCCAATGCCATTATGGCGGCCATCTCGGGGTCGGCGCTGGCCAATATTGCTGCGGTTGGCCGAGTGTTGATCCCGGCCATGGAGAAGGAAAATTACGACAAAGACGTGGCCGCAAGTATTACGATTGGCGCGTCTCTGCTGGGGCCAATTATTCCCCCCAGCATCACCATGGTAATTTTTGCGGTCACCGCAGGTGAATCGGTGGGAGCCCTTTTTCTTGCGGGCGTGGTGCCGGGCATTCTTATCGCCGGCGGCATGATGGCTTTGGTTTACTTCTGGTCAAAGCGAAAAGGATATGGCGTTGTGCGGCCGTTTTCCAAAAGTGCAGTTATCCAAGAAGCAAAGAAGTCGTTTTTTGCGCTATTCATGCCTGTCGTAATACTGGGCGGTATTTTCTCGGGTGTGATGACCCCGACAGAGGCAGCAGCAGTGGCCGTGCTGTACGCACTTCTGATTGGCTTTTTTGTCTACCGCGAGCTGAATATAAAGGATCTTTGGTCGATCTTGCTGCGCACCGGCATGACCACCAGCTTCATTATGCTGATCATTGGAGCCGCACGTATATTTTCTGATGTCATGATGTCGGAATCCATGCCCCAGGCCGTGGCAACGGCGATGCTTAGCCTTACAGAAAACCCATATCTGCTTCTGCTCTTGATTAATGTCCTGCTGTTGCTGATCGGCACCGTTTTGGACACCACCGCGGCAATCATCATTCTTGTGCCGGTGCTGATGCCTGTGGTTCAAATCATTGGTATTGACCCGGTATTGTTCGGCGTCGTAATGAGCATCAACCTTGTCATCGGGATGGCCACCCCACCCATTGGCGTTGCGCTGTTCCTGGGCGCCCAAGTTGCGGGTAGCCGCGTCGAGCGGATCATACCTTCACTTTTTGCGTTCCTGTGTGTGCACGTCGCGGTACTGTTGTTGATCAGCTTTTATCCATCCGTTTCACTCTGGCTACCCCGGGCGCTTGGATACTAAACGGACAAAGTCGTTTTACAAAATTTGGGAGTAAGTGTGAGAAAAGCCATCGAGTTTTTGTTCAACGGAGAACGGCGGCAATTGGCCGATTTCGATCCCAACATGACCGTTCTGCGATATATACGCGAGGTCGAACGGGAGATGGGCAGCAAAGAAGGTTGCGCTGAAGGCGACTGCGGGGCGTGCACGGCAGTGGTGGCCGAGCGCCACGATGGCGCCCTGCACTACCGTGCAGTAAACAGCTGCATTCAGTTGCTGGGTACCCTGGACGGGAAAGCGCTATTGACGGTTGAAAGCCTTAAGGACAACGAGCAATTGCACCGAGCCCAAGAAGCGATGGTGGCCGAGCATGGCTCGCAGTGCGGGTTCTGTACGCCCGGGTTCGTCATGTCGATATTCGCCGGCATGCAAGAAGAAATTCAACCGAACCGCCAGGCTATAGATGAGCTTCTGGCGGGTAACCTTTGTCGATGCACCGGATACACACCGATTATCAATGCTGCCAAAGCCGCGCTGGAAAGCGGCGCGGATGATCGGTGGGCGGCACGCGGTTATGAACTGCTGCAGAAGCTTGAAGAGCTGGCTTCAAACGAAGGGGCGCGTGTGGGGGCAGAAGGCGATCAGTTCGTCATCCCTCACTCTCTGAGCGAGCTGGCAGATTACCTTGTTGAGCATCCCGAGGCGGCACTGGTCGCCGGCGGAACCGACCTGGGGGTGCACATTACCAAGAACCACAAAAAATATGAGAGCCTGGTGTACCTGGGGTGCGTACCCGAGCTCAAGCGGATAGACG
>JAJUGB010000140.1 GCA_029268595.1 Alcaligenaceae bacterium | reverse complement strand
AGGCGACTGTCGGCGCATACGGACCACGTCCACCCCTGAACGCCAAGCACGGACCATTTCGGGAATTAGCTCCGGCGGATCCTGCAGGTCACCGTCCATGGTGACGATCGCTTGCCCAGCCGCGTACTCCAGCCCGGCACGTAAAGCCGCCTCTTTGCCGAAATGGCCAGAAAGGAACACGCCCGTGACGGACTCATCGTTTAGCGAAATCTCAAGTATGGTGTCTGCAGTGCTGTCGCTGCTTCCGTCATCTACGAACAGTAGCTCATACCTCGCATTGAGCTGCTCTGCAACTGCCTTTAGCCGTCGATACATTCGTAGAACGACTTCTTCCTCATTGAACATCGGGAGAACCACAGACACCTCCACGCTCCCCTCCTGCCTTGTTTCGGCGGCGGGCGAACGTCCCTCCCGCTTCATCGCGGATGGCCCAGCAGAGTAACGTTGCAAGCTCATGGCATCTTACGACATGCGTTATGAAGTGCAGCAGCATATCGGAGCCACCAACAAGCATATATCAATGAAATATCAAATAAATATCAAAACAGCTGGGCGAGGCACGATGCTGCAATTCACGTGCAGCATAGCTTTGGCAGTCGGAGGCACACGCCCGCCGTAGCGGAAAAGCAGGCAGTGACAACAAGAGCCCCCGTTTCAGTTGCTGATACCAACTCCACCTGAAGCTGTCTGCGATGCCCACTACCGTTATCGCGATCTGCCTTGAAGAGCATCCCGAGGAGCGGTACTTCGGTCGTTATTAGGGCGGTCGCTGAACACGTTCCTGCATCAGCCTCTCGGGCGTCGCCACCTTCAACCACGCAGTGCCTCTCGAACAGTGCCTCCTGCCAGAGATTTTCAGTGCGGATTTCATCGCGTATAAAGAGAAAGTACGTCGTCGGATTTAGCGCTTATGCGACCGTATAATGAGTGCCGACCAGTGGATGACAAATCAATGAGTTCCGATACTTCCCCTTACAAGAGCAGAGGTGGCCCCGCCCGTCTGCTTAACGCTATACGTTACTCAACCAGAGGTTTCGCTGCTGCGTTCCGTCATGAAGCCGCTTTCCGTCAAGAGCTGCTTCTGATAATTGTGATGATACCGATAGCCGGCTGGCTCGGTCGCAGCCTTACCGAAATATTTCTACTCCTCGGCCCGCTTTTTCTGATACTGATCGTTGAATTACTGAACTCGAGTATCGAAGCCCTCGCAGACACAATCACCCTCGACCATCATCCCATGATCGGACGCGCCAAAGACCTCGGCAGTGCTGCAGTATTCTTAGCAATTGCGTTTACCATCGTGATCTGGACCGGCGTCTTTCTGTCTCATTTTTTCCATTTTGAGTAGCGCGGACCTGCAACTTTCGAACCTTCATAGTCCGTAAGGTCTGCGGCCCTATACCCGCGGAAACAAATTCAATTTACGAACAGGTCCTGATAAATCGGCGCGCATTGCGCCGCAGCCATACCCTTGGCGCCGCTAACGCCACCCACAAAGGTAGGAGACGGATACGTAAACCCGTCAAGCATCTTAATGCTGATGCCTCCAAAGAATCTCTTCTGCGTAATAGCACCGAATCCCGGCGTGACCTACCCAGACACTTGGATCGCCCAAGGTTGAGGCCCAGGATCGCAGCCAATCACCTGTTGATGCAGCATCATTGACGGCGTGATAGAGCGCCGCCATCAAGTGCGACTTACCTAGCCCGCGCTCGCCAATCACGACGACTGGCCGCCCTTGCTCAGGACCCACAGCTTCAATGCCTTTCAAAAGGTCATGAGTTGGATAAGTAATACCCAAAAATTGCTGTGCGGCGATTTGTGTCGCGCCCGTATTGGAGTCGTTGGAAAGCTCAATAGCCGTCCCTTTGAGGCGCCGGCCTCGAAACTCATCTCGTAGAGTTAGTACAAGAATGTCGATTACTTTCCTTTTTTCCATTACCACTACATGCGGCGTAACTGTGATCCCGTGACTGGTCAGCACGGCACGCTAGAGCATCTACTTCCTTTTGTCGCGCCAGATCAAAATCCGCCCTAGTTTTTCCAACCATCGCTAGATATTACAAAAATTTAGAGACAAATATGCGTAGAAGTACTGAAGTTCCAAACGCGTAGTTTAGACAAGGCCGCTCGCCAGCGCGGAGAGCGCCTATAGCCGCGACTTGCGCGGCTCTGAATCCTTTTGGTTTTCTTACGGAAGGCTCACAGGACGGCCTACCGCCACACCTGTACCAAATCTTCCCATCGCGTCGTATAGGAAGGCGACATCCGCTCCTGGCGCATCTGCCAAGCAGCAATCTCGTCATGCACGATGCCGGCGAGTTTGACCGTGTCGCGCTCGTAGCGGGTATATCCTGGAGGAAGACCGGGCGCGGCGATGCGACGCCCGAATTCTGACCATCGACCCCAAAAACGCCAAGGCTTTGGGGATGATGCTGACTGGACAGCGAAGCGTCCCGGCCGGAACCGGGGCGCGGGCCTATAGTCAGGCTTACGCAGCGAGGGAATTAGCGGTTTCGTCAGTGCCTGAATCGCAGTCAGATTCCTGCGACGCATCCACCCGGAAGATTGCAGGCATCCACCCCGTACCTGCCACCTGGCGCTCTGCCTCACTAACCAGATCACCCTTCTTCAGTTTTTCCAGCCTTGCCACCTGCTCAGGTGCGAACTCACCCACGGCAGCCAGAATCATGGCCTTGGAAATATGCTGGAAATAGCCTTCGGCAGTCGGTTGCCACCATGCAGCCATGTTCAGGCCCACCGCTTGCGCCAGTTCTGCCCCTGGCTGGTGCTCGCTGGCGCGGTGAATCACCGCATCTACTGTAGCGGCGGCGCACACTGCCAGCAATTGCAGCAGTTCATCCTGCGGCTTTGCCAGCAATACGGCAAACAGATCGGCGCTATCCTGCGGCAAGTCTGCACCTGCTGCCTGTTGCAACTCGCGCAAAGCCACCGCAGCGGGCGATTCCGGCCAGTCCGGGGCCATGCTGTCCAGCCGGTTTTGTACGTTCAAACGCATGTCTAACGGTAAGCTGTAATGGGGATAGCGGCCCACTCGCAGCACAGTCTGCACCATGCCATGCACCACAGCAGCCAGGGCGGCTTGGGGGTTGCGGGCCAGTTCGATCTGTAGCGCAGCGGTACGGTGTGCGCTCAGGCGCTGGGCCAGTTTGTCGGAAATAGTAGCCGCCTTGGGCTGGTCATCGTTCCCACTATCGCCACCATTGCTTTCTTCTTCGGTCAGCCCTTGCTGCAGCCGCTCCAAAGTCCGCAACGCCTTGGCTTCGGCTTCCCGCAGTAGACCGCGATGAATCACCACCTGCCCCTGCCAGTCGATGGTCACAACGGCACCCGCCGCTGCCTTGATGGTGGGGTTGTAGTCCAGTAATCGCTCTCCCAACTCTTGCAACTGCGCAGCCAGACTGTCACCCTCTTCCTGCAGCGCATCTGCGGTTTCTTCGTCATCGCTGTCCAGCGCGGCATCCAGTTCCTCGCCGATGGCCTGCATCCTGGCTTCCAGCTTTTCTATCCGTGCGCTTTCCCGCTTGCCCGGAGTACGGCGCTCACGCGGCGCTCGTTGAAAAGCGTGAAGATCGGCATGGGTCATGGACGGCGTGGCATCCACCCAAGCCCACCCCTCAGATTTGACCTGGGCAGCATGGCTGTCAAGCTTTTCCTTCACCAGCCGGTCCAATAGCGCTGTATCGGTGATATAGGTGCCGTTGTCATCCTGCGCGAACAGATCACGACGAACACCGCCACCGGCCGCTTCATAAGCATCCAGCCCAATAAAGCGCACCAGGGCATGGCCCGCGTCAATGTCCTGTTCAGTGAGTCTGGCCCGCAAAGAATGGGGTTGCCGCTGCCATTCGGGCGCTTCGTAGAAGGCGGCTTCCTGGGCTGCATGGTCATCTGTGATGGCAAGCGCCATCAACTGCTCAAGGCTCACCGCGTCGGCCCGGTAGTCGGCCAGCAGACGCCGCGACACATTCGCCAGCTTCAGGCGCCGCTGCACCACCAGGGGCGTGACACCAAAGTCTGCTGCAATATCTTCGATGGGCTGGCCTTCTGCCACCAGCGCAGCAAAGGCTTCAAACTGATCTGCCGGGTGCATGGCTTCACGCTGCACGTTTTCCGTCAGGCTAACGGTTCGGGCATCGGCACTGGCGACCAGCATGCACGGCACCGCCCATTCCTTGGGAATGCGCCTGGCCTTGGCTAACTGCTTCAAAGCTGCAAGGCGCCGGCCCCCGGCCACTACGTCGTAATACTTGCCGCCGCGGGCCTGCACAACGGTCAGGTTCTGCAACAGCCCGACTCTGGCAATACTTGCGGCCAGGGCATCAATGGATGGGCCGCTGCTGCGAATCTTGCGCACATTGCGCTTGGACACGCGCAACTGCGACAACGGCACCACGATGTTGCTCTGCTCGGGAATGACTACGTCCTCGTTCGCCGTTTCAATGGCCTGGACTTCGCTGTGATTGATCGCATTCATGATAAATACTCCTGACGTTGAAGGGTTTGCTGTTCACCGCATACCGGATTCCAAGATTCGGAGCCCGCTTTTGCTGTTGATATGCGGTCGGCACGAAGAACCCGGTTGGCCTCGTTGCCACCGTCTTTCCTGAGTTCATCGCCCGCGACGGCCAGTAGCCCACGAACGTGGGCCGTCAAGGAAAGAAGCGCCAGGAGGGTGCGGCCCGCAGGCGCAGCCGAGGACACGGCCTGGCGCGCCTTGACGGCACGCGGCCACGGGCTACAGTCGCGGATCAGGTGATGAGGTCAGGAAAGATGGCTGCGCCGGCAACAGCCAGGTCTTTGGTGTCGCCAGCAGGCAAGCGAAGCGCGCAGGCCCGGTCAGGAAGCCGGGCCGGAGGCGTCAGCGATGCGAAAGGCTGGCGCGAGCCAGTCCTGTCAGGGATGAGCGAACCGCGAACCTGGAACAGCGCGGTCTGCGAAGCAGGGACGCACAGATTGACGGGTAGATGCTCTGTCTGCTGTTGCAAGCATCACGCTCGTGATTAAATTTCATCGGGTCTGAATCCTGCTGTGCAAGCGCAAAGCATGGTAAACGTGCGTTCCACTATGATCCAATACCTGCCACAATGTCGCAAAACTGACGTTTTACACCTCAAATTTATTAGTTATTTATTTTTATTTACAGTCATACTTTGACTCAGAAGCCTGTCATAATGTATCTAACTACTGAAAATCTCTCCAACTCACACACAGCATGAGCATTGGCGAACGCCTACGCATTGCACGCACCACACGCGGTCTGACACAGGAAGCACTGGCAAACCTCGTTCAGACGCCCCTCACTCAAGGTGCTATCGCCCACATTGAAGGCGGCCGCAGCGAATCCTCACGGCATATCGTTTGGATCGCTGCTGCATTGCACGTACGCGCAGAATGGTTGGTCACTGGCAAAGGGGAAATGTTCGAGGAACCATGGCCCTGGCCCTCTATTTCCCGTAGTGCCGTGGCAGAATTGCCTGAGCACGTTCAAGAAGACATCAGCGATTACATTCAGCTGAAGCTGAATAAGCACGCCCGCAAAGCGGACAAGCCAGGCCCAGACGCCTGAATCTGCAATTTTCCTGCTATTAGCCTGCAGAAAAGCCACAATTTCTTTAACGCCTGCGTTCGTTCTCTGGACGGCTCAGGCTGCATCTCGTTGCGTCATTTCCTCCTCCTTTAAGCCTAATTGACATCAATTCTCATTAACGATATGACTTTTTAGTATTAGATTAGTATTGACCGATTTCAATAGATACGTAATGATTACACCAACCCTGCTCTTTAACAACAAAACACCGATAAATACCGCGCCCTGCTCCCTGTGAGCGGTGCGAGTGCGCGGCTACCCGTGTCGTCAGCTTCATGCGGGGCGACATGCACCTGGGTAGGAGTAAAGCAGGTGAAAAATCATTCCCCTTCCGGGCCGGTAGCGACTGGTGCGAACTGGAAGGCGTGAGTGACGATCCGTTTACACGGACGCCGGCACTGCCGAAGGCAGGCCACATTCGATGGATGGCGCGTAATCCGTCGATGACAGCGGCAAAGACCGCAGTTCCCAGCATCCCGACGAACCGCAGCAGCGGAGCCAGCGGCGGGCGCTGCTGGGAACGATCAAAGCACCCGGCCTCCATCGTGGCATCTTGGCGGGCCGGACGCAACGGCGCAGACAGCGTCGGCTTTGGAAAGCATCCTGATGCCCAGGGTGCTTCCCAAGGTCTAACGGAGGAGTATATGAAGGAGCAGGCAATGCCAAACAGCATCTTTGGCTACCCGTCACCCAGCAGGCAAGCCCCGAAACAACCCGACGAGGCACTTCTGTACCGCGTACACACGGCACAGGCAAAGCTGGGCGTGTCGCGATCAACCATCTACCGACTGGTCAACGAAGGGGAGCTGGTGCTCATAAAAATAGGGAAGCGCTCCAGCGGCATCACTGCAGCTAGTGTTCATGCGTTGATTGAACGGAACAAGGCGCTGGTGAACTAATCGGAAACGCTAAGCCCGTTTCATTTGCAGCACTTTGGCGGAATCAGCCTGCTCGTGCAGGAAATCCGCCCACACCTGCATGACCACCCGGCGCTCGTCCTCAAAACGGGCGCGGTCATATGCAGCCTGAACCTCATCGGCCTTGGCATGAGCCAGTTGGGCTTCTAATACGTCAATATCAATCTTCAGACGCTCACGTGCCACCGTGCGCAACATGGCCCTGAACCCATGGGTCGCATGTTGCCCCTGAAACCCCATATCTCGCAAAGCCTTGCTCAGCGCATCGCGGTGCAAGTGGGGGTTGCCCCGCTTCCCGACCCCCGGAAAGACGTACTCGCCTCCCCCATACTGGCGCATCTCATCCAGCATCGCCACCGCCTGCTTTGGCAGACTGACGATATGCTCAATCCGGGTTTTCATCTTATCGGCCGGAATGCACCATTCCGCATGATCCAGGTCTATCTCAGCCCAACGTGCAGAAGCAACTACCCCCGGCCTGCAGGCCGTATAGGCGGCCAACAGCAGGCCACCGCGCACCACCCGCCCCTCGTAGGACAGAATGGCACGCATCAACGGCCCCACCCCTTGTATTTTCGTCACAGCGGGAATATGACCTCCCCGATGCCGGGGCAATGCCCGCTGCAACCGAAGAACCTGATCATCTCCGCGAATGCCGCGAACGATACAGTAATCGACAACGCCATTCAGGCACTGGCGAGCCTTAATAGCGATGGAAGGCGTCGTCGTTGCCAAATCCACCAAAACCGGGACGACATCCTTGCTGGCCATTGTTCTCATATCCAGGTCGCCAAGCATTGGCTGCAGGCGTTTCTGAACAATGAAAACTGATTTCGTATAGGTGGCAGGCGCCCAACCGGATTTCCGACTCTCCAGCCAGGCATCTGAAACCACAGTGAACGAGTGCTTGCGCGCTTCTTCCGCTTCCAGCCTTTGCTGAATTTCTTCCTGTGTAAGCGCTTCACGTTCTATCTTGAGACGGTCATAAAAACCCTCCACCGGCTGTCCCATACGGACTCGCTGATGAAGTTCAGCAGCCGCCTGATGAGCCGCCGCTATACCCATCTCTGGATAGACGCCCACAATTCTCTTTCCACGGCGTCCATCCTGTTCACGGTATCGGACCTGCCACTGCTTCAATCCGCTAGGCAGCACGAGCAAATGCAGTCCCTGACCCGATGCAAGGGTGTATGCCGTTTTCTTCGGCTTCGCCTTGCTGGCCACCAATTCTGTCAACTGCGAAGCTAGTTTTGGCATGGATTTGTCTCAAAGTGGGCATAGTTTGGGTACCTGAATTATAAAGTACCCAAACAAGTACCCAAAAACGCGGGATTTACTGAAACCCCATGAGACGCCCTGAACGCAAAAAACCCGCACAAACCTAATGTTCATGCGGGTTTCCGGTACTTCTCAAGCTGTTATGAAACAACCTGATTTTTAACTGTGGTGCCGACGGCGAGACTCGAACTCGCACAGCTTTCGCCACTACCCCCTCAAGATAGCGTGTCTACCAATTCCACCACGTCGGCGGTGAAGACAATAATATTAGCACATATTTTTTT
>JAJUGB010000139.1 GCA_029268595.1 Alcaligenaceae bacterium | reverse complement strand
TGCTTAGTCGTCCGACGTATTCCGAACATGGAACCGCCGTACTCAGATACGGCGTTTTGCCGCAGAATACCGCCAAAAGAAAAACGGCTTCCCGAGAAACCTCGGAAAGCCGTTCATAATTGGTCGGGGCGGCGGGATTCGAACTCGCGACCCTCTGGTCCCAAACCAGATGCGCTACCAGGCTGCGCTACGCCCCGAATGGTTTACACATTGTGTAAGCCGTAAAAAGAAAAAGATTCTAGCACAGATTTGGCAGCGCCATTAGCCAAAGCGACCGGTAATGTAGTCTTCAGTCTCTTTGCGTTGTGGCTTGATGAAGATGTTGTCCGTTTCCCCGTACTCGATCAGCTCGCCCAGATACATATAGGCGGTATAGTCAGAGCATCGCGCAGCCTGTTGCATATTGTGGGTGACGATGACCACCGTGTAGTCTTCTTTTAGCTCGGTAATGAGCTCTTCGATCTTCGCTGTGGAAATCGGATCCAGCGCCGAGCACGGTTCATCCAGCAACAACACCTCGGGCTTGATGGCCACGCCGCGCGCAATACACAGCCGCTGTTGCTGACCGCCCGACAAGCCATTGCCACTTTGATGCAGCTTGTCTTTGACCTCGTTCCATAAAGCGGCCTTGGTCAGCGCCCACTCTACCCGTTCGTCCATTTCGCCCTTGCTAAGCTTTTCAAACAACCGTACGCCAAAGGCGATATTGTCGTAAATGCTCATGGGAAATGGCGTTGGCTTCTGGAACACCATGCCAATTTTCGCGCGGATAAGTGAAATATCCATTTTGGACTTCAGGACGTTCTCGCCGTCCAGATTGATTTCGCCCTCAGCGCGCTGGCCGGGATAAAGCTCGTACATGCGATTGAAGGTACGCAGCAGTGTGGACTTTCCGCAGCCGGAAGGACCAATGAAAGCCGTAACTTTCTTCTCGAAGATAGACAGATTCACGTCGCGCAGCGCGTGAAATTTGCCGTAGTAAAAGTTGAGGTCCTTGACCTCGAGTTTTACGTTGCCAGCTTGATTTGTCGTCATGTTTGCACACTTGGCGGTCGAACAAGGGCCGCCCATTCATCATTTACGGAAAAGCACACGCGCCAGAATATTGATGCCCAACACCAGCAAGGTGATGAGCACGGCGCCCGCCCAAGCAAGGCGGTTCCAGTCTTCGAAGGGACTGGCTGCGTACTGGAAGATCACCACGGGCAGGTTAGCCAGTGGCGCGTTCATGTTCATGGACATGAACTGGTTGTTTAGAGCAGTGAACAGCAGCGGCGCCGTTTCGCCGGAGATTCGTGCGATGGCCAGCAAGATGCCCGTCACAATGCCCGACATGGCCGCACGATAAGAGACAAACACAATAATGCGCCACTGTGGGCAACCCAGTGCCGCCGCGGCCTCACGCAAGCTGTTCGGCACGAGCAACAGCATATTGTCCGTGGACCGCACCACTACAGGAACCACCAGAATCGCCAAAGCAAAGGCGCCCGCCCACCCGGAGTAATGCCCAACGTTTGCCACATATACGGCATAAATGAAAAGACCGATGACAATGGACGGCGCCGACAGCAGCACATCGTTAAGAAAACGAGTGGCAGGCGCCAGCCAGCCCCGGCGCCCATACTCTGCGAGATAAGTGCCGGCCAGAATCCCTATTGGAGTACCAATGGCAGTAGCCACTGCGGCCATCATGGCGCTGCCCACTATCGCATTCAACAAGCCGCCTTCACCGCCGGGAGGTGGCGTACTTTGAGTGAGCAGGCTGAACGACAGTGCCTCTCCGCCCTTGATCACCAGAGTGAGAATGATCCAGAAGAGCCAGAACAGGCCGGACAACAGCGCAAGAGATGACAAGGTCAACATGAACTTGTTGAACCGGCGCCTCCTTTGAAAGCGCACATTGGAAACGCTGACGAGAGAATCGGAATCGAACATGATCGGGCCTCGCTTGCTTAGCGTGAAGTGCCTTCGCTTTTAGACAGACGAAGCAGCAATACCTTGGACAAAGCAAGGACTATGGTGGTGATGAGGAACAGGATCAGGCCCAGTTCCAGCAGTGCCGACTTCTGCATGCCCCCTGCCTCGTTAAACTCGTTGGCTAGTGCAGATGCAATAGAGTTGGATGGCGCAAAAATGGATTCGGGCAAGTTGAACGCGTTGCCGATAACAAAGGTAACGGCCATGGTTTCGCCCAGCGCGCGCCCCAGACCCAACATGATGCCGCCAATGACCCCGTGCTTCGTATAGGGCAGTATGACGCGCCAGACGACTTCCCAAGTGGTGCTACCCAGCCCATAGGCCGACTCTTTCAGCATGGGCGGCACAAGCTCGAACACGTCGCGCATCACGGCGGTGATAAACGGAATCACCATGATGGAGAGCACGAGTCCGGCGGTAAAAAGACCGATGCCGAAGGGAGGGCCTGCAAACACCTGACTCAGCACCGGCACGCCTTCAAAAGCCGTAATAATGTAAGGCTGGATGTACTGCTGAAATATGGGCACGAATACAAACAAGCCCCACATGCCATAGATGATGGAAGGAATCGCCGCCAACATCTCAATAGCTGTCCCCAGCGGACGACGTAGCCAGGTGGGACAGAGCTCGGTGAGGAACATGGCAATGCCGAACGACACCGGCACGGCAATCAGCAAGGCAATGAGAGACGTCAATAGCGTGCCGACGATCGGAACCAGTGCCCCGTAAGAATCCTGAACGGGATTCCAGTCGTTAGTAACGAGAAAGCGCCAGCCATAGGCGGAAATTGACTCGCGACTGCCCCAGATCAGGGAAATGATGATCGCGGCCAGCAGAATAAAGACTAAAAATGCGAACGCACGAGTGGTATTCCTGAACAGGGTGTCCGCCAAGGCGCTTTGGGTTTTCTTCATGAGTGCGGATCGTCTGCTGGGGTTTGGCCTGCACCGCCGTGCAGCTCGGATTCAGATATAAAAACCGTAACACAACAGAGACGATGCCGTTGAAATGAGGTCATCGTCTCTATAAATACTGCCCGGCCGTCACTCGGCCGGACAACGGATTGTAACTGCTACTTCCAGATAGCCGCACCGTCAGCCGCTTTGATTTCGTTCTTCCATCCTTCGTGGATCTGAGCAACGACTTCGTCCGGCATCGGCACGTAGTCCAGTTCTATCGCCATTTCATCGCCATTCTTGAAAGCCCAGTCGAAGAAGGCCAGCACTTCTTTGGCGCTTTCGGGCTTGTCCTGCGCCTTGTGGACCAAGATGAAGGAAGCCGACGTCACAGGCCAGGAATCCGCACCAGGCTCGTCGGTCAGGATGACACCCATGCCGGGGGCGCTTTTCCAGTCCGCGTTAGCAGCTGCCGCCGAGAAGGTCTCTACTGAAGGCTGAACGAATTGGCCGTCTTTGTTCTGCAGCTGCGTCCATGCCAATTTGTTCTGCTTGGCATACGCGTACTCGACGTAGCCGATGGAGTTCTTCAGCTGGCGCACATACGCTGCAACACCTTCGTTGCCCTTGCCGCCCTGCCCGGTGGGCCACTTCACGGCCTTGCCTTCACCGACTGTGTCCTTCCATTCTGGCGATACTTTGGACAAGTAGTTGGTCCAGCCAAAGGTCGTGCCCGAACCATCCGAACGGTGCACCACAATAATGGAAGCCGACGGCAACTTGAGGCCTTCGTTCAACTTGGCAATGGCTGGGTCGTCCCACTTTTTGATCTTGCCAAGAAAGATGTCGGCCAGAACCGGGCCGCTAAGCTTCAATTGACCGGGCTCGATGCCCGCCACATTCACCACAGGCACGGTACCACCTACGATGGCCGGAAACTGGAACAGATTATTCTTTTCCAGGTCCTGCGCTTTCATGGGGTCGTCCGATGCACCGAAATCGACAGTTTTTGCAATAATTTGCTGTTGCCCACCGCCTGAGCCAATCGACTGGTAATTGACGCGATTGCCCGTTTCTTTGTTATAGGCAGCCGCCCATTTGGCATAGATAGGATAGGGGAAGGACGCCCCGGCGCCTGTGATGTCGGCCGCAACAGCCGCCATCGAAAAGCCCGCAATGGCAATACCAGCGGAAACACGAGTAAGTAGGCGTGTGAACATCGGAAATCCTCTTGGTGTTGGAATCTGTGTGCATTTGTATTGCACTGACGCCATAGTAAAGAACGTTCATGACAGGTTTATTACACCTGTCATGAGAATCCGATTTGTGTTCGGGCCGTCAGCAAGCCCTAGGCCAGATGGCGCATCAAATGCGACTGGATATTCAGTGGGGCGGCCCGCGATCGAACTGGTTCATACTGCCCGTCGGGCAAGCCACGCCATGCCAGTTGGTTATCGCGCAGGGCCAAGGTGAAGGACTCAGTGATAATGCGTCGCTTCAGACTCTTGTCCAGCACCGGCACAGCCAGTTCGACGCGTCGAAAGAAATTCCTGTCCATCCAGTCAGCCGACGACAGGAATAATTTTTCTTCCCCACCAGCATAAAAGTAGAACACGCGGGAATGCTCCAGGAACCGACCCACGATAGACCGCAGGCGAATATTGGACGACAGGCCCGGCAAGCCAGGACGCAAGGCGCACGCTCCGCGTACGACCAAATCGATTTTGACGCCGGCCTCACTGGCTGCGTAGAGCTCTTTAATGACCGTAGGCTCGAGCAGAGAATTCATTTTGGCCTTGATGCGGGCCGGTCGGCCTTCAGCAGCGGCCCTGGCTTCGGCTCGAATCAATTGCACCATAGTGTCATGCAAGGTAAAGGGCGATTGCAGCAGCAGTTTCAACGGGCGCCTCGCGCCCAGACCAGTGAGCTGCCAGAACACCTTGTCCATGTCTTCGCAGATGGTCTGGTTGGCGGTGATGAGCCCGAAATCGGTATAGAGGCGAGCGGTGCGAGGATGGTAATTGCCTGTACCCACATGGCCATAGCGTTTGATGCGGCCTTCTTCACGCCGTAGCACCAGCAACATCTTCGCGTGGGTCTTATGACCCACCACCCCATAGCTTACGTGAGCACCGACTTCCTCCAGCTTAGCGGCCCATTGAATATTGGTTTCCTCGTCGAACCGCGCCATCAGCTCGACCACCACGGTGACTTCCTTGCCCGCCCGCGCCGCCGCCAGCAGCAGGTTCATGAGCTCAGAGTCTTCCCCCGTTCGATATATGGTCTGTTTGATCGCGACCACTTTCGCGTCGCTGGCCGCCGCCCGCAAAAAATCGAGCACGGGTTGGAATGACTGATATGGATGGTGCAACAAGTGATCTTGCTTGCTTATGGCAGCGAACCATTCGTCGGGGTGGTCGCTAAGGGTGTCGAACGGCGCGGGCACGCGAGCGCGAAACTCCGGGAAGAGCAAATCCGGCCTATCGATGACGTTGCACAACTGCATGAGGCGCGACAGATTCACTGGGCCCTGCACGCGGTAGGTGTCTCTCGGCGTCAGTGAGAACTCCTGCAAAAGAAAGCGCTCGAGGTCGGGCGGCATGGATTCGTTTATTTCGAGCCGCACTGCTGCCCCAAAGTTACGTTGAGGCAGCTCGCCTTGCAGCGCCTGACGCAGGTTGGTGATTTCTTCTTCGTCGACGAACAAGTCGCTATTGCGTGTGACGCGCCATTGATAGCAACCCTTTACCACCATTTCTGGAAAAAGGTCGTTCACAAACGCGTTGATCAAGCTGGTGAGCACCACGTACCCATGGGGAATGCCGGCGATATCGGCAGGCATGTGCATGACTCGCGGCAACGCCCGCGGGGCCTGGACGATGGCGATTCCACCCGTTCTGTCGAACGCGTCGGGCCCCTCGACGGACACAATGAAGTTCAGGCTTTTGTTATATACGCGCGGAAAGGGATGGGCCGGATCAAGACCAATTGGGGTCAGCATGGGCATGACATCCCGACGGAACTGCGCATAGGCCCATTCGCGTTGTGTGTCGGTCCAGTCCTCTTCCTCGAGCAGAACGATTCCTTCTTGGGCCAGCAAAGGCAACAAGACATCGTTCAGTACGGCATTTTGCCGGCTGACCAGGGCATGAGTCGCCCGCTGCACCCGTTCAAATGCCTCTGCAGCGGTATAGCCGTCCTCGCCGCCGGCGGAAGAAGGCTGCGCCAGCTGCTCTTTCAGGCTGGAAATTCTTATTTCGAAGAACTCATCCAGGTTCGAGCTGACAATACACAGATAGCGAAGACGTTCTAGCAGCGGGACATCGGGCCGCTCGGCCATGGTGAGCACACGGTGATTGAATTTGAGCAGCGATAGCTCGCGATTGAGCAGCAAACTTGAATCATCGGGAGCGACGGGCATAAAGCACTCTTGTAATTGGGTATCGGCCTTTTACCGCAATCCGATTACATTACCATGACGGCCTCGCGGCGATTTACTCTTTATAATCGCGCCGTACAGTCAAAAAAGCTGCTAATGGACCACCTACTCGCCGCCGTCGACCTCGGCTCGAACAGCTTCCGCCTTTCTGTCGCCCGTGTCGTGCAACACAACGGACATGCCCAGATTTATGCGGTCGACCGTCTCAAAGAACCCGTACAACTCGCTGCCGGCCTGGACGAGCGCAATATGCTCAACGACGCCGCAGTGGATCGTGCGCTCGCGGTGCTGAAACGCTACGGAGAGCGGCTGGCTGGGTTTCACCCGAATCGCGTCCGGGCTGTCGCCACCAGCACCTTCCGTGTTGCGCGTAACGCCGCACAGATCCTGCCTTTGGCCGAAGAGGCCCTGGGATTTCCCATCGAAGTGATTGCCGGTCAGGAAGAAGCCCGCCTCATTTATTCGGGTGTGGCCAACGAGCTGCCTCCCTCAGATGACAGACGACTGGTCATCGATATCGGCGGGGGCTCGACCGAAAGCATCATCGGCAAAGGCTACGACCCCTTGCAAATCGCTTCTCTGACCATGGGCTGCGTCACGTATACCCGACGATTCTTTCCGGAGGGAAAAATCACGGCGCAGAACATGCAGGAGGCCGAGCTTGCCGCCCGGGGCCAGTTTGAACGCATATCCAAGCCGTACCGTCGAACCGGATGGCATCAGGCGTACGGGTCTTCGGGCACCGCCAAGGGCTTGCTGGCCATTCTGGCGGAAGGTGGTATGTCCAAAAAGGGCATAACACTGGACGGCATGGAAAAGCTCAAGTCCCTGCTTATCAAGGACGAGCGGGTGATTATGGAACACCTGCCCGGTATCAAACCGGCCCGTGCACCGGTATTGGCCGGCGGTCTGGCCATTATGATGGCCGCCTTCCGAGAGCTCAAGATCGAGAACATGCTGCCCGGTGAAGGCGCCCTGCGTGTGGGGGTCTTATACGACATGGTGGGACGGGCTTCTCACCACGACAAACGCGACGAAACAGTCCGACAGCTCATCAAGCGCTATCACCTGGACGTCAATCAGGCCAATCGTGTTCGCGACATTGCCCTCAAGCTCTACGAGTCCATTCCTGAAAACGAGGAAAAAGAAGAACTGGGCCGCGCTCTAGGCTGGGCAGCCAGTCTTCATGAAGTGGGAATGTCCATAACCAGTTCAGACTATCACCGGCACAGTGCTTACATCCTCGAGAACGCAGACATGCCGGGCTTTTCGAACGACGATCAGACCTTATTGGCTTGGCTGGCCTTGGGCCACCAGAGCAAGCTGGGCAAGCTGAAAGGTGTGGGCGCACGGCCCATACATTGGTATGCCCTGCTCTGCCTGCGTTTGGCGGCCTTGTTATGCCGCCGGCGCGAGAACGTCCCTGTCCTTCCGCTAAGCGTACAGGTCAAGGGGCGCAAGATTAAGGTCAACGTGGCTCGTGCCTGGTTGCAAACCCATCCGCTGTCCGAGTACACGCTGCGGCAGGAAGAAGCCGAGTGGGACAAGGCCGGCTTCAGTTTTCAGCTCATCGAAACGCCTTGACGCCCTAAGTAAAAGACCGCCCTGGCACCAGTGGCGGTCTTTAACTCTACAGCTGCGGTCTATGACTCTACATCAGCCCAAAGTGGCGACGATAGCGTAAATCCATCGTCTCGATGTCGAGCAGAACAGGAAAGTCGGCCGTGTTGAAGTCCGGGTCCCAGGCCGGTTCACCACATATTAGCGCCCCTAGTTTGAGGTAGCCTTTAATGAGGGGCGGAACCCGGGCTGGTAGCTCGCTATTCAGACGCTCGACCGGATAACTATGTCTG
>JAJUGB010000138.1 GCA_029268595.1 Alcaligenaceae bacterium | reverse complement strand
CTTCCACGGGTCACAATCAGACCCGCCTTCCTCAAGTTCTACTTATTGTCGTCATCGTTTATGTAGCGATGAACTTGCGCCCGGCGCTGCTCAGTGTGGGGCCTTTGGTCGACTCTATTCGATCCAGTCTTGGGCTGTCGGGTACGGAGTTGGGCGTCTTGCTGACCTTGCCGGTGCTGTGCTTTGGTGCGTTCGCTCCTTTTGCTCCGATGTTGCTGCGATGGCAGTCAGCAGAGCGCACCATATTGCTGGGTTTGGTGGCGCTCGTGGGCGGGATTCTTCTGCGCAGTACCCTGGGTGTCGTTGGCCTGTTTGCCGGCACATTGGTGGTTGGGTTGGCGATTAGCGCCGTGATGGTGCTTCTACCCAGCATCATCAAGAGGCATTTCCCGGTGAATGCGGGCCTCATGATGGGCCTCTATTCAACTGCCCTTGCGGGGGGAGCGGCCATTGCGGCCGGCACTACTGTGCCGCTGGAAGCTTGGCTGAATGATGATTGGCGGTGGGCTTTGGCTTTCTGGGCCATACCTGCCACCTTGGCAGTCTTTATCTGGATGGGGCAGGCTCGTGGCGGCCCCGCCTTCGATCGGAACAAAGTAGGAGAGATCCCGAAGCTGCGCCGTAACTGGTTGGCGTGGCAAGTGACTCTGTTCATGGGCACGCAAGGCGCTATTGCCTACTGCATTTTTGGTTGGCTGCCCTTGATCCTTATTGATCGTGGGTTGTCGGCCATGGACGCGGGCTTCGTCTTGGCGGGATTAATGGGTGTCCAGCTTACAACTTCCATTGCCGGGCCGTGGATAGCCACAAGAGGCAAGGACCAGCGGCCGACCATCTTCGGATTGATGGTCTTTGTGTTCGTTGGGTTCATCGGCCTCCTCTATGGGTCCACTCGCGTCATTTACCTATGGTCGACGATCTTCGGCCTGGGTTTTGGCGGCATGTTCAGCGTGGCAATGGCTTTGCTGGTTTTGCGATCTCCCACTCCGCAGGTGGCCGCTGCAATCTCTGCAATGTCGCAAGGGATCGGCTATGTCATCTCGGCGGCAGCGCCGCTAATTGTTGGGGTTCTGCACGAATACACGGGTGACTGGGATGCGGTCGCCGCATTTATGGTGTTCTTGATGGCCGGAGCCCTATGGTCCGGCTTGTTGGCGGGAAGAGCAAAATTAATAGAAGTCCCGGCAAAAAGCCAAGAATCAAAGCCGCGTAAATAGCTACAGCGGGCGCTGCGCTTTCAGTAATCCGTTCCGCCGCCCGAAATGGCGCAAATATTGCCCTTACAAACCGCCGATGCGCCATTGAGGCCCTCGGAATTTTTCTGTTCTGAATGCGCTTGAAGGTTGACCGTTTGGGGCGAAAATGTTTCAATGCAAATCATTTCTCTAGAACAGATCCGCGCCGCGGCATCATTTCCGACGGCATCAGCCGCTGATGCGGCCGTTGGTGGAAGCGACAAACAGGCCTTGAATCAAGGCAAACAAAAATAGGCTTCCTTTGCTTTCGACGGGCGGTTTTGCACGACAGCGATGGCTGTCTTTTTTTGGTTCGTTGGCCGCCCATGTGTCCCACATACGCGGCCCCGGAGTCGTCTCTGGCGGATAGCCCCCGTGGCGTTCATCTTCTTTAGCGCTGGCGTCCGGCTTTAGCGCCCCAGCGACTCCGTTCAGGCGCCTATGGCGCTGCTTTGGCTCTGGCTCATAGCCAGCGGCACGGTTTGGCTGCCGCCTTGCCGGGCGCGTCGCGTCCGTGGGGTGACCCCGTGCCGAGCTTTACGGCAAAGACCCGCTGTGCAGCCAGTCGGTCTATGCAGGAAATAGGAAGAAGTAATGACCCAACGTATTGGAATTATTGGTGCCGGCCCCAGTGGACTTGCTCAACTGCGTGCGTTTGAATCTGCGCGACGCAAGGGCTCGGCCATTCCTGAAATTGTCTGCTTTGAAAAACAGTCGGACTGGGGCGGGATGTGGAATTTCACGTGGCGCACCGGATTGGACGAGTTTGGCGAGCCGGTCCATGGCAGTATGTACCGCTACCTGTGGTCAAACGGCCCCAAAGAGTGTCTGGAGTTTGCGGATTATTCCTTCGATGAGCACTTCGGTCGCCCGATCAGCTCTTATCCCCCGCGTCCGGTTCTGTTCGACTACATCGAAGGGCGGGTAAAAAAATCGGGTGTTCGCGATTACATCCGGTTCAACACAGTGGCTCGATGGGTGCAGTACGACGATGCCGCCAAGAAGTTCCACTTGACTGTTGAAGACCTGGTCAATCAGCGCACTTACACCGAAACCTTCGATTATCTCGTGGTTGCGTCGGGGCACTTCTCGACACCCAATATGCCTCAATTCGAGGGACTCGACAGTTAT
The DNA here is from genome assembly GCA_029268595.1 of Alcaligenaceae bacterium. Taxonomy (GTDB): domain Bacteria; phylum Pseudomonadota; class Gammaproteobacteria; order Burkholderiales; family Burkholderiaceae_B; genus JAJUGB01. The sequence continues at coordinate 5,868 of JAJUGB010000138.1, read as the reverse complement.
ACCGGCCAAGTGCTGCACGCCCATGATTTCCGCGGTGCCGACCCCTATGTGGGCAAGAATCTGCTGCTTATCGGCAGTAGCTATTCGGCGGAGGACATCGGCGTGCAATGCTATAAGCACGGCGCGCGCTCAGTGACCATCAGTTATCGGAGTAAGCCCATGGGGTTTGCCTGGCCCGACGGCATACGCGAAGTGCCTTTGGTCACCCACTTCAGGGGCGACCGAGCCTACTTCAAAGACGGCACCAGCGGCCGTTTCGACGCCGTCATCATGTGTACGGGCTATCAGCACAAGTTTCCCTTCTTGCCAGACGAACTGCGCCTGAAAACGTCCAATGTGCTGTACCCGGACAATCTATATAAAGGTGTGTTTTGGCATAGTCAGCCCAGGTTGATTTACCTGGGTATGCAAGATCAGTACTTCACGTTCAATATGTTTGACGCCCAGGCTTGGTATGCGCGTGATGTCATACTTGGTCGCATCAGGCTGCCGGATGCCGATACCATGCGAGCCGATATCGATAAGTGGCGTGAACGCCATGCACAAATGAATGGCTCCGATGATGAGATCGACTTCCAGACTGATTACGTGCGCGACCTCGTGGCGCCTACCGACTACCCGGAATTCGACTTGGACAAGGTGGCCCAGCTCTTCAAGCAATGGCAGGCTGATAAGCAAAAGGATGTCCTGACTTATCGCGACATCCCTTATCCTTCGGTGAAAACCGGCAAGATGGCGCCTGTGCACCATACGCGCTGGTTGGATGAAAAGGACGACAGCATTGAGACCTACCTGAGCCAGAAGGCAACGTCTGCTCGCTCACGAACAGAGGAAGTCAGTCAGAAGGTGGAACACTAAGTTGGGGTCCTGCGTGGCCGAAGGCCACGTGGGACCTTAGCCGTCGGAAGTCCGGAACTCACCGATAGGAAGTATGGGAGCTGGGTGAGTATGGCCGCGATCAACTCTTCAGGTTCCAGCGGATGTCAGTGCCTTTTGGGAGGACTCAAACGGCGCTGGCATTCAGCGCTTTCACTTTGCTCTCCAGTTCCAGCTTCAAGCCCGGCTCCAAAGAAAGCTGTCGAGCCAGCTCGTCCAGATAGGCGCGCTCCATAAAGCTTTGCTCATCGGCCACCAGGACGCTGGCCAGATACACCTCTGCCGCCATTTCGGGCGTTCGCGCCAGTGCGGCAGCCTGCGCAGGATCGGCCGGTTTGGTCAGTTCTGCATGGAACCATTCCAGGTCGGCCGGATGGCTAGAGAGGCGAGCAATTTCCGCGTCGAGCAATTGCCGCTCTTCGGCGCCAATGTGTCCATCCGCCTTTGCTGCGGCAATCATTGCTGCCAGAATGATTCGGCTGTGTTCTTCCAGTTGCGCCGGAGGTAGTGCCGGTACGGGCGTCGTCGCGGCAGGAGTCACATTGACTTCGGGTTGAACCGGAGCACCGCTGCTCGCCGTTGCCTTGTTGTTTTGCCAGTCTTGATACGTTTTTAAAGCCAAAGCCCCCAAAGCCGCAGCCCCGCCGTAGGTGGCCAGTTTGCCGCCCATTTTCCGGAATTTCTTGTTTCCCAGAAGCAATCCCAGCGCACCTCCAGCCAAGGCGCCCCCGCCGAATCCTCCCAGCGCCGAGTTGCCGGCACTCCGAGTGTTGAACTTGGAAGAGGCCTCTTGGGTCAGGCTTTGCCCCGATTGGAGAACCTGCTGCAATAACTGCTGAATCGACATAGGTAGTGCCTGTCATTAAGGGTTGAGAACGCAGACTCATAGACTGCCGGCCAGAGACGAAGTTCAACTGCCATTCCGAACCTGCTGATAGGCCAGGCGGACCGCATCGGCGCCATATTTAAGCTCCAGCCGCTTGATGGCGAAGTGTCCCCTGGCCATATCCTGGTAATGGTTGATGAACAGCGTATTTATAGCTGCACCGCTGACCGCGCCAATGACGGGCGCCGCCTGAGCGGCGATTTTTTCGGTAATCTTTATGCCGAATCGCTTCGCTACCGCCTCAATGATGTTGGCGAGCCACACCGCCGCTTGCGCCGGAGTCAATGTGAAGCCACTGGCAGCCTGGCTAGCAGCCGTGGCGGCTAAGGCCCGGCCTGTTTCCTTTGCCACTTCGGTGAGGGCCGTGCGCAGTGCGTAGTACGCCGATTCTGCGGCGTCGTCCTCCTTCGAGGCGCCACCCATGGCGAACACCTGTATGCACTCGGCCTGAATGGCTGGGTCGGAAAGCGAGAAACCTTCGCTTCGAGCAATGTCTGCCACAGAACGCATCATGATGGTGGTGGAAACCGGCAGTTCGACCAGAGTACCCGCGAGTCCAAAAAAGCCTCCCACGGCGCCCGAAGCCGCCGCCGCGGCCGAATGAGTCCTGGCATATGGCTTGGCCGCGCCTTCTTTGTCCATGGTCCAGAGGGCCGCGGCGACTGCCTTGTTCAGCGCGGCATGTACGGCTTTCTGGATTTTGTCGGATGCCGATCTAGGCAGCTTATCAAGCGCCTTTTCTATGGGCGATCCGATGAAGTTTGCGAGCCGTATGGTCAATGACGGCGCCTCAAGCCGCGCGATTGCCACGCGTAACTCGTTCAGATCGTGGCTGTTGTCGAAGATGCTTGGAGTGCTCATGCCGCCACCGGGAAAAGTAATGCCCGCGATACAAATCGGGAGAGCTGGAAGGCAGGCATATGTTTAAGCATGCCTCGTGCCGGGGCCGCATGACCCGGTTAGTCTCGTGTGGCGGCCCAGTGCACGCCCTTCAATTAAGACCGCTGGACTGGTAGGGCGACTTGGGACGCGCGATGCCCTTCAGGAATGCCTCGTACACACGATCAAAGCATACGCGGTACCATTTGGCGCTATCGGGACTGTAGCGCCGCCAGAAATTATTCCACTCGAAATAGTTCAATACAAAGGTATTGAAGGCGTCGTCACCCCTGGGCCAGCCCACCTTGGAAAGAGGCTCGTGATGGGCGGCGCCCAACTCCCACGCTTGCTTCAGCGCCATGGAAGACGAATGGTTTACTTGTGCATCAACCAGCTTGCCCAACGGCATCATCAGTTTGCCCACGTCGGCCAAATTCAACGCCGACAGATCAGGAACATCTGCGATAAGCGCCTGCAAAGATTTTGTCTCGGGCGTCGCTACACCTTTGGTGCTGTTATCTAGGATTCGGATTCTGCTCATTTGCGTAGTGGCGTAAGTTGCTGCACGATGCATTATTCCAAAAATGACACGGCTCTGCTTTGACAGACACTGCCCTCTCAAGGACGGAATTCCTCCAATTAAAAACTATGTTCCACTTATGGCGGCTCCATTCGAGCTGACTGACTGATTTAAAGCACAGGTTTCATGGACTCACTGACTCAGATTGTGCTTGGCAGCACGGTAGCAGGACTGGCTGCGCCTTCACGTTATCGTCGCCCCGCGATGGCCCTCGGCGCAGCGTTGGGCACTTTGCCCGACTTGGACGTTTTCTGGTTCAGCTTTGCGGACAGCGATTTTGTCACCACGGTGACGTGGCATCGCGGTCCGTCTCACTCCCTGATAGTGCTGGCCCTGTTGGGTGTGGTGTTGTGGCTGATGGGCAGGCGGCTTTTGCCCGCCGTGCGTGAGGCGCCTCGTCAATGGCTTTGTGCCATTCTTCTGGCCTTGTTGACTCATCCGCTGCTCGATGCCTTCACTGTGTACGGTACCCAGCTGTTATGGCCCCTGCCCGGCAGGCCCGTTATGTGGTCCACCCTTTTTATTATCGACCCGTTGTACACCTTGCCATTGCTGGTTGGAGTCATAGGCGCGGCGGTGCTCGCGCGGCGCCCGCCGTCCTCCAGCGAGGGCAGGGGGGCTGCAGCCCCGTCCACGAAGTGGCTTTGGGCCGGTCTTGTACTCAGCTCGGCCTATTTGGCCTGGACTATTGGAGCCAAGCTGTGGGTCCATCACGTCGCAGACCGTAGTCTGGCGTCGCAAGGTCTTGAGCATGCCCCACGGTTTTCCACGCCTTTGCCGTTTAACACGGTGTTGTGGCGGGTTATTGTCATGGCGCCCGACGGGTACTACATTGGCGATCGCTCTCTGATCGCGGATGACGGGCCCATGGTTTTCCAGTTTCATCCTAGCGAAACCGAATTGCTAACCGCCCTCAGCTCGCAGCCGCAGATGCAAAGGCTGCTCTGGTTCACGCACGGGTTCGTTGGCGCCCGTCCGGAAACAGACGATTCAGGCGACACACGATTAGTCGTGTCAGACCTGCGCATGGGCATCGAACCGAATTACAGCTTCCGATACGATGTGGCCCATAAGACAGAGGACGGCAATTGGATGCCAAAAGCAATTATTGAAAGGGCCCCCGCTCGGGGCGACCGGTGGGAGGCCCTGGACTGGGTCTGGCGCCGAATCTGGGATAGTGAAGCCAGGCAGACACCTTAGGCGCCATCCTTACTTCGCTACACCACCCCAGCGCTCCGCTGCAGTTCACAGCGGGGCTAATCATCAATAGTGCACCGCGAACCGTAGCGTCCCGGTATGGTTCTCGTAATTTTTGCCTACTCGCAAGCCGTATTCGGCCTTCAGCTCTACGGATTGCTTCCGGGTGATGACGAACCCCGCTTTGAACTCGCCATAGGTGTCGGGCAGATCGGTCTTCAGATTGAACCGCTGTTGGCTGGGGTCGCCTTCCAGCCGAGCTTGTATGTCCCAGCCGTCTTGCGATAGCCAGGTCACGCCGGCCGACGCGTAGGGCCTAAGGGTGGTATGCCCAAAGTCGTAACGCCCGCCCATTTCAATGGCTGGCGAAATCATGAGCGACGTCTGATCCGCTTTATCGTAATGAAGATTGAGCGGTCCTGCGCCTCCTTCGCTGTGCGCCGGCACGCGGTGGTAGGTGGCAGTCAGGTCAACGATGGGCTTCACATACCAATGGGGCTGAGCGTACACATAGGAAGTGCGAAGGCCGATCGTCGCGTGCTTACTGCGGTACTCGCTTGTTGCGTAAAAGGGCGAGTCACTCAAATGAATACTACGGCGGGTGTGGTGTTTGCCGTGCCCGGCGGTAACGGAGCCTGCGAACAACCACGGCCCTGCCTGGCGTTTCAGAACCAGCCCTATATTGTAGGCGTCGCCATCTGCCCTCAACGCGACATCACGCGCTCGGTGGCGAGACTTTTCGTACGAGAACGAGCCTCCCAAGTACCAGTTCGGGGCTATCTCTTTTTGTCCGCCCAGCTGATAGGTCTGACTATCAGAAGTGAAACCGGCTGCATCAGCGGTGCCGCTGCGGTGTGTGTGGCCGCCGAGCACGCGGGCCCAGGCGCAATCTCCTTCACGCATCGAGGTGGACGTCCCTTCGAACTGGGGGCAACTCATCATCCGCGTCATGAAACCACGGATGGAAAGAGGTGTTGTGGCGACTGGAGCATGCCCAGCGTCGTTCGCGATGGTGTCCAACGCACGCCGGTATTCGTCTACCGTGTGCACTTGTGTGAACTGATCAAACAACACACCAGCTATATCTGCCTGAGCACCAGCGGTCGAGGGCAGGCTATCCCACGCCTCTTGCAGGTAATGGGCCAGATTGCGTTGATCGCTGCTGAACCCGCTCGCTTGCGGAACGAAATCTGCCTCCGCGCTGACTGCGATGCGGCTGGGCGTGTCGCGTTGAATACGATAGCGATACAAAAGTGAAGTGGGCTCGGACTGAAGGTTTCCGCCCAAGGCCGTGGGCTCACTGGAAGTAACGTCGAGTATGGCCAGGCTACGGTGGGGAACTGGATTGCTACCCAGCACACGCACGGAGCCATTCAGCACGACCGGCCCGTCCACCACTATATGGTCGGCCTTGCCCTGTTGGAAATCGGCGTCTACCTCGTACACGCCG
>JAJUGB010000137.1 GCA_029268595.1 Alcaligenaceae bacterium | reverse complement strand
GGCCTATCGAGGGTTCTTCGACGAGTACTCCAAGTTGTGCACGGTGGAAGAGTTCGAACCGACGCGCGGGCTGGAAATGGCCGCTCGTTGCGTGGTTGAAACAGGGACGGCCACTTTTTATACTGCATTGGCTCAACAGGCGGATGAACCGGTTTTATCTGGCATAGCGGCCCGTATTCGTGCCGACGAAGTAAGCCATTACAAGCATTTCTTTCAGTACTTCCGCTGGTATGAAAGCAAGCAGACGGCGGGGCGGTGGAAAGTTTTAAAAGCCATCGGGCGACGTATTGTCGAGGCGCGCAATTCCGATGCGGAAATTGGTTTGTGGCACGTGTACCGGGTGCGTACCGGGGACGAGTTCGGTCGCAAAGGGCCACAGTTCAAGCAATTATGCAGCCGCCTCGGCAGCGCTGTAAAACGGCATTACCCCGTTAATATGGCGACCAAAATGGTGCTGCGGCCCATGGGTTTGTCGCCAAGAATAAACAAGTGGGTGCAACCACCTCTGTGCCGGGCGGCGGGTTGGTTACTTCGATAGCAGGGGCGTTTGCCGACCGTTGCGACCATCACAGCAGGCCCTGGGCGCCCAGCAGTTTGTGCACGATGCGCAAGCGTTGCAGTGGGTCTCGAAGCGCCAGTAGAGCCTGTTTCTGACCGGCAGGAAGGGGTAGCAGTTCACACCACCGGTCAGCCACCCAGGCGCATTCGTCGAGCTTATAGGGACGGCCGATGGGCATCATTGCGGAGGGTATCCCTTGTTGCTGCATTTGCGCGATAAGCCTTCCCAGCGCGTCCGCCGAGCCCTGAAGGTCGGGCGGTACCGGCATGGCCGCGTCGTTGTCGAAGGGTTCCACTTGGCCCACCCAGAGCCCATATTGCTGTTGCCGGCTGGACACGACCCTGAAGCGGCTACCACCCACACAACGAACATGCAGAAGGGTGGGCATGGTGCTTTCGCACGTATCGATGCGGGCAAAAGTGCCGACGCTTGCAAGCGTTTCCTCTCCGTCGGGCGTCCGTACTTCTCGTCCGGACAGCAAAGCGACTACGCCGAAAGGGGTCTCTTGCTCTATACACTGCCTGACCATATGTAGATAGCGCACTTCGAAGATGCGCAGGTGCAAAACACCCTCTGGAAAAAGGGCTTGCGACAGGGGGAAAAGAGGCAGTGTTTCCATTCGTGCATCATGCCACAGAGGCACTGGTTAAACTATAGATTGTCCAGCGCGGACGAATTTCGTATAGTATTTACGGACTGCTCGGGCCTACGGCCGCGACGCGATTCCCAAGCAAGAATAAAGGCGCTCTCGTGCGGGGGCAGCCAACTTATGGAGACAATAGTGAATATGCCTCACGCCAACAGCAGTGTGCTGTTCGCCGAACCGGCCGTCAACATCACCAAGCGGTCGGATGGCTCCATCCTGGTCGAAAATCCCACCTTATTACAGCCGTATGCACGGTGTCTGGGCGAGTTTCTCGAGCGTTGGGGTACTCAGCGCGCCAATCAGCCTTTCTTGATGGAGAGGGGGGCGGATGGCCAATGGCAAGGCGTCACTTATGGCGAAGCCTTGGGCAAAGTCCGGCAATTGGCCGCCTGGCTTCTACGACGTCCAGGCACCCAGACGCGCCCGGTATGCGTGCTTACCGATAACAGTGTCGATCACGCCCTGATTATGCTGGCCTGCATGCATGTGGGCGTAGTCTATACCGCCATCTCGCCCGCGTACTCACTCTTGTCGCGCGACCATGCCAAACTGAAAAATCTCATCCAGCGACTGGATCCAGACGTCATTTATGTGGGCGGGGTGAAGCGATTCTTACCTGCTCTTGGGGCCATACAAGGTCTGCATAGTGCCACTGTGGTCGTAGCGGACAGCGACGAAGCACCTTCCGGCGCCTTGCGATTTTCAGAGTTGCTGGGGCAAGAGGACGAGCAGGCAGTACAAGAGGCATATCAGAAGGTTGGTCCCGACACGGTTGCCAAAATACTGTTTACTTCAGGGTCTACAGGCTACCCGAAAGGCGTTCTTAATACGCAGCGCATGATGTGCTCAAGCCAGCAGGCAAAGCTGCAGGTCTGGCCCTTCCTGGCAGAACACCCACCCGTATTGCTCGATTGGCTGCCCTGGAACCATACCTTTGGCGGCAATCACAACTTCAACATGGTATTGGTAAACGGCGGCACGTTGTATCTGGATGGCGGCAAGCCTTTACCAGGAATGTTCGATGCGTCGGTGCAGAACTTGCGCGCTGTAGAGCCCACCTTGTATATGAACGTGCCCCGCGCGTTCGATATGTTGGTGCCCCTGTTGCGTAATGACGCCGACTTGCGGCGACACTTTTTTTCGAAGCTGCAGGTTATTTTCTATGCCGCGGCGGCCTTGCCCCAGCATCTATGGGACGCACTCATTGAGCTCTCCAGGCAAGAGCTCGGCTACGCCATCCCCATGGTGACGGCGTGGGGCTCGACGGAAACCTCACCGCTTGCGACCGATTGCCATTACCAAGCCGATCGTTCGGGAGTCATCGGGTTGCCTACGCCGGGCACATCCATCAAGCTCGTGCCCAGCGGGGGCAAGCTCGAGGTGAGGGTCAAGGGCCCCAACGTGACGCCCGGCTACTATAAACAACCGGAAGCCACTACAGCCGCCTTCGACGAAGAGGGTTATTACTGCATTGGTGATGCGGCGCGGTTTGCGGACCCGGACCATCCCGAAAAGGGGCTGATGTTCGACGGCCGGGTGTCGGAAGACTTCAAGCTCAGCACTGGCACATGGGTAAGCGTGGGCAGCTTAAGGGTCAAGGGCATCGAACTGATGGCTCCTGCGGTGCAAGACATCGTCGTCACCGGCCATGACCGAGACTGCGTGGGCTTTCTGATTTTCCCCAACTTTGCAGCCTGCCGGGCGCTTGCGGGTTTGCCAGACGACGCATCTGCAGAAGAGGTCATCGATCACCCTGCGGTACGGCAGCATATCGAGAAAGGTCTGCGAGAGATGCACAGGCAAAGCACTGGCAGCTCGACCTTTGCGCAACGGGCCCTGCTGCTGCCCACCCCCCCGAGCGTTGACGACGGCGAAATCACGGACAAAGGGTATATCAACCAGCGCGCAGTGCTGGAAGCTCGGGCCATTATGGTTGAGGCACTGCATTTCGGCGTCACGGCCGAGGCGCAAGCCGGTCAGGCGCAAGATGTAGGTGCCGGCACCGTACACGAAAGCCGGGTTATTACCGTTTAGCCATGCCGCCTCGCACACCAGCCGTGACGGACACGGTGGATCCGGGCGCCTGGCTCGGCCGGCGCATTCGCGCAGTTCGGGCGGCGCGCGCCATGACGATGAAGCAATTGGCGCAGCAGTCGGGTATATCTTTGCCCTATTTATCGCGGGTCGAGAAGGGCGAAGGTAATATTTCCATAGCGGTCTTGTACAAACTTGCCGGCGCCTTGAATATGTCGCCGGACACCTTGCTGACCGACAATTTGCGCTATGGACCCGATTACGCGCTGATTGTCGAAATGCTTAAACGTCAACCACCCGAGAGGTTGTCGAAAATCCGTCAATGGCTGGTCGAACATGTCGCCGACGAAGGCGGTCACCGTCCACGCCGAATTGCACTCATCGGCCTGCGCGGAGCCGGTAAATCGACTCTTGGTTCGCTTTTGGCCCGCAAGCTGAGCCTGCCTTTCGTAGAGCTGGATAAGCAGATCGAACAAGAAGCTGGTGTGGCACTGGATCTGATATTTTCCATCTACGGTCAGGCCGGCTACCGCCGATTGGAGCGCTTATGTCTGGACCGGATCCTCGCCGACTATCATGACGTGGTCTTGGCTACAGGGGGTGGCATCGTAGTCGAGCCCGCCACTTACGAGCTTTTGCTCCACTCCTTTCATACGGTCTGGCTTCAAGCAGAACCCGAAGAGCACTTTCGCCGCGTCATGGCTCAGCACGACGCTCGCATAGCAACACCCCAACTGCGTGACGAGGCGATGGCAAACATTGAAGACGCGCTGAATGCGCGGCGCAAGCTGTACTCTCTGGCCCATCACCATCTGGAAACGACAGGACAACCGATAGACGTCTTGTTGGACCGCCTGGTCCAGCTGATTCAGGCACAACAATCATTTACCGCAGAGCCGGCATCGGCCGCATAACCACTGGAATCCACCCATGAGCATAATGGATAGAAAAATAGAACGCGTGGCAATTGTAGGGACGGGAGTCATTGGCGCGAGTTGGGCCGCCTATTTTTTGGCGCGGGGCTTAAGAGTACAAGCTACGGATCCGGCTCCGGACGCCGGAGCACGTCTCGCAGCGGCGGTGGACCGCTTGTGGCCAACCATGGAGCGTATAGGTCTGCAAGAGGGCGCCAGCCGGGATCGTTTAAGCTTCTTTCCGGACATGCAGGATGCTTTGTTCGAGGCGGACTTCGTGCAGGAGAACGGTCCGGAAAACGAAGAGTTCAAGATTGAGCTCTTTAGGCAAATGGACGCTTGCACGCCGCCGGACGTCGTTCTGGCAACCAGCTCTTCCGGGCTTTTGGTCAGTCGGGTGCAATCGGCTTGTGTCCACCCAGAGCGTGTGGTCTTGGGTCACCCATTCAACCCGCCCCACCTCATCGCCTTGGTCGAGGTCCTGGGCGGCCAGCAAACCTCACCCGAGGCAGTGCAGTCCACCATGGACTTCTACCGCTCCATCGGGAAGCGTCCGATCAATCCTCGTAAAGAGGTGAAGGGGCATATCGCCAATCGATTGCAGGCGGCGCTGTGGCGGGAGGCTTTTCACCTGGTGGATCAAGGGGTCGCCTCTGTCGAAGACATCGATATTGCAATTTCTCACGGCCCGGGACTGCGGTGGGCCTTGCTCGGCCCTTTCTTGAACCTTCACTTGTCGGGCGGTCAGGGCGGCATTGAGCATCTGCTGGATCACCTGGGCGGCCCGATCGAAACATGGTGGGACGACCTGGGTTCGCCATCCATGACGCCCGAGCTTAAGCAGAAGGTGGCGGAAGGCGTACGAGAGGTGCTTGCACGCTATCCCGACGACGAGTTCGTGCCAGAGCGTGATCGTCTGCTGGTAGATCTGGTCGTCGAAAAGGCCAAGGCGCCTAAATTACCGTAAGCATCTGCATATCGAGTCAGGAGGCCGACTCCGGCTGCTGGGGCTCCGACGGGGGTTCCAGCGCCGCCTCGACGGCCTGTTGCACGTTCTCCAAAAAGACAAAGCGCAAGAGGTCGCGTGCCTCTTTGGGGATGTCGTCAAGGTCTTTTTCGTTTCGCGCGGGAAGCAAGACGGTGCGTATGCCTGCTTGCAGGGCAGCCAGTACTTTTTCCTTGATGCCGCCTACGGGCAGCACCAGGCCCCTTAAGCTGATTTCGCCCGTCATGGCATGGTCGAATCGGACCGGCCTATTGCTGGCAAGGGATGCCAGTGCCGTAAACATGGCGACGCCTGCGCTGGGCCCATCTTTGGGTATGGCTCCAGCCGGCACATGAACGTGAATGTCTGTGTTCTCGAAGAACTCTGGTGAGACATCCCATTCTTTGGCACGGGCTTTGAGCAAAGTGAGCGCAGCCTGGGCGCTTTCCTTCATGACATCGCCGAGCTGACCCGTCAGGATAAGACGGCCCTTACCTGGCGCGCCGCTGGCCTCTATGAAAAGGATGTCGCCGCCTACTGGCGTCCAGGCCAGCCCCGTCGCTACCCCGGGCATACTGGTGCGCATGGCCAGCTCGCTTTCGAATTTTTTAGGCCCGAGAAGTTCGTGCAGGTCGGCTTCGTCGACATGAACCTGCTTAGCCGTCCCTTCTGCGATCCGCATGGCGGCGCCTCGAAATACGCTGCCGATCTCTCGCTCGAGGTTACGCACGCCGGCTTCGCGTGTATAGGAATGAATGATGGCGCGAAGAGCTTTGTCAGTGACTTCCACCTGCTCGGCTGTAACGCCGTTGGCCTCCCGCTGCCGGTCAACCAGATAACGCTTGGCGATCTGCATTTTCTCTTCTTCGGTGTAGCCTGACAGGGCGATGACTTCCATCCGGTCGCGTAGCGGCCCCGGTATGGAGTCGAGCATATTTGCCGTAGCGATAAAGAGCACACGCGACAGGTCAAACGGGACCCCCAGGTAATTGTCGCGAAAAGCAGAATTCTGCTCGGGATCGAGCACTTCGAGCAGGGCCGCCGAAGGATCGCCCTGAACGCCGGCCCCCATTTTGTCTACTTCGTCCAGCATCATGACGCAGTTGCGCGAGCCGGCCTTATGGATGGACTGGATGATGTTGCCCGGTAAAGCACCAATGTAGGTACGGCGGTGACCACGGATCTCGGCCTCGTCGTGCACGCCACCCAAGCCGAGTCGCACAAACTTTCGTCCGGTTGCTTTGGCGATACTTTGTCCCAAAGAGGTCTTCCCGACCCCCGGCGGGCCCACAAAGCACAATATGGGGCTCTTGCCATTGGGATTCAGCTTGCGTACCGCGAGATACTCCAGGATGCGACGCTTGATCTTGCTAAGGCCGTAGTGGTCGGCGTCGAGAATATCGCGTGCCTCGGCGATATCGATGCGTTCCTCGGTGGTGACAGACCACGGCAACTCGGTAAGCCAGTCCAGATACGTGCGCAGCGAAGAATACTCGGCCGAGGCGTCCGGCATCTGCTGGAGCCGGCGCAGCTCTTTGCGCGCGACGGACTCCACTTCTTCGGGCATGCCCGCCTTCGTGATCTTTTCTTCGATCTCGGCAATTTCGGCGGCGTTGCCTTCGCCTTCGCCCAGCTGACTTTGAATGGTTTTGAGTTGTTCGCGCAGCAGTATCTCGCGCTGTCGGTCTTCGAAACGCTCTTTGGTTTGTTTGTCGATATCGTGGCTGATGCGAAGCACTTCAATGAAGTGCGTCAGAAAGTTCAGTACTTTGTCCAGGCGGGGCTGAAGGTCGAAGGTTTCCAGCAGGTCCTGCTTTTCTTCGGGCTTGAGGTCCATCAGCCCAGAGACAAAGTCGGCCAACAGCGCTGGCGAGGTGATGTTTTGTGCTGTGGTGCTTAGCTCGGCGGGCGCTTGCGGCAGGAGCTGGAGGATTTCGGCAGTTCGGGCCTTCAATTGCAGCATGCGCGCCTCGATTTCGGGCGACTTGGCTTCCGGTTCCTCGTAGGTTTGAATGCGAGCGACCAAGTAGGGATAGCCGGGCAAGAACTCGAGTACCCGAAAGCGTTGTTCGCCTTGGCAAATGACATGGTGGTTGCCATCCGGGGTAGTGACATAGCGCAATATGCTGGCCAGCGTGCCCACGGTGTGCAGGTCCTCGCCGGATGGCTCGTCTACTTTGCCGTCACGTTGCAAGATGATGCCCACGGCTCGACCGGCACGCGCGGCATCCTGAGCCGCGCGAATGCTGAGGTCGCGACCTATGCCTATGGGCGCCACCATATTGGGAAACACCACGAGGTTACGCACGGGAATGATCGCAAGTGCATTTTCGGGCAGGACAGGCACGCTGTTTTCTGCAGTGCCTGGCTCGTTGCCGGCGGGTACGGTGGAGTTGGGGGTGGGGGATTGTTCAGGCGTTTTGGTATCCATGGCTTTCCCTCAGGATGGCATGTACGAGGCTCAGGACAACTTGCGCACACTAAGTCGCAAGCAGCCGTCAGCCAGTACCGACTCTTGTATCTCGAACTGGCCGGGAGGCAGTTCGATGCGCCGCTCAAAGCGGCCATAGGGAATTTCCATACGCCTTATGCGCACGCGCGCCGGAGCGGGCATGGGCCGCTCTCCCACGATGGCCAGGAATGTTCCGTCGATAATGACCTTTACTCTGTCGGCAGCCACTCCCGGCAAAGCGACGAGCACCACAATGTGCGTCTCTGTTTCAAAGACATCGGCGGGTGGCTCCCAGGTGGGCCCGCGGTTACGCGCCTGACTGAGAGTGAAAAATTGGCGGTGCAGACGGTCGGCCTGTTCCAGCATATTGACAGCCTCGGCCCACATGGAGCTGGGCGGCTTACGATGTGCCATGAGTCGGGTCCTTACGGATATATCGTCACGCTTTATAAATGTTAGCCCGCTTCACGCAACAGCTGTCAAGCTTGCGGCTGACAGGCGTATTCGACAATAAGTTGAGCAGTTACCGTGCCGTTCCAGAAATTCTGTTCGAGTCGATATGCCATGTCGACATATTCGGGCAAGGGTTCTGTACGATTGAACCAGATGGCGTCAAAGCGTTGACGGTCTCTTTCGACACTGAGTTTCAGGTGCTTGTCCTTAAGC
>JAJUGB010000136.1 GCA_029268595.1 Alcaligenaceae bacterium | reverse complement strand
GTCGACGATCAAGTTCGAGATGGTACGGGGCGCCGAGTCGACCACATCTCCGGGGCTTTCATAGTCGCGGTTGCTAGGGTAGCCCGGGGGAAGATTGCCGGTGCCTTGTACCCAATGCGGATCTGTCAGCCTCACAAAAGGTTCACCTGATGAACCGTACATCTCCCGATCAACGACAATATTGTTGTGGCGTCCGTCCACAGTCCGCAAGCCGAATGGTAAAAGGGAACTGCCGAGCGCCGCCTGTACCCCTTCAGAGTTGGCGGTATAGACGTTTCCGTCCTCGTCCGCGGTATTGCCACGGTTATCCACCCATATGTCAGTGAGCGGCTTGGCGCCGTCGCCCGAGTGGGACTGGGAGTTCGCTTCCGCAATTTTGATTTGCTTCAGAATGAACCCGAGGTCGTGCTGAGTCAATTTCATGTGGATCCCCTTTGCCACATCTGCTCGCTACAGATGCCGCCTTGCTTTTGTTGTCTATTGAGAGTGGCCGCGCGTTGAGGCGGCTCATCCCGAGACCATGCGCATTGCCGGCGCCCTGCCTCGGTTAGGGCCATACACGGTTCAGATTTTTGTAAGGCCCGGGGGCAATGCTACGGACGCGCTCTCGGCACAGGTATTAGCGAGTCAGCTACCAGTCGTTATCCCGGGAAACGTTCTGACACATATGAAAAGGCAGCCGCACTGGAAGTTCGCCCTAGGCGCCCAGATCCGGGATCGCACGCATTCCCAATTCGAGCCGAGTGGGCAAGCTCCAGAATTTACGCGGGGGTTGGGGCGTCAGTGTGGCTCGGACGGCAAAGACTCTCTGGGACGCGCTTCGGATGACCGATCGGCGGAGGGGAGAAAGGCCGGTGTGGCAGCGGGCGCAGCTTCGCAGCCGCCATCCAAACAATGAACTAGTTGCCGGCGCCTTGCTGAGGGCAGGCAACCTTGAGCGATTTGAGAGACGCAAGCGGGTGCATGAGGATACCGGCTTCGCTGATTGAAATCCAACCGCCGCGCCGCGGCTCTTGATCGCACTCCCAGTCGGGCAAGACATAGCGCCGCTTCTCGCCAGAGGGAGTCATAATCTTATAAAGGCCAGGACGGTGGGTATGCCCGTGCACCATGACGGAAGCTCCCGACTGTTCAAAGGCTGCCCGCACGGCGTCGGCCGTGACATCCATGATGGCAGACTCTTTCTGGCCGTGTGACGCCATGCTGCGCTGGCGGGCATACTGAGCTATGCGCCGTCGCCGGGCAAGACTGAGCGACAAGTACATGCCTTGCACAAGCGGATTACGCACCAGACGTTTGAAGCGCTGATAACCGACGTCGTCGGTGCAGTACTCATCGCCGTGTGTGACAAGAACATCGCCGATGGGGGTGGCGAGCAGCACCGGCTGAGGCAGCAGCTTCGCGCCCAAATGCCTGGCAAGCGAAGGGCCGATGAGGAAGTCGCGATTGCCGCGTGCCAGCCACAAGGAGATAGTGTTGGCTGTTCGGCGGAACGTCTCCAGGCTTGGAATAAGCCAAGGCGGCGGGTCGTCCAGGGCGGCGTCGTCCCCAATCCAGACGTCGAAAATGTCGCCGCACAAAATCAAGGCGTCCGCCTCGGCGCACGCCTGATCCAGAAATGCGTGAAAAACCTCGCGGGTTACTGGCGTGTCCGGCCCCAAATGAATATCAGAGGCCAACCAGATAACCCCGGGAAGTTCGATTCTATTCAGCAATCGTGGCTTTCTCGATGACAATATCTTCAGCGGGCACGTCTTGGTGGAATCCTTTGCTGCCGGTTTTCACGCCCTTGATCTGGTCGACAATGTCGGTGCCTTCGACGACCTTGCCGAAGACGGCATAGCCCCAGCCGTTAGGAGTGGGAGCGGTGAAATTAAGAAAGTCGTTGTCGTTTACGTTGATGAAAAATTGCGCGGTCGCCGAATGCGGGTCGTTAGTGCGCGCCATGGCGACCGTGTAGCGATCATTTTTCAAGCCGTTGTTGGCTTCGTTCTCGATGGGGTCTCGTGTGGGCTTTTGCTTCATGCCCGCCTCGAAGCCGCCGCCCTGGATCATGAAGTTGTTGATGACCCGGTGAAAAATCGTGCCATCGAAGAAACCTTCCTGCACATAGCTCAGGAAGTTCTCAACTGTTTTCGGTGCTTTTTCGGCGTCCAGCTGCAGGACAATGTCGCCCTTGTTTGTTTGAAGCTTGACGCGAGGGGAGTTGTTCATGACAGGATTACCTTGTTGTGTAGAAGTGGAGGAGGCCCAGGCTGCACTGCCCGGCATAATAGCCAAGGACGCGAAAACAGCCAGGACGAGAGCATGCGCGGGTAGCGCCAGCGTACGAATCAGACGCAAAAGGGAAGTCATGGTCAATAAGAATCTTGATTAGGGCTGATTGACGAGGGATTGTATCGATTGAGCGTGCTGACCGGCATCGACCGCGCCCAGAGCTTCGGCCTGCCGAAATGAGCGCTGGGCGAGCAGAAGCTGAACCCGACCCATGTTTTCCATGGCAGCCGGATAGCGGGGGTCGGCCTTCAAAGCCATCTGTAAAGCATCGAGAGCCATATCGAGCTTGCCCTGCTTGACGTATACCGCGGCGAGATTATTCCAGGGCTCGGGTAATTCCGGATAAAGAGTGGTCATGGTAAGGTAATGCTCGATGGCCTCGTCATTGCGGTCAAGGGCCGCCAAAGCCCGGCCTCTTAAGAAAAGCAGTTGGACATCCGTGCCTATAGCCATGCTTGCTTCGCGCTGTGCCATGCGCCGGTCGATAATATCCAGAGCTTGCTGATTCTGACCTTGGTCCAGCATTACCGAAATGCGATCGGTGATCTGCGAAGGAGTCAAAGGCAACGAGGTGTCCACATTGGGCGCAAGCGCTTCCAATAAGCGCGCCAGCCCTTTCCAGCCGCCTTCCGGAGGCGGCGTATCGACAAATAGTTTGTCATCGACGGCCAAATCTGGGCCGGTTAGCGGCACTTTGGTCACGTAACGACCGCCTGCGGCATGCTGTTGCAGCGTGGCTGACAGGTCGACATGTGGACGCATAGTGGTACCGCTCTGGGCTTTGGCAAGCGGCATCGCGACTGCGCTGGACAACAGAATGGCAGTAAGAAGTTGACGTAGGTTGCAAGACACAGGCCGGTACCAGGTAAGGGGTTGGAAAGGCGTAGCCGTATAGCGCTGCATTTTTCTACCTTGCTATACTTGTCGACCGCCATTTTAGCGCCGGATCGTCTTTCACACGATTCGGCTGTTTTTATCGGATTGCCTTAGCCCCCGCATGCTTCACGTCTACAACTCTCTGACTCGAACCAAAGAGCCGTTCACTCCGGTAGAACAAGGGCGCGTGCGCATGTATGTATGCGGCATGACGGTGTACGACTTCTGTCATCTGGGGCATGCGCGGATGCTTGTCAGCTTCGACGTGGTGCAGCGCTGGTTGCGGGCTTCAGGCTACGAAGTGACTTATGTGCGCAACATCACCGATATCGACGACAAGATAATCCGCCGAGCCGTGGAAACAAATAAAAGACTGGACGAGGTCACGTCTTTTTATATTGACGCCATGCATGCCGACGAAAGGGCTCTGGGTGTTGAGTCGCCCGATGCCGAGCCGCGCGCCACACAGCACGTGGGCGATATGCTGGAGATCATCCACGCTCTGCAGCAGAAGGGTCTGGCCTATCAGTCTGAGGACGGCGACGTTAACTACGCCGTCCGCCAGTTTCCCGATTACGGCAAGTTGTCCGGCAAGTCGCTGGACGATCTGAGGGCCGGAGAACGCGTGGCCGTGGCAGCGGGTAAGCGTGACCCGCTGGATTTCGTCTTATGGAAATCGGCCAAGGCCGACGAGCCTCCTGAAAGCAAATGGGAGTCGGCTTACGGCCTGGGTCGGCCGGGGTGGCACATCGAGTGTTCCGCTATGAGCAAGGCACTATTGGGTCTGCCCCTGGATATCCACGGTGGGGGGCCGGACCTGAAGTTTCCGCACCACGAAAACGAAATTGCCCAGACCGAAGGAGCTTACGGCGGCCAGCTCGCTAAAGTATGGATGCATTGCGGGCCGTTGATGGTCGATTCCGACAAAATGTCGAAATCCTTGGGCAATTTTCGCAGCATTCGCGACACTATCGCAGTGGCGGAGACGGTGCAGGCAAATTCGCCTCAGTACGAGGTGAATCGCCGCGAGGCTGAGATGTTGCGGTTTTTCATCGTGCGCAACCATTACCGCAGCATGCAGAATTACGCGCCCGACAATTTGCGCGACGCTCAACAGGCATTGGACAGGCTTTATCAGGCCCTGCACAATGTGCCGCCCACACCAGTACAAATTCAGTGGGAACACCCGCAGGCACAAGCGTTTCGCGCAGCCATGGACGACGATTTCAACACGGCGGGTGCTGTGGCGGTCTTGTTTGATCTGGCCGGGCAGGTTAATCGCACCGGGGATGCGCAAGCCGCGGGACTGCTCAAGGCGCTGGGCGGCGTGTTGGGTTTGTTGCAACACGACCCGGCCGCCTATCTGCAGTCACCCAGTCGCTATGTAGTGGGCGCTTCGGCTAAGCACGCATTGTCTGTCGAAGAAGTACAAGCCCTCGTCGATGAGCGTATTGCCGCAAAGCAAGCGCGCGACTTTAAACGTGCGGATGAAATTCGTGCTCAGCTGCGTGCAGTGGGCGTCGAGCTCGAGGACAAGCCAGGCGGCGTGACGCAGTGGCGTCGTGCCTGAAGGAAGGGTTATGCCAGAAATCATTATGGCCGGCGATGGCAAGCCCCATTTTTGGGACGAGGCTTCGGCACAACTGATGCGACGTGATCGCATTCTGAAAAAGCTGATTCCTCAGCATAATTCCGAGTGGCTGACTACCCCGCCCACTCCCTTCGTCACGCTGGCCCGAGCCATAGTTGGTCAGCAGGTGTCCACTAAGGCAGCCGACGCCATCTGGGGGCGGTTTGCAGAGCGTTGTGGTCAGATGCCCACGCCCAACGTCATCGTCTCTTTCACTGTTGAGGACTTGCGAGCGGTTGGCTTATCTAAACGCAAGGCCGAATATGTGCTTGATCTGGCCGCCCATTTCGCCGAACAGAAAGTTCAACCGGCCGCTTGGTCCAGCATGGACGACGAAGAAATCATTACGGATTTATGCGCCATACGCGGCATCGGTCGTTGGACGGCGCAAATGTTTCTTATATTCAGTTTGCAGCGACCCGATGTGCTGCCCCTGGATGACGCCGGCCTGCTCAAGGCAATTTCGTTACACTACTTTAGTGGCGAGCCCGTATCCCGCTTCGAAGCACGCGAAGTCGCTCAGGCCTGGGCGCCGTGGCGTACCGTCGCCACCTGGTATCTTTGGCGCAGCCTGAATTCGGTTGCGGTCAAGAACTAACGCTGCAGCCTTTACCCAACATCAGCCCTATGCGTAATACTTTTCTTGAATTCGAACAACCTCTGGCCGAGCTTGATAACAAGATCGAACAGCTGCGCTTCGTGCAGGCCGATTCGGCAGTGGATATCTCCGATGAGGTCACGCGTCTACAGCAAAAGAGCCAAACACTGGCCAAAAGTATTTACGCCAAGCTGACGCCCTGGCAAACCGCCTTGGTCGCGCGTCATCCTCAGCGCCCTTACACCTTCGACTATATCCGCGAAATTTTCACCGACTTTCACGAGTTGCACGGTGATCGGATGTACGCGGATGACCAGTCCATCGTCGGTGGTCTGGCGCGATTTAATGGCGCGCCCTGCATGGTGATCGGCCATCAAAAAGGCCGGGACACCAAAGAGCGCGCCATGCGCAACTTCGGCATGCCTCGTCCCGAGGGGTATCGCAAGGCGCTTCGCCTCATGCGTCTGGCCGAAAAGTTTCAATTGCCCGTCTTTACCTTCGTCGATACCCCTGGGGCTTATCCCGGCATTGGCGCTGAAGAGCGCGGGCAGTCTGAAGCTATCGGGCACAATCTGTACGCCATGGCCGAACTCCGGGTGCCTATTATCTCCACCATTATCGGCGAAGGCGGTTCCGGTGGAGCGCTGGCCATCGCAGTGGGCGATGTAGTCATGATGCTTCAGTACGCCACCTATGCCGTGATCTCTCCGGAAGGCTGTGCATCCATATTGTGGCGCAGCGCCGATAAAGCGCCGGTCGCCGCCGAAGCGCTTGCCATTACCGCACCTCGACTAAAAGACCTGGGCCTGGTCGATCGAATAGTGAACGAGCCCGTAGGTGGGGCACACCGTGATCCGGTCACAATGGCGCGTCAACTTGGTCGCGCGTTATCAGACGCGCTACGGCAGGTATCGGTGCTGTCCATCGACGAGCTACTTGAACAGCGTCTGGAACGCCTCATGTCATATGGCCGGTTCCAAGAGGTCAAAGCCTAAATCGGTGATACACGATGCCCGCTCAGACCATGTGGCTGCAGCCCTGCGGCTAGCCATACGGCGGGCCATGCAGGAAGCCATTCGGCTCACAGGCAAGAAAACTACTCATGAGGGCGCCGGGCGTTCGGAACAGCCACTTGCTCAACATGCAGTCGAACCGGCCTCAGCGCCGATCGCACAGGCACCCAAGTCTACCGGCGCTTACCGTCTTCCTTCTTTTGCAGTCGGTCTTAGCGGCGGGCCGGATTCGGCCATGCTTGCCGTGCACGCAGCCGCAGTGGCTCGCGACCTGGGCGTCGGGCTTCATATTTTTCACGTTCATCATGGCCTGCAGGCGCCGGCCGACCGCTGGCGAAACCAGGTCCACGATTTGGCAATGCGGTTGAGACTTCCGTGCCATAGCGTGCAGGTACAGGTGCATCTGGACCGGGGCGACGGGATGGAAGAGGCGGCCCGACATGCCCGGTATACGGCTTTAGCTCGGTTGGCACGGCAGCACGACGTTCACGCGATTTTGTTGGCGCATCATCGGGATGACCAGGCAGAGACCGTGTTGCTTCGACTCTTGAGAGGCGCTGGTCCGGCGGGTCTGGGAGCCATGGCGCCTCGATTAGAGCGCGACGGAGTGGTCTATCTCAGGCCCTGGCTCGATATTGCACGGGCAGAAATCCTCGAGCAAGCACAACGGTATAAAGAAGAGACCGGTTGGAAACCTGTGCAGGATCCTACCAACACCGACGATCAGTACACACGCGCGGCCGTGCGTGAACGACTAGCCCCCCAACTGAATATTCGGTGGCCCGGATGGCAGGCCAATCTGGCGCGTCACGCTCGGCTTAGTCGCGAGGCCGCTCTCGTTCTGGATGAAATCGCCGAGCAAGATTTGCGGACGCTGGAGCCGTCGGACGACCTGCACGATTTTTCGCTACTGCGTTGGCGCCAATTGTCCCGGCCGAGGCAGGCCCTTGTGCTGCGCCGTTGGCTGGCCTGCCTTAATCAAAGAATGCCTACAGAAGCTCGCCTTGAAGACCTCATGCGCCAGTTGCGCGGCTTGCATGCACTGGGCCACGATCGACAGATGCGAGTCAAGCATGGAGATGCGCACATCGTGTGTCGTCGGGGGCGAGTAGCACTGGAAAGGGCTGCCCTGACTGACGATGAGGTCAAAAAAAGTTAAAATTTATGGTTTTCTCTCGGGCTACTCGTTAGTCAATTTTAAAAAGAGTAAAAGATGTCCCTCTTTGTTCACAAATACGGTGGTACGTCGATGGGCTCGGTGGAGCGCATCCAGAACGTCGCCCGGCGGGTAGCTAAATGGCATGCGGCCGGTCACCAGGTGGTCGTGGTTCCTTCGGCCATGTCGGGTGAAACCAACCGCTTGATCGGACTGGCTAAAGAAATTTGCCCCCAGCCCGACCGTCGCGAACTGGACATGTTGGCCGCTACGGGCGAACAGGCCAGCAGCGCACTGCTGGCCATGGCCTTGCTGGCTCAAGGTGTGCAGGCGCGCAGCTACACGGGTTGGCAGGTACCAGTGCGCACCGATTCCTCCTATACGAAAGCACGAATCAAATCTATTGATGACGCCCGCATCCGGGCCGATCTGGACGCAGGCCGAGTCGTCATCGTGACCGGCTTTCAAGGAATTGACGACGAGGGGCACATCACCACTCTGGGACGAGGGGGCTCCGACACCTCGGCGGTGGCGGTCGCCGCCGCGCTCAAAGCAGAGGAATGCCTCATCTATACTGATGTAGACGGTGTCTACACGACCGATCCGCGTGTGGTGCCCGAGGCGCGGCGCATGAAAGTCGTTTCCTTCGAAGAAATGCTGGAAATGGCGTCTTTGGGCTCCAAGGTCTTGCAAATCCGCGCCGTAGAGTTCGCCGGCAAGTACCAGATGCCCGTACGCGTCCTTTCGTCGCTCACCGATCCGCTTATCACGCT
>JAJUGB010000135.1 GCA_029268595.1 Alcaligenaceae bacterium | reverse complement strand
ATGTCGAAACCATCGGCTTCGACTACGGACAGCGCCACCGGGTCGAGCTTGAATGCCGCGAGACCTTGCGCCGCCGCTTCGTTCAGCTGAACCCGCGATGGGCTGAACGGCTGGGCGACGATCACATGCTGGACGTCGGCGTGCTGGGCCAGTTGGGCACTTCCGCCATGACGGACGAAGTCGCCATCTCCATGCAGGCCGATGGCCTTCCCAATACCTTCGTGCCGGGCCGCAACCTGTTGTTCTTCACGCTGGCCGCCGCGCTGGCATATCGACGTGGGCTGGATGTGCTCGTGGGCGGCATGTCGCAGACCGATTATTCAGGCTATCCCGACTGCCGCGACAACACGCTAAAGGCGCTCCAAGTGGCGCTGAGCTTGGGCGTGGATCGTTCGCTGACAGTGGAAACGCCACTCATGTGGCTTGATAAAGCTGAAGCGTGGGAGCTGGCTCGGCAGCTGGGCCGTGATGAGCTGGTCGAGGTCATTCGTACTGAAACCCACACTTGCTATGTGAACCAGCGCGACCAACTGCACGAATGGGGTTATGGCTGTGGAGAGTGCCCGGCCTGCGAGTTGCGGGCGCAGGGGTATGAGCGGTGGGTGTCCGGGCAGAAGACCTAGAGGGTTATTCTGCTGCCAACTGTGTTTGGATCTCGTCGCGAAGCCGGAGTAATGGCCTCCACAGGCTTTCGACTACGTCAGGCATGGGGTCAGAAGTCGAGATGCTGCAGTTTAAAACGTAGACGGCATCTTCCGTGATCAGGGGCGTGGCTATCGCCACGACCTCCGGTTGCCATGACGCTGCACAGTATCCATGCTCTTTTACCGAGCGGGCGGCCTCTTCGATTTCTGACTTAAGTTGCGGCCACTGGGCACCTCTGCGCCGCTCAAAGCTTTCAAGAAGGGCCATGCGCCGGTTGTCGGGCGCAACAGCCAGATATGCGCGGCCCAGCGAGGTCAGTTCCATAGGGATCCTCTGACCGGATACAACATGCCGCAATACGATGCGGCGGTTATAGCGAATGGATTCGAGGTAGACCATCTCATCTCTGTCAGGTGTGGCAAGGCCCACATTTACGCGCTCGCTCTCTGCCATTACTTTCATTTGGGGAGCCGCTACTGACAACACGCGCGACCCCGTGCGCATTGCGTGCGCCATGCTTAGAACGGCCGGGGCTAGCCGGTAGGCCCGCCGCCGGTGATCGACGTACAGCATGCCTGCACCCACCAGTGTTTGTGTCAAGCGACTGACGGTCGCTTTGGATAGCCCGGTGCGTTCTGCCAGATCGCTGTTTCCTAAGAACTCAGAGCCGGGTCGAAACGCCCGCAGGATGTCAATACCGCGCTCGAGAGAGCGATTGGCAGGCGACCGGCCCGGCTTCTCGTCCAGGATTGCAGACCGTTTGGTTGCCGCGCACATGTCAGTCCAGCCTCATGGAAACGTGTGGGTGTGTAGTTGTTCGACGAATACCCGGAATCTTACATCGCATCAGAATTTCAAAGAGTGGAACTGAAGGAGTTACACCGCTGGGCCATCTTCCTAAAATTTCATTAGCTGACGGACTAGTTCAGCTGCGGAGCGCCGGCATTGTTCGGCATAGCTTCACCATTTCTAGAACAAGGAGACAGCCTAATGTTCACTTCTATGACCCGCCGCAGAGTCCTGGCGATAGGCCTGCTGGCCGCAATATCGGGCTTCGCACAAGCAGCGTTTGCCCAATTTCCTGAGAGACCGATACACCTTGTTGTTCCGTTTGCGCCAGGTGGAGGAACTGACCTGATTGCCCGTACGCTGGGTGCGGAAATGGCTAAGGATCTGGGCCAGACCGTAATCATTGAAAACAAGCCCGGGGCCGGAACGATGATCGGCACCGATCATGTGGCGAAAAGTGCGCCGGACGGCTATACAGTGGTCGTTGCATCTTTTGCTCATGCCATCAATCCGTCTTTGCAGCCCAAGTTGTCCTATGGTGGCAATGACGCCTTCGCCCCCGTAGTCCTGATCGGTCGCGGCCCTAACGTCCTGGTGGTGCGTGAAGGGAGCCCGTATAAATCGGTGGAAGACATTATTGCCGCCGCCAAGGCGGACCCGGGAGGCTTGACCTACGCATCTCAAGGAACAGGCACGTCTGCCCATCTGGCTGGCGAGATGTTTGCCAACCTGGCCGACGTGCAGATTACCCATGTCCCATATCGAGGCGCGGGTCCGGCACTGACCGATATTCTTGGTGGCCATGTCGACATGATGTTTGCGACGGCTGCGGCAGTGTCCAATTTCGGTGGGAAACTGCGCTTGTTGGGGGTCACGACGGAAGAACCTTCGGCAACCTTCGAGGGCGTTCCGCCGATTGCCACCACCGTGCCCGGTTATCGCGTTGAAAGCTGGTATGGGCTCTATGTGCCGACCGGTACTCCCCCCGATGTCATCAATCGTTTGAATGCAGCTGCGCGGACGGCCGCTCGCTCGCCTGAGTTTGTGCGCAAGCTTGAGCAAGAGGGATTGATGATTGTTGCTGGACCGCCGGAGGAGCTGGACGCCTATGTCCGTGCCGAGGAAGTGCGCTGGGCAAAAATCGTCCAGGACAACGGCATCAGGCCAGATTAATCACTCGCTACGTACCCCGTTTCGGAATATCTATGAAATACGATCTTATCCAGCTCGAAACCGTTGATACGGTGGCCACTATCACGCTCAATCGGCCGGAGAAGCGCAATGCCATGAGCGACGATATGCGCACTGAGTTCATCGATGCGCTCGAGTATGTCGCGGCGGACAAGGCCATCAAGGCCTTGGTGTTGACTGGCGCGGGAAAGGGGTTCTGTGCGGGCGGCGATATCAGTGGAATGAAGGAGCGTATGAATGCGCCCGCCGGCGAAGTCGGCTTCA
This sequence comes from Alcaligenaceae bacterium, assembly GCA_029268595.1. Lineage (GTDB taxonomy): Bacteria > Pseudomonadota > Gammaproteobacteria > Burkholderiales > Burkholderiaceae_B > JAJUGB01. The sequence goes on along the minus strand of JAJUGB010000135.1, from coordinate 5,574 downwards.
ACGGCTGGCATCGCCAGCAACGGGTGCACCGCACGCAAGCGCTTTTGCACACCATGCCCAAGCCGGTAGTGGCGGCAGTCAATGGGGCGGCGTCCGGGCTTGGTGCGGACACTGCACTGGCGTGCGACTTCATCATCGCCAGTGAGTGGGCCAGCTTTGCATGGAGCTATATCCTGCGCGGCATCATCCCGGATGGTGGAGGGATGTACTTCCTGCCTCGCAGGGTAGGGCTTGCCAAGGCCAAAGAACTCATCTTCAGCGGAAGACAGGTCAAGGTGGATGAGGCGCTCTCGCTTGGTATCGTAGATCGTCGGACGAGTGCTGAAACGCTGGTCACGGATGCTCAGGTTTGGGCGAAAGAGCTCTCCTCCGGTTCATCGACGGCGCTGGCACTTACCAAAACGATCATGAACCAGACATTCGAGTTGTCGTCGCATGACATTTTCGCGCGGGGCAGCCAAGCCCAGGGCATCTGCTACACCAGCAGCGAGCATCGTGCTTCAGTCGAGGCGTTTCTGGCTAAGTCGGCTGCCAGGGAGTGATAGCGATGCAAAAGGCGATTTCCAAATTAATTTCACCGTCCAGCATCGCGATCATCGGCGCGTCTGCGGATCCTCGAAAGACGGCAGGCCGTCCCGTGGCTTACCTTCAGAAGCACGGGTTCGCCGGCCGCATTATGCCGGTCAATCCCAAGGCGGACCGTATCGGTGAGTTGCCTTGCTACCCGGATGTAGGCTCCCTTCCGGAGGTTCCGGACGTTGCGATCGTATTGCTTGGCGCGGAACGTGCACATGTGGCGGTGAAGCAGCTGGCCGATATGGGTTGTGCCGCAGCGATCGTTCTCGCCAGCGGTTACACCGAGACAGGGGAAGAGGGCGCACAACGTCAACGAGTGCTAAAGGAGGCCGCAGGCTCGATGCGGATTCTTGGGCCCAACACCATCGGGCTGGTGAATCTGACCGACAGCATTGTGCTTTCTCCCTCCGGCGCCCTGGAGATGGAGGCCTTTCCCGTTGGGAATATCGGGGTGGTGTCTCAGAGCGGTGGAATACTTGGCTCCTTGCTTTCGCGTGCGGCGGCGCGCGGCATCGGCTTGTCTAAGTTGATTTCCACGAGCAATGAGGTGGATCTGGAGCTGGCTGACTTCATCGATTATCTCGCGGATGATCCGGCCACCAACGTTATTGCTCTGTATGTCGAAAGCGTTCGAAACCCGGAGAGGTTCCGTTCCGCATGCCTGAAGGCGGCGCGCGCGGGCAAGGCTGTGGTGGCGTTCAAGATCGGTCGTTCGGAAGCGGGGGCGCAGGCCGCCGTCTCGCACACCGGAGCCATGGCTGGTGCTGATAGCATGTATGACGCATTATTCAAGCAGGTAGGCGTGATCCGTGCGCGCAGCTTTTCCGACCTTCTGGATATACCTGCTGCTCTGGTGACCAAGCGCAAGCTACGTGGCAAGCGCGTCGCGATCCTGACGTCCACAGGCGGGGCGGGCACCTTGGTATCGGATGATCTTGGTGCTGCCGGATTCGAAACGCCGGCACCGGACGAAAATACGGCAGATAAGCTGAGGGCGTTACAAACCGGCAGCGAAGCGGTCCTTGATCGCAATCCTATCGACGTGACGCTGGCCGGCCTGCGCCCTGATTTGCTGCGGGGCGCAATTACCGCGTTGCAGGAAAGCCCTACGTACGATGCATTAATCGTCATCGTGGGCTCGTCAAGCCTCGCCATGCCGGAATTGATGGTGGGCGCCGTGCGCGATTGCCTGCCAAATTCAGATAAGCCACTGATGGCTTATGTCAGCCCACATGCCCCGGAGATAGCCGCCTTACTCACGCGTAACGGCGTGCCGGCCTATGCGGCGGCTGAAAGCTGCACGGCAGCGTTGGCGGGGATGCTCCATGCCAATATGTTCGAAGTACCTGACGATGAGCCGACGGTGCCTAAAGTCTGCGCGCCGTCGCGAATTCCTTCCGGGACACTTGATGAGGCACAGGCGAAGGCGCTGTTCGCCCAATTCGGTATCCCATGCACTCCTGAACGTATTGTGAGTGACGGCGAACAAGCTAAGGCGGCTGCGGCTGGTCTCGGCGGGCGTGTAGCGCTAAAGCTCTTATCCTCCGAGGTATTGCATAAGAGCGACGTTGGGGGAGTCGCTCTGGGGCTCACGGCGGAGACGATTAGCAGCCGCCTTGAGTCCATGGCTGTTGATGTGGAAAGCCATACCGGCAGACGGCCTGCGCGCTTTCTGGTGCAGCAAATGGTCGCAGAAGGCACCGAGTTAATCCTCGGCATGCATCGTGATGCCTTAGGCACCGCCATCCTTTTGGGCATGGGCGGAGTCACCGCGGAGCTGTTCCAGGATACTTCCATGCGGCTGCTGCCCAGCACAGAGGGTCGTCTGGGGGGGCTGACTTACGCCGAGGCTATGTCGATGGCACAGGAACTACGCACCTGGCCGCTGCTGGACGGCTTCCGTGGGCGCCCGCCTGCCGATGTTGAGGCGCTGGCCAACGTGGTCGTCGCTTTCTCCCAAATGGTTGCGCAATTGGGCGAGCGGTTGCACGAAGCCGAAATTAATCCGGTCTTTGTATTATCCAAAGGACAAGGTGTTATGGCCGCTGACGGCGTGGCGGTTCTGAGCTCATGACAGCAACCCAAGTCTTCGGTTCTTACGCATCGGCATTCCGGAATCAAGATCTGAGCCCGAATGTGCTGCACCATGCGAAGCGCGCGGTACTCGATTGGTATGCCGCTTTGCTCGCAGGGCAGGCTGTGCCGCCCGTGTCGCAACTGCAGGCTCTACTTTTAAGTGAGTCTGGCCAAGGGAGCGCCCGCCTTGCGGATGGTCGCCGCACAACCGCCCGTACCGCAGCGTTCATCAATGGGGCCGCAGCGCACGCGGCCGAAGTGGACGACAGTTTTCGGGACGCGATGTACCACCCCGGCGCAGCCACGATCGCGGCTGCGCTTGCCGTCGCGCAGGATACGGGCACTTCCGGAATGGAATTTCTGCGCGGTGTAGTCTTGGGTTATGAGGTCTCGACGCGTATTGGGGTGGTGTTGGGCCGTGCGCACTACCGCTACTGGCAAAACACCGGGTCGGTGGGGGTTTTCGGGGCCGCCGCCGCGTCAGCCGGCCTCATGGATTTACAGGGCGAGCAATTCGCCAATGCTCTGGCAACCGCTGCCACGTTCTCTTCCGGCCTTCAACAGGCGTTCCGCATGGACTCCATGTCCAAACCGCTGCATCCCGGGAGGGCGGCTGAAGGCGGGGTTCTGGCGGCTCAGCTGGCGGCTCAAGGAGTTACCGGGTCCATGGATATCCTGGACGGCGATGCCGGCATGGGGCGCGCGATGAGCGACGGCCCAGACTGGACTCGGGTCGGTGCGACCCTCGGGCAGGATTTCCATATCACTCGGCTAACGTTCAAGAATCACATCGGTTGCGGTCATACGTTTGCCGCCATCGATGCAGCGTTGCACCTGGTACAACAGCATGACTTGCCGCCGCACAGCATCAAGCATGTGCGCGTCGCGACGTATGCCACGGCTCTGGATATCGCTTGCTACGACGACCCACGCACCTCGAACGAGGCCCGCTTCAGCGTCCCGTTCATGGTGGCCACTGCCTTGATACATCGCAGTGTGCGTTTAGCTGCCTATACGCCGGAACGTTTGGGAAACCCAGACATTCGCGCGTTGATGAAGCGCATCACCGTCGAGGTGGATCCGGAGCTTGATGCGATTTTTCCGCGGCGTCGGTCTGCTCGCGTCGATATAGAAACGAACGACGGACAGCGATATACGCGGGACCAGCCAGACCGGAAAGGAGACCCGGAGCTGCCCTTGTCCGATGCTGAGTTGGAAGAAAAGTATTTAGAGCTTGCTACGCCCGTGATCGGCGCAAGCAAGGCAGAAAGATTGCTTCGGGCGATTTGGGCGCTGGATGAGGTGGAGAATATGGAAGCGCTGGTGCCGTGATTTCCAGCGCTTCCCGCGTGGATTTTTGGTGAGGCGCTCGAGGGTCGTCCTAGCCGGCTCCTGCCGTTTCCCACGGGTTCTGAATGGCGACTCCCATAGGCTCGAAGTCGGCCACATTCCGAGTTACTACGGTCATCCCATGGACGAGGGCCGTTGCAGCAATGAGGGCGTCCCGCTCGCCACGTTTATTGGGTACGTGCAATCTGGCGCAGCGTTGAGCGACCGTTGTATCGATCGGCAGGGTCCTGCTGGAAAACTCGGGTAATACATGGTGTTCCAGCCATGCTCGCAGGTTCGCTCCTTGAGTCGCATCCTTGCGCTCAATCGACAGAACGCCAAGCTCCAGCTCCATGATGGTAATGGCAGAGATAAACAGCTCATTAGCGTCGACACTTTCGGCCCACGTGGCGACACTCGGGAAAGCCTTCCCATCCCGCACTTTGCGCAGTTCGGAAACTACGTTGGTGTCGAGGATGTACATCAGGAAAAATCGGCCGGCCGTGAAGTGATAGTCGCACGTGGCGGTTCAAAATCGGTATCGGCCGCGCCCGGCATAGCTAACGCGTCGGCGATGCTTCGCCGTTGTTTTGCAAGCCGCCGATATTCCTCGATAGTCAACAGCACGTGAGAGGGCTTGCCTCGATCCGTGATGAACACCGGTCCGTCTTTGGCCGCCTTTTTTGCCCGTGTAACGTCTTGATTGAGCTCTCGACTCGAAAGAGTTGTGATGGTCATAATGGCATCTCCCGCGTGAACGCCAGTGTAGTAATGTTACTACAAACGGATGCCTGGATTCCATGGGAATAGGTTAAGGCGGCCACGATGCCAGGCACCGCAGCCGCCCGTTACAGCCTTAAAAGAATCCGAGCGCCTTCGGGCTATAGCTCACCAGCAGGCATTTGGTCTGTTGGTAGTTGGCCATGGCCATTTTGTGGGTCTCGCGGCCAATGCCCGACTGCTTGTAGCCGCCGAATGCTGCGTGGGCCGGGTACATGTGATAGCAGTTGGTCCACACACGGCCGGCCTCGATACCCCGGCCCATGCGATAGGCCCGCGAGCCGTCGCGCGTCCATACGCCGGCACCCAGGCCGAAGTAGGTGGCGTTGGCGATTTCGATGGCTTCGTCTTCGTCCTTGAACGTGGTTACGGACGCCACCGGGCCGAAGATTTCTTCCTGGAAGATGCGCATGTCGTTCTTGCCCAGCAAGAGCGTGGGGTTGATGTAGTAGCCTTCTTCCAAGCCCTCCGTGAGCTCATTACGGCTGCCGCCCGTCAGGCAGGTGGCGCCTTCTTCGCGGCCGATGTCGATGTAGCCCAGGATCTTGTCCATCTGCGCTTTCGAGACTTGCGCGCCGACCATGGTGTCCGAAGCGAGCGGGTTGCCGGTTTTCATCTTCTGAACCCGCGCGATGGCTTTTTCGATGAAGCGATCGTAGATGCTCTCCTGGATGAGAATGCGCGACGGGCAGGTGCAGACTTCACCCTGATTGAGCGCGAACAGGCTCAAGCCTTCCAGCGCTTTATCAAGGAACTCGTCATCCTGATCCATTACGTCGGCGAAGAAGACGTTCGGGCTCTTTCCGCCGAGCT
>JAJUGB010000134.1 GCA_029268595.1 Alcaligenaceae bacterium | reverse complement strand
TCGGCGGGAAGCCCCGAAGGGGCCGCTAAGCGCAGGCCTCGAAACAGAAGTCCTGCCCGGCTCCGGGTTAAGAACTCCAGCCCTCACTAAGAACCCGTATCCCCCGGTCAAGACCCCAAACCTAGCCGCAAAAATCCGCCTCAACCCCCAACTGCTGACATAACTCCAGCACCCGCTCCACATCCGCCCGATACACCAGAATGACCTGAAAATCATGTGTATAGCTTTGGCCGAACTGAATCAGCTGGTAGCGCGGATGATGAATACTGAGCTGCCCATCAAGCCAGGCAAAATAATCGCCCAGAGTCTCGAAATCATTTTCATAGGGGAAATCAGGCAGCATCGGCGTTTCGAACGCCGCCATTATCTGCTCGTGTAGCTCGTCGACCGTATCCGATATCGCAAAATAGTCTTCCAGCTCGATGAATATCACGAACGCCGTCACCCCTTGCGGGTCGTAGCGGGCCACTTGCGCTGCATCGGCCCCATAGTGCTCGGCCAGCACTTCGGACGGATTCGCCCCAGCTTCAAGGCATACGCCCACAATCGCTTCGACCTCGTGTGCGTCCAGATCGCCGCAACTAAGATGTTGAATCAATTGAGTCAGGAGTGCAGCGCGCCCCTCGGGAGGCGCTGGCGCGGCGTGATCATTCATTCTCTGTCCTTCGCGGCGACTAACGCTTCAGTTTGGCGAACGCCGCAGCCATGGCCCCCAGCTGTTCGGCCTTTTGCTTTGGTTGTGAGCTCTGTTTAGGTCCGGAGCGTTCAGTCGCCTGCCCTGCATTGTGCCGGGCAGGAGCCGGGCCAGCGTCGTCCAGGCGCATGGTCAAGCTTACTCGCTTACGCGCCAGATCGATCTCCAGCACCTTCACCTTCACCGTCTGGCCGACTCGAACCACATCGCGGGGATCCTTGACGAATTTCTCGGACAGCGCCGATATATGAACGAGGCCGTCCTGATGCACGCCGATGTCCACGAACGCCCCAAAATTTGCCACGTTGGTGACCACGCCTTCGAGCAGCATGCCGGGCATCAAGTCGTTCAGTGTGTTCACCCCTTCTTTGAATTTAGCTGTAGTAAATTCGGGCCGAGGGTCGCGTCCGGGTTTCTCGAGTTCGGTAAAGATGTCTCGAACCGTGGGTAAGCCAAATCGTTCGTCGGTAAACTCCGAGGGTGACACCCCCTTTAGCGCTCCTTGGCGCCCGATAACGTCTCGCACATTGGCTTTGATGCGGTTCAATATGCGCTCGACCACAGGATACGCCTCGGGGTGAACCGCCGAGGCATCCAGCGGGTTATCGCCATCAGGAATTCGAAGGAAACCGGCAGCCTGCTCGAAGGCCTTGTCGCCAAAGCGGCTGACCTTCATCAAGGCCTTGCGGTTAGGAAAGGCCCCGTTCTCGTCTCGCCAAGCCACAATATTTCGCGCCAGCGAGGAGTTGAGCCCTGATACCCGGCTTAGCAGGGGAGCCGAGGCTGTGTTCACATCCACCCCCACTGCGTTGACACAATCTTCGATTACAGCGTCCAATGATCGGGCCAGGGCTCGCTGATTCACGTCGTGCTGATACTGACCGACGCCAATGGCTTTGGGCTCGATTTTTACAAGCTCCGCCAAAGGATCTTGCAGGCGCCGCGCAATGGATACGGCCCCGCGCAAGCTGACGTCCAGTTCGGGAAACTCCTGAGCGGCCAATTCGGATGCCGAATACACCGAAGCGCCTGCCTCCGATACCAGTACCCGCGTCAGGTTCAGGTGTGGGTGCTCCTGCATCAAGTCGCCCACCAGCTTCTCTGTCTCGCGTGACGCGGTTCCATTGCCTATGGCGACCAGCTCCACCTTGTGACGAGCGGCTAAAGCGGCCAGCGTCCGTAGAGAACCTTCTCGGTCTCGACGCGGTTCGAAAGGGTAGATGGTGGCCGTGTCCAGCACCTTGCCGGTCGCATCAATGACTGCCACTTTCACGCCAGTGCGAATGCCCGGGTCCAGCCCCATCACGGGCTTGCGACCAGCAGGAGCCGCAAGCAGCAAATCCTTCAGGTTGGCGGCAAATACCCGGATGGCTTCTTCTTCCGCGGTTTCTCGCAAGCGGCCTATCAGTTCAGTCTCAAATGCCGTAAGGAGCTTGACTCTCCAGGTCCAGCGGCAGACCTCAGCAAGCCACTTTCCCCTGGCATTGCCGTTGAGGGAGAAGTCGGCATCAATGCGGAGGAATTGGGCAATGCGCAGCACGCACGGGTGCGGCGTCTGTTCTTCCAGTTCCGCGCGCAGCCCGAGTCTCAAATCGAGCACTCCCTGTTGACGCCCCCGTAATAAGGCCAGAACGCGGTGTGACGGAAGGGTGCGCAATGGCTCGCTAAATTCGAACCAGTCGCGGAAGTTGTGTCCCTCGTCTTCTTTGCCTTCGACCACCTTGGAGTAGAGCAGGCCGGTGTTCCACAAGTGTTCCCGCAGGTCAGCCAGCAGGTCTGCATTTTCAGCGAAGCGTTCCGCCAGGATGTCCCGTGCGCCGTCCAGAGCGGCTTTAGCGTCATTAACAGACGCCTCGGGGTTTATATAACTTGCTGCCAGCGCAAGCGGGTCCGCATCGGCTTGGCTTAAAATAGTGTCAGCCAAAGGCTCCAGTCCGGCTTCCTTGGCGATTTGCGCGCGGGTTCTCCGCTTCGGCTTGTACGGCGCGTACAGATCCTCCAGGCGCTGCTTGGTATCGGCCTGCGTAATCTCTTCAGCCAGTTCTGCGGTCAGCTTGCCTTGTTGCTCGATCGACTCCAGGATTGCCGCCCGTCGGCTTTCCAGCTCTCGGACGTACAGCAGGCGCACCTCGAGATTTCGCAGCACCGTGTCGTCAAGACCGCCTGTGGCTTCCTTGCGGTAGCGCGCTATAAAAGGGACAGTGGCGCCTTCATCCAGCAGTTGGACGGCTGCCGCCACTTGGGCTGGTCGCACAGCCAGCTCTGTCGCAAGCAGCTTTACGATACGTGCTGCTTCTTCTTGAGCGTCTTGCGGTTCGTTAAATAGGGGGGCGGAAGTCGTCATCTCTAGCTTGCTCAACACCATTCAAGCGGGGCATTTTGCCACAAGGCGCGCCCGGACCGGAATGGCGGCAGGTAATATCCCTTCCCAGGTTCACTTCTCTCGTCCACGGTCTGGTCCATGTTCCAACAAGAACTTCCCGATATTTTTGCCTCCGATGGTCCACTGGCAGCGGCTTCGCCGACCTACCGGACGCGTCCGGCGCAGTTGCAATTGGCGCAGGCAATAGAGACAGCGCTCGACAAGCACGGCGTGCTGATCGCGGAAGCGGGGACCGGTACAGGGAAGACCTGGGCTTATCTGGTGCCGGCCTTTCTCAGTGGGGTCAAAGTGTTGGTGTCCACGGGTACCCGCACTCTGCAAGACCAATTATTCCGCCGTGATCTGCCCCGCTTACGCAAGGCGCTGGCCCTGCCCATCACCATTGCCTTACTCAAGGGCAGGGGCAATTATGTATGTCATTTCCATCTGGAGCGCCTATCGGGTGACGATAGGGCTTTGAAGTCTCGGTCCGAGGTCGGGCAACTGCGGAAAATCCAGGTTTTTGCCCAGCAGTCGAGTAGCGGAGATCGATCTGAACTGGTTTCTGTCCCAGAAGAGGCCGATATTTGGAACCGGGTAACGTCGACACGGGAAAACTGCTTGGGCCAGGAGTGCCCACATGTGCGAGATTGTTTCGTGCTCAAGGCTCGCAAACAGGCGCAAGAAGCCGATCTTGTCGTCGTCAACCATGCGCTTTTCATGGCTGACCTGGCCTTGCGCGAAGAAGGCATCACCGATTTACTTCCTACAGTCGACTTGGTCGTATTTGACGAGGCGCACCAGCTGCCCGACGTGGCTACCCGATTCTTGGGCAATAGTGTTTCGTCGCATCAGCTTCTGGATCTTGCACGCGGGATGGAAGCCGCTGGACTCGCCCATGCCCGCGAAGCAACCAACTGGACCGAATTGGCTCGCACGGTTGAACAAGCCACTCGGGATCTACGTTTGAGCGCGGCGCTCGTGGAGCGCATGCCGGGCCATAAGGCCACTTTCGACAATATTCCCAACGCAGAGGAATTCGACAAGCAATTGGGGGGCTTGCTCGCTGCACTGGACCGGTCCTGCCAATTGCTGGATGTGGTCGCCGAGAAGCACCCTGATCTTGCAGCTCTAGCCCGTACTGCGCTCGATATTCGAGCTCGTTTGTTTAAATGGAGTCAGCCGGATCGACAAGGACATCATGCTCTGGCGCCAGATGTCGACGACGGGGAACAAGGTGACGATGCTGCCGTACGCTGGATAGAACAGGGGTCGACCCATATGCGCCTGCATAGTGCACCCCTGTCCGTGGCGCGGGTTTTCTCCAGATATCGGCGCAAAGATCAGGCGTGGGTGTTTACCTCCGCCACTCTCTCGGTCAAAGGCGACTTCGGTCATTTTCAGCGTCAGCTGGGTCTTTGGGATGCCGACACGGCCCGTTGGGAATCGCCGTTCGACTATGCCAGCCAGGGTGTTTTGTACGTGCCACGCCAATTGCCGCTGCCCAGCGCCCCCAACTTCAACGAGAAGTTCGTCGAATTGCTGGTGCCCTTGTTGCAAAACACCCCTGGTGGCGCACTGGTTTTGTGCACGACGCTGCGCGCCGTGGATCGTATTGCCGACCTGCTTTCCGAAGCTTTTGAAGGTCAAGCTGGGGCACGCGCCGTGATGCGTCAAGGTGAAAGCTCGCGGGGAGCCCTCCTTGAAAAATTCCGCACTACCTCGAACGCAGTCCTCGTAGGCAGCGCAAGCTTCTGGGAAGGCGTCGATGTGCCGGGCGATGCGCTTACCCTGGTGGCGATCGATAAGCTTCCGTTTGCACCACCCGATGATCCCGTCCTGGAAGCGCGTCTGAAGCTATGTCGCGATAAAGGCGGCAATCCTTTTATGGAATACCAGCTGCCACAAGCCGCCATCACTCTCAAGCAAGGTGCGGGTCGACTGATACGCTCGGAAAGTGATTGGGGCGTGCTTATGGTGGGCGACACACGCATCGTGGACAAGCCCTATGGGCGCTTATTGTGGCGAGGGTTGCCACCGTTTGCTCGCACACGCGAGTTGTCCGCGGTGCTCGATTTCTGCAAAAACAAACAGGCCCCGAAAGAGACGGGGCCTGTACAAGTGGAGCAGCACGAAGCTTAAAAGTGATCAGGCATCAGCGCCTGTATGGGGTGTTCTAGAACCAGTTTATGGGGTTCCACATATTCGTGGAGCCCTCGAGCCCTTCTGTGTAGTACTTGCTATTGGGATAGTTTTCGTCTAATACACGCTTGGTGTCGTCTCGGAGTTCGGGCAGGTTCAGTTTGTCGTACGACAAGTACATGATGTAAAGCGCTTTTTCAGCAATAGGCACCCCCTGAAACTCTGTCACGACGGTTTGTGCCCGGTTTATTGCTGCTAAATACGCATGGCGTTCGTAATAGTACTGGGCCACGTGCACTTCATGTTCTGCCAACGTATTCACCAGCCATGTGACCCGTTTGCGCGCGTCCGGGGTATACCGGCTGTCGGGATAGCGAGTGATGAGCTCATTAAAGGCTTCGTATGATTCGCGTAGCCCTTTAGGGTCGCGCTCGCTGGGATCCTGCCGGGTAATACGCGAAAAAGCGGCGCTCGGAGGGGTGAAGGTGATTAACCCCTTCAGATACAACATGTAGTCCGTGCCCGGATGATTTGGGTATTGCTGCTGAAAGCGATCGATGGCGGCCAGGGCCTGCTCTGGTTCGTCGTCCTTCCAGTTGACGTAGGCCAGGTCGATGAGCGCTTGCTGCGCGTAATTGCCAAACGGATATCGCGCCTCGATGGCCTCCAGGCGTGTGCGAGCTTCACTCCAGTTAGAGTCGCTGACCTCGACCCGCGCCTCTTCATACAGGCGTTGGGCGCTCCAACCCGCCGTGGGGTCAACGTCTTTTTTCAATGAACCGCAGCCAGCGATTAATACTACTGCCGCCAGCATGCCGGCCGGCCGCAGCCAGGCTTTAAACCGGGAAAGACGGGTGATTACAGGGGGTTGGCAAGTCACAAAGGCGTCCTTGGGTGTTAGCATTGCAGGCTGATTATATGATTTGTCGCCATGCCTGACATAGATATCGAAGCAGAATCAGAAAGCACAGCATCCCGGGAATTCGAATTGGCTTACGGCGCTGCGCCAGAAAGGCTCGATAAAGTGTTGGCCCGGTTAATTCCAGAACACTCTCGTAGCCGTCTCCAAGCGTGGATCGAGGAAGGTCATGTTCTGGTCAACGACAAACCGGCCCGGGTAAGACAGCCCGTTCAGGGAGGCGACAAGCTTACCGTATTTGAGCAGCAGGCGCCCGACGCCATGGCCTTTGTGGGCGAGCCGGTCGAGTTCCAAGTGGTGGCGGAGTCCGACGACTGGATAGTCGTCAACAAACCCGCCGGCCTGGTAACGCATCCCGGCGCTGGCAACTGGAGCGGTACCCTACTGAACGGCCTCCTCTTCCGGTACCCCGAGCTGCGTCAGGTGGCTCGAGCCGGCATTGTTCATCGACTGGATAAAGACACTTCCGGCCTTCTTGTCATTGCCCGGAACGAGGTTGCGCAAACCCATCTGGTGCGCCAGCTTCAAGCTCGCACGGTCAGTCGCGAGTATCTCGCATTGGTTCACGGACAACTGCACGACAGCGGCACGGTCGACCGTCCCATCGGACGCGACTCCAGAGTGCCGGTACGCATGGCGGTTGAGCATCCCATCGCGCCTAAGCCGGCCATCACACACTACCAGCCGCAGCGGCAGGGTCAATTGCCGCCCAACGCCTTCGTTACCGAGGTCGTTTGTCGCCTCGAAACTGGGCGGACCCACCAGATACGCGTGCACATGGCCAGTTTGCGTCATCCCCTGGTCGGCGACGTGCTATATGGTGGAAAGCGGATCGCAAGTATCGGGCGACAATTGCTGCATGCACGGGCCTTGGCTTTTGACGATGCGGCAAGCGGCCAGCGTCTGGCCTTTCATGCCGACTTACCCGAAGATTTCTCTGCCGCCCTGGAAGCCGTCCAATGGAACGCTTGAGAACACACGACTTACCCGTGGTGACTGGTCCCTCCTGGAAAGGAGTGCGTTATTTTTGTACTCAGCGAAGCGGGGGAGTGAGCACTGGTGCTTTCACCAGCTTGAATGTTGGTTTGCATGTGGGCGATCAGCCCCATCACGTTCTCGAAAATCGAAGCCGGCTGGAGCGCTTGGCGCCCGGTCCATTGATGTGGTTGGACCAGGTACACGGCACTGAGGTCTTCGACGCAGATCGGGGGCACAACCTGTCTGACCTGAGGGCGCGCCAGGGGGCGAAGTTGCGCGAGAGTCCACAAAACAGTCCCTGCGCCGATGCCGCGTTTACGGCAAAGCCATACCAAACTCTGTGCATCATGAGCGCAGACTGCCTTCCCGTGGTCATCGCAGATACAGAGGGCAGGGCGCTTGCCGTCGCCCACGCCGGTTGGCGGGGATTGGCGGCCGGCGTGCTCGAGAACGTCGTGGCGGCCTTACGACAACGATTCCCCCGAGCCAGCTGGCAGGCATGGTTGGGCCCCGCCATCAGTCAGAAGCATTTCGAAGTGGGTGCGGAGGTTCTCCAAGCTTTTGTCGAACAAGACGAAGGCGCGGCCGTTCATTTTCATGCGCAGAATGACAAATACATGGCCAGCTTGCCCAACCTGGCCAAAAGGCGGTTGAATCGCGCCGGTGTGGCGGCTATCTTCGATAGCAACGAATGTACCTTTACCCACCAAGACCGTTATTTTTCCTACCGACGGGACGGTAGAACCGGGCGCATGGCGACGCTCGCATGGCTCGAACCCGACCCTGGCGATACTTAGCGCGAAGGCGCTACATGCCTCACGCAGCCGAGCCGATAGCGACTTACCCTGATTGACAGCCATAGTGCCGCCGGCGACTATTGTTTCCCAAGATTCAAAGCAGGACCATTATGAACGCCGCTGCACCTTTGCCTTCATGGGCCCCGCGGGTCTGCATCAACCCGGACGCCTTGGCGCGAATCCAGACAGAATTTGCAAAGGGCTGGCACGAGATCATGGTTCAAGCTCACCAAGGCGGCTTAAGGCCTCCCGCCGATCGCCGGTTCCAGACAGAAGCCTGGCAAGCCAATCCCGCCTTTCTGCTCATGGCCCACAGCTATTTGCTGTCGTCGCGTGCGCTCTTGCAAATGGTTGATGCCGCACAGTTGCCAGCCGACGTTCAAAACCGCTTGCGCTTTGCAGTCATGCAATGGGTGGACGCCATGTCGCCCTCCAACTTTCTTGCTCTGAATCCCGACGCTCAAAAGACTCTCATCGATACCGGTGGAGAATCGCTCAGGCAGGGCATATTGAATCTTCTTGAGGACATGCGCAAGGGCAGGGTGTCGCATACCGACGAATCAAGCTTTGAAGTCGGAAAGAATTTGGCGATCACACCCGGGCAAGTGGTTTACGAGAACCCGCTTTTTCAGCTGATTCAATACCAGGCCCAGACGCCCCAAGTCTACGAAAAGCCTCTCCTGGTTGTCCCGCCATGCATCAATAAGTACTACATACTCGATCTGCAACCGCAAAACTCATTCGTGCGTTATGCGGTAGAGCAAGGGTTCACGGTTTTCCTGATCTCATGGCGCAACCCCCGTCCGGACGACAACCCGTCGATTGCCGGCTGCGATTGGGACGATTACCTGCAGCAAGGCGTTCT
>JAJUGB010000133.1 GCA_029268595.1 Alcaligenaceae bacterium | reverse complement strand
GCACCATGCTTTTGCGCGGTGTAAAGCTCACCCTGCATGATGTAGAACTCCTTGTCCACCGGCTCCAGTCCACCTTCTGGTTCGACGAGAATCATGCCGTACATCCCATTGGTGATATGTTGAGCCACCATGGGGGTTGCGCAGTGATATACGTATAGGCCCGGCTGCAATGCCTTGAAGGTAAAGCTATTTGTCTGGCCGGGAGCAACTTGCGTCACCGCTGCACCACCCCCTGGACCAGTCACGGCGTGAAAGTCGACGGAGTGGATATGCTGTGAGTCTTCAGCGTTCTTAAGGTTGATGGTTACCGTATCGCCTACCCGTACCCGGATGAATGGTCCCGGCACTTTATTGTCGAACGTCCAATAACGGTAAGTGCTTCCGGAAGACAACAGGCCCACGACTTCCGTGGTTTCCATGTCCACCGTAAGGTGTTTGGCTTCTCGCTTGCCAACGGGTGTCCCCACTTGCGTAGGATCCATCGCCACATCGAGCCCCTCAAGGCTTGCCTTCTCGCCCGGTTCGCCGACGATCAATTTTCCAAACATGCCAGCCGCTTTATGGCCCGGGAGGGTGCAAAGGTATTCAAACTCCCCGCTCTTAGTGGCTCGAAATACCACGGCCGTTGCCGCGCCCTTGCCGGTGATATTGTCCGACTTCACGTTGAACTCAGGTACGGCGATGTCGTGAATAGCCCCGTCATCGTTCACCAGGTTGATCTGAACCACTGCCCCTTCTGGAACGCGCAGATCGGGATTCACTTGATCTGTGATTTCGCCGGTCACGCCAATAAACACTAGCTTACCGTCGGCGATGCTGGTGCGTAGGGTGAACACAACGTCGGCTTGGTAGGCGACATCTTGCGGCCCTTTCTTAGCGGCTGCATCTTGCGGCGCTGTGGCGCCGGGCGTCTGTTGGCCGTGGGCGGAATGCAGGTTGTGTTGTGCCTGGCCCGCCAACGGTGCGATGAGCGCCGCACACGCGGTCACGTACAGCATCTTTGACCACACTCTCATGTACCTCTCCTCTTCTTTGATGGATCGGACGATGATTCTCCAATACCTATTGAGACACTGGGGACTTCATCATGTCAGAGCTTACCGCAGGCATCGGTGCTGCAGATTGCAAAAGATGTGGCACAGAATACTTGCGGAGGTCTTGTATCGGGCGCCTAAAGCAAAAACTGGCATGGTGTGCAGCATGAGCAAGCGGGGCGACTGCTGGGACAACGCAGCAATGGAGAGTTTCTTCTCCACGCTGAAAACTGAAAGGCTGAACCGGAAGATCTATCGGACCCGTGATCATTGCCGTGCCGATGTCTTCGATTACATCGAGCGGTTCTACAATCCCCGACGCCAACACTCAACGTTGGGCTACGTCAGCCCCATGCAATTCGAGGCAGCGGCTTGAGAAGTTAAACCAACTGTCCGGAGGAACGGGGCAAGGCCAGATTGATCACTTCAACCGTCACGCCGCTCACGGGCTTCACCCAGTGGCCGTCAATATAGAACTTCAAGCATTCACGCATACTCGGTGCTCCAGTTGCGAGTTAGCCGGCAATATGCCGATAACGGTCAAGCCAACTAACCAACGCCGCGGGGAGATCCGAGCGGTTCTCATCGGGAAGCCAATGCCCTGCGCGTTGCATCACTATGCGCTCAACCTGATTGCCCAATTGCTCAATATCTTCGCTGGCCTGCGCAGGGTTGTAGATATCGTGAGTCACGGCGACCATCAAAGCTGGCACATCTATCCGTTCTGTGGTGCCGCGCAACAACTGAGCATTGCGGTCGATATTCCGGTAATACTTGAGCCCTCCGGTGAATCCGGTACGCCGGAACTCGTCTATGTATACGCTCGCCTCGGCATCGGAAAGACACGTCTCGCCAAGTGGAATATTCCGAATCGCCGACAGATGCTGATGCGCGAGAGCAGAATCCGGGTCGATCGGGAAAATATCGAATGGCGGCTTCCGGAAACGTTTGAGTGTTCCCGCATCAAGCTCATTCATCAGTGCCGCTTCAGGAAGGCCTGGCTGCTGGAAATACAGCATGTAGTGGTCCGAACCATGTAGGTCCCGCAGATACTCGAGAGGGCGGTCGCCCCATCGGCGATACTTCCATCGGGGAGTGTTCAACGCGATAACGCCAGCCGCGACGTCCGGCTGTAGCAGCGGCATCTCCCACACCACGGAAGAACCCCAGTCGTGCCCCACGTAGATCGCCCGCTCGAACCCGAGCGCGCGGCATACTTGGCCAAGGCGTGTGGTAAGGCTGACGATGTCGTAGTGCTCTATCGCCTTTGGCTGGCTGCTCCGACCAAAGCCAGGCATGTCCAGCGCAATGGCCTGGAAACCGGCCGTGGCAACCGCGGGAAGAACGTGGCGCCAGGTATAGGCCAGTTCGGGGAAACCATGGCAGAATATGACAGGAGGTCCCGACACGCCGGCTCGATAAACTGCTATTTCCGAGCCGCCCGGCAAACGCAACATTTTAGGTTCGTTGAAGACGTCTCGCATGATCATCATGACCTACTCAGCGTAGCCAGGCATGATACGGTCCAAGACTCGCATCATGGCTTCAAAGTAAAGATCCTCCCGCTCAGTACGGGAATGGCTGTCGTTCACTACAGGCATCTCCACCCGGCTCACGATGTCGTCAGACAGTTGAGCAATAGGCCTGCCGGTGGACATCGCGAGCACCTGGGCACGACAAACGCGCTCGAGCTTGTATAGGCGACGGTAAGCCTGCGCCATGGTATCCCCCACTACCAGCACACCATGGTTCTTCATGAAGAGAATGTGCTTGTCGCCCAGCACAGATGCCAACCGCTCACCCTCATTCAGCTCTTCAGCCAGGCCTGAGTAGCCGTCGTCGTAGGCAATGTTGCGTGCGAAAAAAGCCGCAGTCTGGCTGGCTGGCAACAGGCGATTATCTTCCAGCATGTTGAGAGCCAGCGCCCAGGTCTGGTGTGTATGCAACACGGCGCGGGCACCGGAAATTCGGTGCACCGGCGCATGAATGCACACCGCGGTCATTTCGACACGCCCATTTCCGCTCAACACGTTGCCGGCCTCGTCGAAGACGAGCATGTCGCTCGCCCGCGCCTCGGACCAATGCTTGCCGAATGGCAGCACCAGAAAACGATCGGTGGTGCCCGGCACCATCATCGTAAAGTGATTGTCTATGCCTTCTTCCAACTCGTGGAAGACCGCAAGCCGATTCGCCGCGGCCAAGTGAATCCGCGCCGCTTGAACACTATCCCCCTCCAAGTGGGGCTGGGTTTCAGATCTATGGAGTGCACTGCTCGTCATTAGAAGAACCTCCAGAATGAAATATGTCGAATCGGATCCGTTGGCCGAATCGTCTTCGTCAGCGCATCGTGCTCTTCAGCAGCGATCGCTCAATGCGGAACGCCACGCGAGACATGTACCAACAGAACAGGAAATACACTACCCCGGCAAAGATCAATGGCTCGAGGTAGAACAGGCGCCACTCTGGCTCAATCGTAATGAGCCGTACGACACCCAGGAAGTCGATAAGGCCGATAGTTATGACCAGAGAGGTATCTTTGAAAATCGCGATCATCGTGTTCATGATGGGAGGAACGGTCACGCGAAGCGCCTGCGGCAATACTACTGTCAATGTCGCAGCCACATAATTCATCCCCAATGCGCGAGCCGCTTCCTGCTGTCCGGCGGGAATTGTCTGCAATCCCCCTCGAACGACTTCGGCGATGTAGGCAGCAGCGAAGAATCCTATAGCCGTACAGGCGCGCCCCACTTTGGTCGGCGAGAACGCTTCCGGAAGTACGAGCGGCAGCATGACAGACGTAAGGAACAGCACTGCCACCAATGGCACGCCTCTTACCAACTCGATGTAGCCTGTGGCGAGACTGCGAATCAGCGGAAGCCTCGACCGCCGCGCCAAAGCCAGCAATATCCCGACCGGCAGCGCTATTCCGAGACCCGAGCTCGCCAATACGATAGTCAACGCAAACCCGCCCCATTGATCCGCAGGAACGGGCCGCAGCCCGAACACGCCTCCACCCAAAATCACATGCGACAAGAAGATGAACACGTACCACATGAGCGCCATGCGCAACCCCCAGCTGAACCGGAAGTAGCAGGCAACCATGACAAGCGCGAACAGCGCAACGACCACTTGGGGCCGCCAAGCCTCGGCGCTGGAATAGCGGCCGATGATGATGAATTCGATTTTGTCGAGCACGCCTGCCCAGCAAGCACCGTGGGGCATTGCCGCCCGGCATTCTTCTGCGCTGCCCGAAAAAACCGCATTAATGACCAGCCACTCGGAAAGAAACCAGGCGCACCACAGGCAGACCGCAATAGTGGCCAACGAGATTGCCGCCTGCATCGGAGTGGGAAACAGTATCCCGGCTAAACGCCCGTACCAGGAACTGCGATTATGGCTAGCGTAGAACATAGTTTGTGCGCTTGTCGTATGCAGAGATGGCAAACCACACCGTGAAACTCATCAGCAGGTAAGCAACAACCTGGATAAGTACGCCCTCGATTGCGTGGCCAGACTGGTTGATGGTGGTGGCGATGACCGAGCTCAGGTCCGGGAATCCGATAGCCACGCCCAGACTGGTGTTCTTTCCTAGGCTCAGGTAAATGTTGGATAACGGGGGCAGCACTAGGCGCAGCGCCTGCGGCAGCACGATAAAGCGCACTCGATGCAGCGGGGTCAAGCCGAGCGCGTAGGCCGCCTCTACCTGGCCCGTTGGCACCGCGAGCACACCTGAGCGAATCACCTCCCCGATGAACGCGCTCGAGTACACCCCCAATCCGATGATCATGGCGGCCATCTCGGGAGAAAGCGAGATGCCTCCCGAGATATTGAAACCTTGCAATTTGGGCCGGGAAACCTCGCCTCCATATGCCCACGCCAGCAAAAGACCCAGAATCGCGCAGACGGTCAAGATTGCCAGTACTTTTCGTACGCGCAAACTGGCATTGATCAATCGCGGCGCAACCTTCCAGTACACCAGGGCACACGCTGCAGCAAGAATCGGAAGCAGCCACGCCGACAGGCTTTCTGCAGGCATTTTGATGGCGGGAATGAAAACGCCTCGATTGGTGAACCACCACCCCCACAAGGGTTCCGCCTCGCGCGGCACGGGAAACACGTTGATGACAAGCGCGTACCACACCAGCAGCTGCAGAAGCAGCGGCACGTTACGGATCGCTTCACTAATCCCGAGCGTCACGTTGCGCAACAGGAAATTTGTAGAAAGCCGCGCCAGCCCCATGCCCAGCCCAAGCACTGTGGCGGCCGCAGCTGCGACCGCAGCGCATACCAGCGTGTTTATGAACCCCGCCAGTATGGCTCGGCCATAGCTCATCTGCGACTCGAATGCGATCACGCTTTCCGATATGTCGAAGCCAGCTGAATTCGACAAGAATCCGAATCCACTGGCCGTTTGCTGAGACGCGATTTTGAGCATTGCCATACGGGCAGCCAGCCCCAGTACAACGGCGATACCCACGAGCACGGCCACCTGCACCAATATGGCCTTCCATGGAATACGGGCATGCGAGTCAGCAGTTTTTTTCATGACTGGGTCCGCAATTTCACGAAGGTCGTCGCCGTCTGTGTCGCTGTATCCAGGCACACCGATATGATCTTCGCATCCTTCTTGCTGACAGATACGAACGCGTGCGGCATGCCGCTATCGATGTACGCGCTTTCACCGGCCTTTAAGCGCGCGGGAGCATAGGGATTCGTATGCAGGTCCAGTTCCCCAGATACGACGTAAATGAATTCCTCTCCAGGATGCTCGCTCCACTGTGTCGTTTCGTCGATCACACGGTTTCTGATCTCCATGACCAACGGAATCATTCGTTTGCTCGCGAGTTCCTGGGCGTGCACCTCGTAGCCGTACTGAGACGTCTCGAAAGTGGCAACGTCGCTCCGGTGGGTAATGGCTCTGCGAGCAGATGCTCCCGGCGCGGTGTTGCCCATGAGCGTTTCGAAAGAAACCTCCAAGGCGTGGCACAGGTTCAACAAAGTGTCGAAAGAAGCAGACGCCCTTCCATTCTCGATCTTGGATATGGAAGAGATCGAGACTCCCGACTGCTTGGACAACTGCTGCAAGGTTAGGCTCTTGCCACGTCGCAATGCCTTGAGGTGAGCGCCGATGTCAAAATTGCTGTTTTGTCGACCATGGGACATAGGATTACTTCAATTTAGAGACGATGTTGGTGTTACTTCTGACTGGCCGCCTGGTTCAAGGCGTTGCGCCGGGCTCGCTGCAAGAACGACTGGCAAAATCCGCTCACGTCGTCGTCCGGCAGTTTCAATATCGTTTGATAGAGATCTGGATCCGTCGCTCCTTCTGTGCCAATGAGAAGGACAACACTGTCTCGATTCAACCCAAGCGCATCCCGCTGCGGGCCCTCCGATGCTGCAAGAAACCCGGCAAGCCCAGCCGCCCCGGTTTCTCCCGAGATGATGGCTGGTTGCCGCTTCGCGAGCATCCGCAGGCCTCGAACCGTCAGCTCTTCTGGCGCCGTCATGAAGGCGGCGGCGCCTTCGCGCAGAACGCTCCACGCCAGATGCGAAGGGCACCCGCACGCCAGCCCGGCCATCAGAGTCGCCAAATCGCCATCCAGGTTCACGATAGCGCCTCCCCGCGCAGACTCGAGAAGGCAAGCAGCTCTTTCCGGCTCGACCACGATCAACTTCGTGGCAGGCGATCGCGCCGCGAAATATGCGCAAATTGACGCCGGCAGCGCGCCAACTCCACACTGGATAAAAACATGCGTGATCGGCTCGGGTGCCTGGTCCAGAATCTCGTCGAACATCACCGTGTAACCAAGCATCACGTTGAACGGGATCTCGCTGTAGCCCGGATACGAGGTATCCGAGACGATGGTCCAGCCATGCGTGCTAGCGTCGGTTGAAGCACGGTTCACCGCGTCGTCATAAACACCCGGGACCGCTACTACGGTTGCGCCTAATTCCTGCAACGCCGCGCGTCGGTTCGGGCTTACGTTCGCGTGCACATAAATATGACATGGCAGGCCAAACAAACGGGCGGCCCAGGCCACGGATCTTCCATGGTTGCCGTCCGTCGCGCAGGCAACAACCAGACCGCAGGTTCTGCCAAGGTCGTTCTCGAGTATCTGCGAAACACTGACGTCTATGCCTTGCTGCTCGCGAACGCGCTGCTGTACTAGGCGTTGCACAGCGTAGGCCCCGCCAATGGCTTTAAAGCTGCCGAGGCCGAACCGCCCCCCTTCGTCCTTGTACAGGACTGATTTAACCCCGTGAGCCGCGGCCAGGTCAGGCAGTGGGAGCAACGGCGTGGCCTCGTAGCCCGGCCATTGCTCTATGTCTGCCTTTACCGACTTGAGCTCGGAGGCCGGGAAGAACCCGGCGGCCGAAATCGCGCCTTGTTGGTAGCGAGGATTGAGATACACAGACGGTGAAGCGTTCATGGTCATTTGCTTAGCGGAAGGCCGGCGAGTAAAGCAGGCCTCCATCCTTCCAAAGGCGGTTGGGCCCGCGCTCGATACCAAGAGGCGCAAGATTGCGCTCGAAGCTCTCGCGATAGTTGCCAACCTGCTTGATAATGTCGTAGGACCAGGTGGGCCCCAGACCCAGGAGTTTGTCAAAATCACCGCTCGCGCCGGCCAAGCGCTGTTGAACCGGACTGGTCGAAGTCGCGGCCTGGTCGATGTTGGCTGACGTGACGCCTTGCTCCTCAGCCTCTATCATCGCCCACACCGACCACCGTACGATGTCGGCCCAACGGTTATCACCGTGGCGGACAACAGGTGAATAAGCCTCTTTGGAGATGATTTCCGGCAAAATCAGGTGCTCATCCGGTTGCGGAATATTCTTCAGGCGTGTGCTTTCCAGCAAAACGCGATCGTTGGTCATGGCATCGCAACGGCCATTAAGATAGGCTGCAACCATCTCATCGCGGCGCTCGATCAGCACAGGTTTGTACGTCATCTTATTGCGGCGGAAATAATCGGCGAGGTTTAGCTCAGTGGCTGAGCCGGGCGCAAGACAGATGGTGGCGCCATTAAGTTGATCCAGGCTTTCTATCTTCGTCTTCTTAGGCACCATGAAACTCTGGCCGTCGTAGTAGTGGATGCCCGTGAAGTCGATTCCCAACCCCGCGTCACGGGCCAAGGTCCACGTCACGGCCATCACCAGCAAGTCAATTTCCCCACTTTGAAGTGACGGGAATCGCGTGAGAGGCGTCAGCGGAACATACTTGACCTTCTTCGCGTCGCCAAGCACCGCGGCCGCGACTGCCCTGCAGACATCGACGTCGAATCCTCGGTACTGACCGTCGGTGGTAGGAACAGCGAAACCTTCCGCGCCGGCAAATACACCACAGGCGACACTGCCCCGCGCCTTGACACGGGCGACCGTGTCAGACGCGGAGCCGGTACTCGTATTGGATTGCTGCGCGAAAACAGAGGCGGATACCAGTGCCAGCGCAAGGCAGGCAAGAGACAATATTCGGGATGCGACCATGGGATCCTCTTTCTAAGGAATGTGGAAAGGAGATTGCGTCGTTATACCGATCGGCTATTCGCCGATCTGCCGTAGGAACTGCCTGATTCTTGGTGAAGTCTGCTGAGCGAAGAAATCCTCGGGGGCACCGTCACAAAGGATGCCACCGCCGTCCATGAATACGATGCGCGAGGCCACTTGACGCGCGAACTCCATTTCATGCGTAACGCATAACATGGTCATTCCGTCTCGAGCCAGGGACACCATCGTCTCAAGGACTTCACCCACCATTTCGGGGTCAAGAGCCGATGTCGGCTCGTCGAAAAGCATGATTTCGGGCTTCATGCACAACGCCCGTGCAATGGCGGCGCGCTGCTGCTGTCCTCCTGAAAGTTGG
>JAJUGB010000132.1 GCA_029268595.1 Alcaligenaceae bacterium | reverse complement strand
TCGTTATCGTTGTTTCTGAAGGAACTGGTTTACGGTTGAGCGGAGGGTTGGTCAGGCTTCGGAGGCCGCATTGTCCATCAGTATGCCGTCCAGGTACGTATCCAAATAGATATCGATGATTTCTGTTGCGCTATAGCGCCCACCTTTCCGGTACCAGCGGGGTAACTGGTTTAGGATGGAAAGCAGGAATTTGCTGGTCAGATTCGGGTCGAGCTCCTTTCGGAACACGCCCTGGTCGATACCGTCTTTGAGTATCTGCTTCAGCAGGTCTTCGTACGTATCTCGTACCTGCAGCACTTGGGAGCGCGTCTCGGAGTAATGAATACTCCAGAAAATGGCAGAACCTGACATCCAGCTATCCTGCTTGCGTTCAAAGCGATCCGCGGAAGCACGCATGTACGTGCGCAGTCTTTCGAGCGGGTGGTCGCCAGCGGCAGCCAGGGCTTTTTCCACTTCGCTCAGCAGAGCGTCCATACCCGTACGTGAACTGACACGGTATATGGCTTCCTTGTTTTTGAAGTGATGGTAGAGGGCTGCTTTACTCAGCCCAGCCTCTGCCGCGATCATGCTGATCGATGTGCCATCGTAACCGTGGCGAGCGAATAGGCGACGCGAGGCGTCGATAATTTTTTTCCGCCTATTGGGGTCTCGTGTAGCCATGCATTTCCTTTGCTCAAGTTAAGCTGCTGTTGCACCCGTTTTAGCGGCAGAATTATATAAGGTGGGGTTAGGCTTCTGACCCGACTGCGACCCGGGGAGCAGCCTTGAGTGAGATGACCGCATCCAAACACGCCCCTCCCTCCGGTAGAACTACAAAGGGGTTGATATCCACGCCTTCAAGAATATGTGACCAATCGGATGCGAAATCGGAAAGGGCCAATATGGCGTCTTTGAGGGTACTGATATCTGCAGCTGGGCTACCCCGCCAGCCCTTCAGCAGCCCGGCAGCTTTCACTCGGCTTATGAGCTGGTCTGCTTGGATTGAGGAGACCGGCACCGACGCAAAGGCGACATCCCGATATAGCTCCACGGCGACTCCGCCAAGCCCGAACATGATCATGGGGCCGAAAATCGGGTCGATGTGAATACCCAGTATGGTCTCCACACCACCGCGAACCATCGGCGCGATCGATATGCCGTCGACCTGTAACCGGCTGT
Organism: Alcaligenaceae bacterium; assembly: GCA_029268595.1. Taxonomy (GTDB): domain Bacteria; phylum Pseudomonadota; class Gammaproteobacteria; order Burkholderiales; family Burkholderiaceae_B; genus JAJUGB01. The sequence goes on along the minus strand of JAJUGB010000132.1, from coordinate 7,769 downwards.
TGTGCGACCTGGCTCGTTGCATGAGTATGTCGAAAGCATCACGCACCGCCTGTGCGGTCTGTATGTTCAGAATGACTCCCCCGAGTTCCGTCTTGTGCTGAAGATCCGGCGAGACTATCTTGGCGACGACTGGGTAGCCCATTTGATCTGCCGCTTCTACTGCGTCGGATGCGGTAGAGCACAGCGCTTCAGAAAGGACTGGCAAGCCATACTGTTTTAACCACGCTTTCGCTTCCAGTTCGCTCAGATTGCCCAGGCAGGAAGAAGGAGCAAAGCGTGGCGTCCTGTCAATCATGGGTACGTCCTCGGGCCGGCTGCGCAAGGAGTTACGCCGGCGCTGCATTTCGCAGATCGCGCCCAGAGTGCGTACGGCTCGACTCGGATCCGCGAAGATGACGAGTCCCTTGTGCTCGACTTGCCGGCGCATGGCATCATCGGACGGTCCGACGAGAATCATGAGCTGGCCCGGATTTGAATCCCGGACCGCCGCCAGCGCCTCGAGCATGGGTACGAAGCGCTGCGAATTGCACGGGATCTGAGCCAGGTAAATAAAGTGGGAGCTGCAGTCAGTCTGCTTCATGACATAGTCGACCAGATCCGGAATGCCGTTTGGAATCGCCCCAATCTGTGCAGTGGTGTCCAATGGGTTGGTGCCAACCAGAAAGGGCACGATGGCTTTGATGTCTTCCTGGGCAGAAGACGGGAGGGGTGGAGTGTCCAGACGTGCACGGTCGGCGTCGTCGGCCATCAGTACGCCGATTCCGCCTGAGACGGTGATGATGGTGGCACGGTCATTATCCGGTGCTGGTAGCTGACTGCATATATACGCGATATCCAGCATCTCTTCGATCGAGCCGGCTCTCCACGCACCATATTCACGACATATTTCGTCGAAGATCCGGTCGTCGCCGGCGATGGCTCCTGTGTGGGTTGCTGCCGCCACCTGCCCCACGGCAGAGCTGCCTACCTTCATCAGTACGACGGGCTTGTTCGCGCGTGCCGCTTTGTGCAGTGCTTCGCGCAGCCGCTGACCGTCTCGACAGCCTTCAATCGCCGCGCATATGACATGCGTGTCTTCGTCCGATGCAAGAAAGTCGATGCATGCGGTGACGTCAATGTCAGCTTCATTGCCGGTTGCGATGATCCGCGCGATGCCCAGGTCTCTTTGTATGGCCAGCGCGTATGCGCAGGAACCGAACGCCCCGCTCTGCGTAGCAAAGCTGATGACGCCAGGGCGCGGTGTAAGTGTTTCCAAAGCAGTGGAAAACGTGGCGAAATACCGGTTGCGGACACTGACGACGCCAAGACAATTAGGCCCCAACAAATGTACGTCGTGCTGACTGGCGAGCTCGACCAATTCTTGCTGGCGCTTCGCCCCTTCAGCACTTTCTTCAGCGAAGCCCGAACTCAGTACCTGGACCGCCCGGATTCCCTTATCGATACAGTCGCGCAGCGCATCCACGGCGACCGCTGCCGGCACGATGATTAACGCCTGGTCAACGGGTTCCTCGATGTCGTGCAAGGAACGGAAAGCTCGCAGGCCCTGTATCGTGTCGGAATTCGGGTTAATCGGATAAATGCGCCCCGCGTATCCGGCACTCAGCAGGTAGCGTATTGGCTTTCCGCCCAACTTATTCGGATCGGATGAGGCACCGATGATGGCAACTGACTCAGGATTAAAAAAAAGCTCCAGCGGATGGGCAGTGATAGATGCTTCGCTCATGAAACTTGGTCTCCCTGATACCGCTGCAATGCTTTGGTGTGCTGATAGGTGTCGCCAAATCGGAAGGCGAGAGCGATTAAGCGTGTTGCAAGACGTGCCGCCAATGTCTCCTGCGTCATTCCCATGCCCCCGTGCAGCTGAATAACCGACTGTGCAAATTCGACTGCCTGCTCGCGCAAATACAAGCCGAGTAAATTGAAGGCCGCCACACTGAGCTCGAGGTTCGCTTCTGTGGAGGTATCAAGCCGTAGTGTGGACTTAAGCAGGCCCTTGCACGTTTCGAAGCAGACGTAGAGCTTGGCGACATCGTGCTGGAGCACCTGGAAGTGGGACAGTGGCCTGCCAAATTGTTTGCGCTCCTGAAGATAGGCGATCGTCTCGGTGAGGGCCTGCCTCATAGTGCAGACGATGTCCGCGCCTGTGGCGGCTTGCGCTGTTTTCCAGCCGCTGCGTAGAGAATTCAGAGCGATGTCGGCTTGCGCAAGGATGTTGGCTTCGCTTAGTGGCAGATTACCGAGCGGGATCTCGTAAATGTTGCGACCTTCGACGCTGAGGAAAGCTTCACGCGGCCCTGCCAGCTGACCGGTTTCTAGACAAACGAGAGCAATGTTATTGGCACGTGTCCCTGTAACCGCAAACATAATGTGTGTACAGTCCTGTGCCAGTTCGGCCTGACGCAACGTTCCGTTGAGGGTTCGCTGCTCTAGGTCAATAACCGGCAACGCATGCACGCCCAATCGCGGATCACATGACCCGCCCCATTCGATACGCAGCTCGTCCGCCGCAACCCTGCGCCGCAGCTCGGAGATTGACGGGGAGTCTCCCAGCGCATTCAGAATCGCCGGCACGATGCCGCAACGGGTGACGAGTGGAAGGTTGATTGCGCGTGTTGCTATTCCTTCGATGACCGCGGCAAGATCTTCAAGGGTGCCGCCGTAACCGCCTTCATTTTCGGCAAGCAGTATCGTATGCCATCCCATCTCAGTGATGATGGAGGGGTCTGCTGTGCCGGCAGTTGTGTTGATGGCGTAGCGCGCAGCGCCATCAAACAGAAGATTAGGAAAAACCGTGTCCATTGTGACAGTCATTAAATCATGCTCCCAACAATGCCCGTGCCACCACATTCCGCTGGATTTCCGTGGTTCCGCCGGCTATTGTCTTTGAACGGGTGAAAAGATAGTTTTGCAACCACAGGCCGGTTTCGGTCTGTTCATGGGCTGTATTGAGAAAGTGCTGCGTGCCAACTGGGCCGGTGACGTGTAATGAGATTTCTGTTAATGATTGCGCAATGCTGCTGCAAAGCAATTTCAGGGCGGAAGGCTTCGCGCCCAGTTGACGTTCTTGCATAATGGCGTCAATTGCAGAGGCCAGCATTTCCCGGGCACCTTTAATTTGTGCCGCAAGTTGGAACAATTGGCGATTCAACGTGGCGAAATCATGGCTGTCATGTTGTTGATGCCGACTTTCCCACAACAGCTGGGCTACCCGCCGCCATTGACGCAAAAGCTGAGAAACGCTCGCAGGCGGCAGGCGCTCGCGCTCAAGTAAATATTTGGCGCACTGCCAGCCTTTACCTTCTTCACCGACGAGCCTGTCTAACGGAACCCGCACATTCTCAAAGAACACTTCGTTGACATGGTGCCAACCGTCAATGGTCTGGATAGGGCGGATCGTGATGCCGGGAGTATCGAGATCCACAAGCAACAAGGAAATGCCCTCCTGCTTGCGTGCTTCCTGGGATGTCCGCACCAACAGGTAGATCATGTTGGCCTCGTGGGCATGCGAAGTCCAGATTTTTTGGCCGTTTACAAGGTAATGTGTACTGTGCCGTTCGGCCCGGGTCTGTAGCGAGGCCAGGTCGGACCCGGAATTAGGCTCGGAGTAGCCTTGGCACCACCAGTCGGAAGCGTTCAGAATGCGGGGTAAGTAGTGCGATTTCTGCTCGTCAGTGCCGAAGTGCATGATCACGGGACCTATGTGCCCCAAGCCATGGTGATAGAGCGGGGGACAATCTAGGTCAGCCATGACTTCCTCGAAAATCATGCGTTCACGTAAGTTCCAACCGGTGCCGCCGTACTCCTTGGGCCAGCCCGGGGCCGCCCAACCGCGTTCATACAGTATCTTCTGCCAGCGGCTGAACAGATCACGATTTATCTTTTCCCCGCGCCTGACTCTTGCGCGTATATCTGGAGGGCATTGCTTATCGGCAAACTCCCGAACCTCATGCTGGAAGTCAAGATAATGTCCCGCTTCCGCGTTGCCAGTCAGTGGTAAGGACAAGAAATCCGGATTCAGTGCTTGATACTGCATGGTTAACGTCCCTTGTATCGTGGCTCACGCTTTTCGAGGAAAGCCATTTGGGCCTCGCGGGCATCTTCGGTATTTGACAAGGCCACTGTGATGTTCTGTTCAAAGCGATACCCTTCTCGTTGTGGCATGGACGCAGTTACCTGGGCGGCTTGTTTGGCGTACATGAGGGCAAGTGGGGCCTTGGATGCAATTTCCTTGGCGAGGCCGATGGCGTACGGCATGAGCTCTTCACGGGGCACACTGGCTTCGATAAGGCCCAGACGATAAAGTTCGTGGGCAGACACCTTCATGCCTGTATAGAACATACGCCGTGACCGGGATTTGCCGAATATCCGTTGCAATAACGCTGTGCCGCCGGCTAAGCCGACATTGATCTCTGGCATCGAGACATAGGCGTTGTCCGACGCGATCCAAATATCGCAGGCGGCCATCAGACCGAATCCGGCACCGATGGCCGGTCCGTTGACCGCAGCAATCACTGGTTTACTGCAGTCGGAAATGGCCAGAGAGGCCTCGCGCACCAATCGGTTATGGCTCCAATATGCACCGGGGCCACGCCCCTTAATAGCGGGCCGCTCCGCAATGTCGGCGCCGGCCGAAAAGATGTCGCCACGAGCAGTGAGAATGACGCAACGCACAGAATCGTCATCATTGAATGCATCGAAAACTTTGATCAGTTCCCCGCGCAGCTCGGCGTTTTGCGCGTTGACCGGAGGTCGATTCAGATAAACGATGGCGAAACCATCGTGCTTTTCTACTTCCAGGAGTTGCAGGTCCATTATGTGGGCTTCCATGACGGGTTATTTGACGATCAAGTGCACGCCACCATCGATGAGTGATTTCAGGCGTCCGGACTCATATTCGAGAAAATCAGAGAACTCCTTGGGGCTTCCTCCGGAGACAAAAAGCCCGGCGCTATCGAGGATTCTCTTCACCTTCGGATCCGCCAGTGACCGGTTCAGAGCGGTGTTGATCTCCTGAACGACGGCTTCCGGCGTTCCCTTGGGAGCGAAGAATCCGAACCAGCTGCCGAACACGAGATCAATGCCTTGCTCGCGGAACGTTGGCACTTCAGGGGCGGCGTCATGGCGAGATTCATGTGCGATGCCCAGAGCGCGCAGTCGGCCTTCGCGCACACTGGAAATGGAGCTGGGTCCATCAAATATTCCATCGACCAGCCCGCCATACAAGTCGTTCATGGCGGGTGCAGTTCCGCGATAAGGAACGTGCGTAATGGTGATGCCGACTTCCCTCGCCCAGAGCTCCGCAGCAATATGGGGGCTGGAAGCGTTCCCCGACGAAGCCAGCTTCAAGTTGCCTGGTGACTTCTTGCCTTTGGCGATTGCGTCGTCCAGCGACTTGAGGTCGCTGGCGCTGCTGACGACAAGCATGCTGCGACTATTGCCCAGCAGCATGACCGGTTGGAAAGAGTCCGGGGTGTAATTCAAATCGTCCCGAAGAAGGGGGTTAGACGTGAATGCATAGCTGGTGAGCAATAAGGTATGGCCATCGGGTTTTGCGCGGCTGACTATCTGCGTTCCTATCATGGTGCCCGCGCCGCCCTTGTTGTCCACAATGACTTGCGTCCCCCAGTGCCGCGTCAGAAAATCGCCAATCGAACGTGCGTACGCATCGGTAATGCCTCCCGCAGAGTAGGGGACGACGATGGTGACAGGCTGACTCGGAAAACTTTCGGCATTGGCGGGAAAGGTGAAGAATGTAGCGAGTGCTAACGCGACATACCTCGCGGTGGAGGAGATCGACTTTTTCATAAGGCCGTCCAATTTGGGAATTGAATGCTCATTGGGAGTGCTTTACGGAGATACCGGCACTTTCAATAACGTCCTTCCATCGTGTTTGCTCACGTTGGACGATTTCTTCCATTTCACTAGGTGTGGTGCCGTACAGTCTTGTTCCAGTTGATGCGAACATCTCCTGAAGTTCGGGTGCCTCCGTGATCGCGCGAATCGCATCGCTTAGTCTATTGACTATGTCGTCTGGTGTGTCGCCGGGGGCTGTCAGGTAATTCACCGGTGACGCTTCGAAGCCAGTCAAGGTCTCGGCAATGGGCGGGATCTGCGGCGCTATTGGGTTCGGTTCCAGGGTGGAGACGCCCAAAGCCCGGACAGCGCCCGACTTGATATGGGGAAGGTAAACACTCAGAGTGTCGATAGACATTTGCACCCGCCCGCCTACGACGTCTGCTGCGGCCGGCCCCGTGCCCCTATAGGGCACATGCACAATATCGATATTCGCCAACTTCTTAAAAAGCTCGCCTGCCAGATGACTGGTCGAACCGATGCCTGAACTGGCGAAATTCACTTTGCCAGGGTGCTGTCTTGCATAATCGATCAGTGACTGAACAGAATCGGCGGGAAAATCTTTGTGAACTACCAGGACATTGGTTCCGGCGGTGAGGTGGCTGACGGCGCGCAACGATTTGAAGGCGTCGTAGGGTAGATTCTCAATGAGATAGGGGGCGGTCATTTGTTGACCAGGAGTCGTATAAAGCAGCGTGTAACCGTCCGGCGTGGATTTGGCGACGCGGTTGGCTCCCAACGTTCCCCCGGCCCCGGGAACGTTCTCAATTACAACGGTCTGCTTCAGATATTCCGCAAGAGGCTGTGCGATGCGCCGGGCGTTTAGGTCGGCACCACCGCCAGGGGCAAATGGCACAACGAGACGAATGGGGCGGGAGGGGTAATTGTTGTCCGCGCTAGCTGGTAAGGCGAAGGTGGCTGACACGACTGTAGCCGCCGCAAAAATGAGCGTTTTCATAGGTCTCCTCTCAGGGTGGAAGAATCTTGTCGCTCTCTTACTAACCGAACGATCGGTAGGTTCAATCGATTCTAGTGAGTTGCTTGCGGCAATTGCACAGGGTTAACCCCACGCCACATATAGTGCACTGCGCAAGGCACGTTGCGCGTCGTAGAATGAGACGCACTGTAAACAGGTGATTACTTGCCCTTGCGGTGTTTTGTGCACCGTGTCAAGTGTATTTGTAACTGATTTTGTTAATTTGTTGCGCTTATTACTTCTGCTTATTTGGGCGCAGAATATGAGCGGATTCATTTTATATACAAATACAAGGAGCAAAGACCGCCATGCGGTTTCGATTCAATGTCCGTCTACTACTGTGTTCCGTCATACCGGCCGTGCTGTTCTCAATTGCATTGGCTGTCAGCCTGTGGGGGTTGACGCGAACGCATGACGAGTTCGAGCAATACATCAATACCGAGCAGTTTGTCGCAAACACGCTCAATGAAATGTACGCACAGGGCCTGCAGGCTGGGCAGGCATTGCGCAATATTCTGCTCGACCCCGGCAACCGGCGCGCTTACGACAACCTGGATGCCGCCGAATCGGCGTATACCCGTGCAATGTCGGGATTGCGTGGGGTGGCTGAGGGCACGCCGCTCGCTGCACAATTGGCCGAGTACGAGCGGCTACACAAGGTATTGAGCGAAAAGCGGCATGCGGTAAGGATGCTTGCCGCGAGTGACCCGCGTGAAGGCGCGCAGGTCCTGAACCGGGAAGAGACTCCAGCCTGGAGAGCCCTGCGGGATCGTTTGGTTGAGCAGATCGTCGCACGGCGAGAGGCCGCAGCTCAAGCGCATGCAGTCGTCAAACAGTATGACGTGACCGTGACCATAGTGGCAACTGTGTTGGCCCTGCTTGCAGTACTTGTCGCCGCGCTTCTGTGTTGGATGCTGCTGCGTACGGTGAAAACCGAGCT
>JAJUGB010000131.1 GCA_029268595.1 Alcaligenaceae bacterium | reverse complement strand
GGATACCGGTCCAACCCTCATGGACATTTCGTTGCGCACTCACGTGGGCGACGCAACTCGTCGCTTTGAGTTGGCGGTTCACTTTCGTACCGATGCACGACTTGTTGCTCTCTATGGCCCGTCTGGCGCAGGCAAGACACTTACCTTGCAAGCTATTGCCGGCCTACTTCGTCCGGACGAGGGTCATATCCGCATCGGTGACTCCTGCCTTTTCGATTCCACCATAGGCCTTAATGTACCGGCAGCGCAACGGCGCATCGGTTATCTTTTTCAGCACTACGCCCTCTTTCCTCATCTGTCCGTACGTCAGAATATCGAGTTCGGCTTGACGACCTGGCGACGCCGCCGGCTTTCACCAGATCAGCGCGACCAAGTGGACTCGCTGTTGCACAAGTTTGGTTTGGCGACTCTCGCCCATAGCCGCCCCAGTACCTTATCCGGCGGACAACAACAACGAGTCGCATTGGCGCGTGCGCTGGCCAGTCAGCCCAAACTGCTGCTTCTTGATGAGCCGTTTGCGGCTCTGAATCCCATGCTGCGGCAAGCTCTGCGTGAGGAACTCGCACGGACATGCAAGGAATGGAATATTCCGGTCGTCATGATCACGCATGACGCCGACGACGTGGTGGCATTGGCGGACGTCGCTTTCGTCTACGAACACGGGCAAATCGTCCGAGAAGTCGACCTGCGGAACGGAACTCAAATTGAACGCGTACGCAGGCTTTTGACTGGGGAAATTCAACCTCCGGATCCGCGCAAAGAAAGGCTTAAGAAGCTCCTGACGCGTCCCTTCTGTGATCACTCCGGTAACAGCGACCCCAGCTGAGGTGGGCAAAGGGGTGCGGCGCCTAGCTTGAAACCGCCACCTTCTCGAGCAACTCTAATAAAGTTTGGCGCTCATGCGCAGTCAGCTGGGTGCTGATAGCCTGTTCACACCGTCTATTCAGTTCGGTCAGACGCTTTAACTCGGCCAGACCTTTTTCGGTAGCTGCCAACGCGTAGCTGCGGCGATTGCCCGGTATGGCATGCCGCTCTACATACCCCAACTGCTGCAAGGTATCGATGACTTTAACCGCCCCCGCCCGTGTAATGCCCAACATTTCGGCCAGTTCGGTCTGGTTGACCCCGGGCTGATTTCCTATGATGCACAAGGCCGTCATTCGTCCAGGCGACAAGGCGTCGGGCCCCAAAATACCGAACAAGATTTCATAGACCCGCACCTGGGCGCGCTTGATGGCGTAGCCCAGCGAATCGTCAAGCAGATTAATATCGGACGGCGTCTTGCGAAGCGATGGGCCCGCCGATTCGTCAGAGGCCCGGGTATCGAGCACCCGGCAGGGGGAACTTGAACTGACCAAGGGTTACCACTTATGGAAGCAGGTTAAGCACGTATATACCATTACCATACTGTTAACTTGCTTAACAATATACTAGTTTTAACCCTGATCTGGACAACAAAAAACTGAAGAGGAGCCGCGCGGGTACATCTCGCTTCGGCCTATCGCGTCTACATCAAAGAAAAGAGGCCAACCTGCCTCGGCCTCATACTTGAAGGACACCAAATGACCGGCTTGAACCAAGTGGTTGCCATTGATATCCACACCCACGCTACGGTTTCCACTCGCAATGCGCCCGATGAAGTCGCCATCGCGTTCGACGCGGCCATGCAGGCTTACTTCAAAGAGAAAATGCCTCGCCCCACCATTGCAGAGACGGCCGACTACTACAGGCAGCGCAATATGATGGCAGTGATATTCACTGTCGATAGCGAGCGGGCCAACGGACAAGTGCGCATCAGCAACGAAGAAGTAGCTGAAGAAGCAGCCGAACATCAAGACGTGCTCATTCCGTTCGCCAGCATCGATCCCCTGCGAGGCAAAATGGGCGCACGCGAGGCACGGCGGCTTATCGCCGACTATAACGTTCGCGGGTTCAAGTTTCATCCGTCACAGCAGGAGTTCTACCCGAACGACCGTGCCGCCTACGACTTATACGAAGTCATCGCCGAGGCCGGCTTGCCGGCCATTTTCCACAGCGGTCAGACCGGAGTGGGCGCGCGCATGCGAGGCGGCGGCGGCATCCGGCTCAAGTATTCCGACCCCATGTTCTTGGACGACGTCGCGGTGGATTTTCCGGACATGCCAATTGTCATCGCCCACCCTTCCTTTCCGTGGCAAGAAAACGCTTTGGCCGTTGCCACCCATAAACCGCAGGTCTACATAGACCTGTCGGGCTGGTCGCCCAAGTACTTTCCGCCCATTCTCGTGCAGTACGCCAACACCATACTGAAGGACAAAATGCTGTTTGGCTCCGATTTCCCTGTCATTACGCCAGACCGCTGGATGGAAGACTTCAACCAGATCGGCATCCGAGAAGAGGTAAAGCCGTTAATCCTGCGCGAGAACGCCATCCGCTTGCTGGGCCTCGATAAAGATCCTGTGTTTGGCCGATATGTGCGCTTGCAGGCGCCCACCACGGACGGCTGCTGTTAAACCCACCCGCTTCAGGCGCGTGCGGGGCATGCGCCTCCTGTCAGTCTTTTCCCCAAGAAGAATATGGAACTTAAAAACACTCCGGTGCTCATCACTGGCGGCGCCTCGGGCTTAGGAGAGGCCACCGCCATTCAATTGGCCAGCCAAGGAGCTCGCGTCGCCATCCTCGACATTCAAATGGATAAGGCGCGCGATGTCGCCGAACGAGTAGGTGGACTGGCCATAGAATGCGACGTCACGAGCGCGGAATCCGCCCAGCAGGCCATTAGTAAAGCTCGCGACGCACACGGGGTGGCGCGCGTCCTGGTCAATTGCGCCGGTACAGGCACGGCCAAACGAGTGGTCGGCCGCGACGGCCCTATGCCTCTCGAGGATTTCGTCAAAGTCATCAATCTGAATCTAATCGGCAGCTTCAACGTCACCCGTCTTGCTGCCGCCGACATGATCGCTGCAGAGCCTGTCGGGGAAGAGCGAGGCGTCATTCTGTTTACTACGTCGGTGGCGGCGTACGAGGGTCAGATTGGCCAGGCAGCCTACAGCGCCTCGAAAGGTGGACTGACGTCCATGACCATTCAGTTGGCGCGAGAATTCGCGCAGTTCGGCGTGCGGGTCATGGCCATTGCTCCCGGTATATTTTTGACGCCGTTGCTATATACCGCGTCGCCAGAGGTACAGGAGTCGTTGGCCGCCAGCATCCCCTTCCCCCAGCGGTTAGGCGATCCGAGCGAATTTGCCGGGCTGGTCGAACATATAGTGGGCAACCCTTACTTGAACGGTGAGGCCATCCGGCTAGACGGGGCTGTCCGACTCGCTCCTCGCTAGGCCGGCTATACATAATTACAACGTACCGGCACGTGCAGCACCACCCTCGCGTCTGAAGCGCGGCCCTTATAGTTGAACCCAAGGACCTTATTCGTGCCGCTTTATGGAAGGCCTCTCAGGGGCCCTCCATCAGACCCCTCAGGACGCGGCCTCTGTGGCAGACAATGCGGCCTTGAACTCTTCAGGGATAACGCCGCCTCGCAGGCGGCCCTCTTCGTCCTCTACAGCCCATGCGCGCAACTCGTGGCCGGTCGCTACCAGGCGGTCGCCGCACTTTACTGTGTATTCGAACCGCATCCGTTTTTCCGCCCATTCGCTGACTTCAGCCTCGATGACGATAAGGTCGCCATAGGTGACGGGCGAACGGAACTTGGCGCCCACATCCACAAGCGGCGTGACCGCGCTGTAGCGCGCCTTAAGATCGCGTAGATTAAGCCCCACACTGCGCAAAAACGCGTGATAGGTGCAGTCAAACCAATAGAAAAAGTTGGGGTAAAAAACAATGCCTGCGTCGTCGCAGTCGCCCCATTCAATCGTAAGCTCGCGCTTGAATTGGCTCATGGCCGCTCCGTTCAACTTCAAAACCTTGATATTAGCCGGTTCTGACGGCTAAACCTACGACACACACGGTTTAGTCACTGCGTGAAGGATGGAGCGAGGGCGGACCTTCGCCGTTGACCGAGTACGGCTCAGACCCATATGTGTACGGCGGCTTTTCTCCTTATGTCACATTTAGACACGCTTTCACAGGCAAGATGCCAGGCGCCGGCTCTTGGGCAATTACAGGGACTTTTAGCCGAAGTTGATGGCTCGATAGACGAAAATGTCGAGCGTTGGCCTCTCCCAGTTTCGATGGCGGCTTGCTCTTGCGCTCTGCTGCCCCTACTATCCTCCGGTCTTCTTCTTACCCTTGCCGATATATGAACGTCACCACTCTCTCGCGAAAATCGCCCTCTGCCGTTGAAGGTGCACGGCGCTGGACCGTAGACGAGGTCGTGGCCCTGTACGAACTGCCTTTTCTCGACCTGCTGTTTGCGGCGCAGGCGGAACACCGCGCCCACCATGAGGCAAACGCCATTCAGTTGTCGAGTCTACTTTCCATCAAAACAGGCGGCTGCCCCGAAGATTGCAGCTATTGTCCGCAGTCTTCCCGTCACGATACGGAGATGGAATCAGAAAAGCTGCTCGACCTCGACGAAGTGCTGGAGGCCGCTCGGCAGGCAAAAGCCGGGGGCGCTCAGCGCTTCTGCATGGGAGCGGCATGGCGATCGCCTACGGCCCGACAGGTGGAGGCCGTGGCCGAAATGGTGAAGGCGGTCAAGGACATGGGGCTGGAGACCTGTGTCACCTTGGGCATGCTGAAAGAAGGACAGGCCCAGTTGCTCAAGGAAGCTGGACTCGACTACTACAACCATAATCTCGACACATCGCCGGAGTTCTACGGTCAGATCATCACAACGCGCACTTATCAGGACCGGCTCGACACGCTGCAGCGTGTGCGCGACGCGGGCATTAACGTTTGCTGCGGCGGCATAGTGGGCTTGGGCGAGTCGCGACGAGAACGCGCTGGCCTCATTGTGCAACTGGCCAATATGCATCCCCACCCCGACTCTGTACCCATCAACAACCTGGTCAAGGTCGCGGGCACACCTCTAGAGCACGAAGAGGACATCGACCCATTCGAGTTTGTGCGCACGGTGGCGGTGGCGCGCATCACCATGCCGAGGGCCGTGGTTCGCTTGTCGGCGGGGCGTGAAGCAATGAGCGAGACCTTGCAGGCTCTGTGCTTCCTGGCGGGCGCGAACTCTATTTTCTATGGCGAAAAACTGCTTACCACGGGTAACCCACAGTTTGTGCAAGACCAAGCCTTGTTCGAGCGGCTCGGGCTGCACGCCGTAAGCACGGGTACTGAAAGCAAGGCTGCCATTACGGCCTGAAGCCTTCCATGTGGGTATTGTTGGCAAGCGTCTGTTGCAGCGTTGCGGTGTCCGTACTGCTTAAGCTGACGCGACGGCATGATATTGCGGTCGATCAAGCCATTGCGGTGAACTACGCCATGGCAGCCGTGTTAACCGTCGTACTATTGCGACCCGACCCGTCCACTTTGCTGCAGCCCACCACCTCTTGGGTCGTGTTGCTGGCTTTAGGGCTGCTCTTGCCCACTATATTTCTTGCCATGGCCGCCGCAGTACGGGTCGCGGGCATTGTACTGAGTGACGCCGCGCAACGTTTGTCGCTGCTTATCCCGCTCCTTGCTTCCTTCTTGCTTTTTGGCGAAACGGCTAGCGGCGGCAAGCTGGTTGGAATCGCTTTGGCACTCGTGGCCTTGCTTTGTCTGTTGGTTCGACCGAGCACGTGCGGTCCGGCGTCACACCCCGGCTGGAAGCCTGCAGCCTTATTGCTCGCCGTCTGGATAGGCTACGGTTCGATCGATGTGCTGTTCAAGCATTTGGCAGCTGCCGGGCTGGCTTTTTCCAACAGTTTGCTAATTACTTTCCTTTTGTCCGGTTTTTCGCTTGCGGCTTACTTGATCGCGCGGCGCACGAGGTGGACTGGAAGGAGCATGGCAGCCGGGCTGCTACTCGGACTGCTCAACTTCGGAAATATCTATTTCTATTTACGCGCACATCAGCAGTTCCCGCGGAACCCCACCCTCGTCTTCGCCGCGATGAACATCGGCGTCATCAGCATGGGCGCATTGATCGGCGCCGGCGTTTTTCGAGAAAAATTAAGCCTCCTGAACATGGCCGGCGTCGTCCTTGCCATCGTGGCCGTGCTGGTGCTGATGCCTCGTTAAACCCTTAAGAAGCAGCCGGTTGGGGCTCCTCTTCGGCCGGCGGATTATGCGACACATCGACTTCCATATCGATGCGCGGATCGAGCGCTGGCACCGGCGCAGCGGACTGCGCCTCTGGAATGGGCACGAACTGCGTCGGCGCGTCCTGGCTGAGATGCTCGCCCGTGACTTTCTGGGGCCGTACAAACAAGACCAGAAGCCCTGCACAAGCCGAGACAAACACAAAAAACATACTTTCGTCCAGCACGCGCATGAGACCACCCGCGATGAGCGGCCCGACACTGGCGCCAAAACCGTAGAACATGATAATGATGCCGCTCAACCCGACACGCCGGTCCGGCTCCACGTTATCGTTCGCAAACGCCACCCCAATGGGATACAGCGTGAACTGCAATATGCCAAACCCGGCCACTATGGCCATATAAACCCATAAGGGCCATGCTGCGTCCCACCATAAGGGGATGCCGACCGCCAGCAAGATGAGCGCGTTCACACGAATAAGCGCGGGACGGCTCATACGGTCGGCCAACCAACCCAAGGGAGCCTGAGCGACCAGTCCGGCCGCCACTCCGACCGCCATGAAGATTGCGGCTTGGTCACTTGTGAGGCCTTGCTTGACCGCAAACACCGGCCCCAGGCCATAAAAAGCGCCCGTAAGGACACCCGCAATAAAAACCACCATCAACGACATGGGCACACGACCGGCGTAATAGCGGAACATAAGCGGTGCCGGTGACTGCAAGGTGGGATGCAGGCGTCGCGTCAGGGCAACCGGGACCAAGCACAACACCGATGAAATGGCAGCAGCCACGAGAGGTTCGTAGTCCATCTCGGGAAACAGCGTGATGGAAAGCTGCCCCAGAACTGTACCGAGACAGGAAAACACCATGTACATGGCGAACACCGTGCCACGCATATGATTCTCAGTCTGCTCGTTGAGCCAGCTTTCCAGCACCATGAACTGCGTGACCATGGCCAACCCCACCAGGAAGCGAAACGCCAGCCATACCCAGAGATTGTCCAGCAAGGACTGCCCGAGGACCGTCGCGGTGACGATGGCCGCACTGGCCGCATAAGCCCGAATGTGACCCACGCGGGAAATCAGCTTGTGGCCCGATCTTGCGCCGAGTACCAGCCCCAAATAATAGGCCGCGATAATACTTCCCACCCACAGCTCGGACACATTAAGCGCCGTCAGGCGCAAGCCAAGGTAGGTGTTGAACAGCCCTGTGCCCAACAACAGGAGCAAGGTCCCAAGGTACAAGGAGGAAAAGGACGCGACGGTTTGGAACAGCATGTACGGAAGAGAAGATTAAGAAACCAGCAAGCAGCAAGCACAGTGCGAGGGCAGATTGAACGGTCGCATAACGGGCGAGGCCGTACAACTGACGCGACCGTACAACTAACAACTAGGGCGCCTGTGCGGCGCCCCAAAGGTGTACGCCTACGGCTTATAGGTCGGCCAAAAGCGTTTTTGCATCACTTTTTTCCAGTCCACCGCCTTCGTCCACGTGCAGCGCCTCGACTCGGCCATCTTTGATAAGCGCGGAATACCTCTTGGACCGCACACCGAGGCCACGGTGAGTAAGATCGAATTCCATTCCCAGTGCTTTTGTCCAATCGCCATTGCCATCGGCCAACATCCGCACCTTATCATTCACCTTCTGCTCCCGCCCCCATGCTCCCATCACAAAAGGATCGTTGACGGCGACACACCATATTTCGTCCACCCCCTTGCCCTTGAGTTCGTCGTGAGACTCGATGAAGCCGGGCAGGTGCTGAGCAGAGCACGTGGGCGTAAAGGCGCCCGGCACAGCAAATAGCGCTATGGTCTTGCCCTTGGCCTCTTCAGCCACTGAGAACTGACGTGGGCCTATGCTGCAGCCTTCGGACTCCACCTGGACGTACTCGGTGAGCTGCCCGTCCGGTATGGCTTGACCCGTTTGAATCGACATAGCTTTCTCCTGAAGGAAAGTGAACGCGTTTTAGATAACGATGTGACGCAAGGCGTGCCTCACGTAAAGGCTCTTGCTTCCTTGCTTTTAACACGACGGGGCGCGGCCCACGCAGCCCGAATGTCGCACTCGCCACCGCTTCAGCCGGCGGTCGCAGGGGTAGGCGTTTCGGCCGGTAAAGCTCCGATACAAATCGCTGCGCGTCGTTCATCCGGCTGACACACTCCCAGTCGAAAATATCACCTGTCCAGCTAGCTCAACCTACAGGAGACCCCGTGATTCTGCCTAGACTGTCCGCTGCACTCTTGTCCATGAACTACCTTGGCACCGCCTATACACCTTCTGGGCTTCCCAACAAGAACACGGTGAAGCAATGGGCTCTCATTTCAGGCGCAGCAAATGGTGCGGCAAGCGTGATGGGTGTGGGGGTCGCCGACCTGCAGGCCCATCGCCGGACGGCCCGCCAGCACCTTATCCGCTATGCAGAGGAGAAAGGCCTGGAGCTGGACGGTTTCGAGCTGCTGTTCGATCTGGGCAGCCAGGAAGGCGGAAAGATAGTTATGCGGCGCAGAGATATTCTGGCTTCTGAACATAGCGGACTTGTCCGCGGATTCCATCACGATAAAGTGATTTCATATCCGCGACTCAAGCTGGCCCTGGACTCTTGACCACAACACCTTACTTTTTCGTGTGGACTGCGGCGCTATGCAGTGAATTTCGGCGCTAGATTACTGATCCGCATACGGCGCCGCCTAGCGATCCATGGCACTGAGCGTTCTGAAGCCATAAGCTTTCAGCGTCATCGTATGGCGTATAGTATAAGGACCTGTCTAAACACTTGGTCCCCTGTATTATTTCATGAGCCATACTCCTTCGGCCGAGCCATTTCTCAGCCATCTCGATGAATCCG
>JAJUGB010000130.1 GCA_029268595.1 Alcaligenaceae bacterium | reverse complement strand
GGACACGGACCATGTCGAAGTCCATGAGGGCGCCCACCGTATCTTCGGGGTAGCCCATGGCCTCGATCAACTGTGCACGTTCGGCGTCGGTAAGCCCTTTTTGTACTTCCGCCACTACATCGGGCGGCAGGTCCGGAACAAGATCGGCCAGCTCGTCCGCGTCCATGGTGCCCGTTGCCGCGACCAGGTCGTCCAGGTCCATGGACTGGATGAGCGATTCACGAGCCCAGTCATCCACTTCCAGCAGCACGTCGGCGTCATGCTCGGCATCGACCAGTTGCCAGACAGCCTGTCGTTCGTGGACCGGCAGGGATTCGAGGATGAATGCGATGTCCGAGGGATGCAGATCGTTGATGATTTCCCGGATCTCGGCCTGGTGCTGCCGCTGCAGCATGCCTTCGAGCAGGTTGGCCTGTTCGTCGTCCTCTTCATGCTGCCGTTGGGATAGCGCCTCTACCACTTCCTGGCGCTTCAGGATGTTTTGCAGACGGTGCAGGGCCTGTTGAGCATCTTCGGGGTCCAGCCGGTGCGGAATAACGATCGCTTCGGGTTCCGGCGTGACTCGCGGTTCCAACATAGGCAAACCTTGTGTTCAAGGAGGACAGGCCAATGCGCAGGACGCCTACGCACAGCAGGTGGACCCGGGTCAGGAGCCCGGGCTCGTGGTGGGGTGCATTTTAGCCAAAAGAGCTATGGCGCAGGCGATGAAAGCCGTTTATGGGCCAGCTGCACCCAATAAGTGGCGCCCAGGGGGAGCAAGTCGTCGTTGAAGTCGTAGCTGCCGTTGTGCAGCATGCACGGCCCTGCACCATGTCCGAGGATGCGGTGGTCGCCTTGCCCATTGCCGATCCAGACGTAGCACCCGGGCTTCTCGTTGAGCATGAAGGCGAAGTCTTCCGCCCCCATGGACGGCGGTATGGTGCGGTGAATATTAGGCTTGCCAACAATGCCTCCTGCGACATCGGCGCAAATGGCGGCTTCTGCGGGGTCGTTGATAGTGGGAGGATACCGGCGCACAAAATTGAAGTCAGCGGTGCAATTGAGCGCGGCGCAAGTGTGCAGGGTGATTTCGTTCATGCGCTGCTCGATGAGATCGAGAGCGCTATTCGAAAAAGTGCGAACCGTGCCGCGCATCTGTGCATTATCGGCGATGATGTTGTCTGCCGAACCAGCATGAATCTGGGTAATGCTGATGACAGCGGATTGCAAGGGGTCTACGTCGCGGGTAACTATGGTTTGGAATGCCTGGGCCAACTGCACGGCCGCCATTACCGGGTCGTGGCCCAAGTGCGGCATGGCGGCGTGTGCTCCTTTGCCGATGACATTGATTTCAAATGTGTTGCTGGATGCCATGACCGGCCCGTCGACCACACCAAAAGTACCGTAGGCCATGCCTGGCCAGTTGTGCATGCCGAAAACAGCCTCCATGGGAAAAAGCTCGAACAGGCCATCTTCAATCATTTTCTGTGCGCCGTTTTGTCCTTCCTCGGCCGGCTGAAAAATGACATATACCGTGCCGTCGAAATCGCGATGCGCAGCCAGATACCGAGCCGCGGCCAGAAGCATGGCAGTATGGCCATCGTGCCCACAGGCATGCATTACCCCCGCATGCTTGCTGGCATGGGAAAAGGTGTTTGCTTCCTGCAATGGGAGGGCGTCCATGTCGGCCCGCAAGCCTATCGCACGGCCATTTTGTGTTCTACCATGGATGGTTCCAACGACCCCTGTGACGCCCAGCCCACGATGCACCTCTATGTTCCACGACTGCAAGAGGCGGGCGACTAGGTCGGACGTGCGAATTTCCTCATAAGCCAGTTCCGGGTGGGCATGAATGTCCCGACGAATCGCAACCAGTTCGGGTTGCCATTCGACGATGGGCTCCATCAGTTTCATGAGAATATCCTGTCGTTCTTTCTTGACTTGAATCAGCAAAGCGTATCATCAAACGATGACAATCGTGAAGGCACGGAATCTATGGAAAAACCTTGGTTGCCGCACTACCCTCAAGGCGTTCCCGAAGAGATCTCAACATCCGGTTACGAATCGCTGTCCGACCTGTTTACCGAAGCTTGTGCTCGCCACGCCGATCGACGAGCTCTTGTATTTATGGGGCGGTCCATTACTTATAAAGAGCTGGGCTCGGTGTCGACGGCAGTAGCGGCCTGGATACAAGCGCAAGAGCTACCTGCAGGTAGCCGTGTTGCACTGATGATGCCCAATGTATTGGCCTATGTGCCTGCCTTGTTGGCTGCGTTGCAAGCAGGGATGGTGGCAGTGAACATCAACCCCATGTATACCGCCGCCGAGCTTGAAGCTCAGCTGCGCGACAGCCGGCCCGATCTGATCTTTATCTTCGAAAGCTTTGCGGCCACCCTGGGCCAAGTGCCAGCCGACCTTCGTCCCAGCAAAATAGTGCTTGTTTCGGCGGGAGACCTAATGGGACTCAAAGGCAAGGTCATCGACTTTGCTGCACGACACGTCAAACGCATGGTCCCCACGCACGCTTTTTCTGATGCCTTCAAGTTCGATGCAGTCGTCAAGCAGGGCCGCAGTCTGTCCTTTAAAAAGCCATCTTTAAATTTGACGCATACTGCCGTCTTGCAATACACGGGTGGAACGACCGGAACGCCCAAGGGGGCGGAGCTAAGCCACGGAAATCTCGTGGCAAACGTCTTGCAAGTACAGGCCGTCGCTCGCCCTGCCTTGGGCGAGAGCGGGGGCGCCGGCATGGTCATTTTGACGGCCCTGCCGCTGTATCACATATTTGCCATGACGGTGTGTGGCTTGTTTGCCTTGCACGCTGGCATGTGCAGTGTACTCGTAGCCGACCCTCGCAAACTGGACACCTTGGTCGCGGCATGGCGCCGAGATCCGGTCGGTATATTTCCGGCGGTCAACACCTTGTTTAACGCCTTGGTCCATAACGAGGCATTTCAGCAGCTCGACTTTTCGTCCTTGAGGCTTTGTTTCGGTGGCGGTGCAGCGGTCCAACGCGCGGTGGCCGAAAAATGGAAGGAAGTGACTGGGCGTCCCATTATCGAGGGATACGGACTTACCGAGACTTCACCTGTCGCCATAGTGAATCCGACCAATGCCATCGAATACTCCGGAGACATCGGCTTACCCGTGCCGTCCACCGAGGTGATGATCCTGGACGGAAATGAGCAGCCGGTCGGGCTTGGCGAGGCGGGTGAAGTCGCGATACGCGGGCCCCAAGTAATGAAGGGGTATTGGGGCCGCTCCGACGATACACGGGCGGCATTTACAGCAGACGGTTTTTTTAAGACCGGTGATATTGGCATCATGAGTCCGGACGGAAGGGTGCGCATCATCGATCGCAAGAAAGACATGATCTTGGTGTCCGGCTTCAACGTGTATCCCAACGAAGTCGAGCAGGTGGTTGCGTCGCATCCGGGCGTGCTTGAGTGCGTGGTCGTGGGCGTACCCGACCCGCGCAGCGGAGAGGCTGTCAAACTTTATGTAGTCCGTAAAGACCCTTCGCTTACCGTCGAAGAGCTGCGCCATTGGTGTGCAGAGCGATTAACGCCTTACAAGCGCCCCCACCAAATAGAATTTCGCGCCGAGTTGCCCAAAAGCAATACCGGAAAAATCCTGCGCAGAGTCCTACGCGACGAACCGAGCCAGAAGGCTTAGATCGACCGCACTTGTTCAGGTTGACCCGTATTGGCGCCGGATTTTTTCTACGGATGGTGGCCGACGTTGTGCAGGAGGTGTGGCTGCAACATGGCATCGAGCTGAGGGGCAATGTATGGGTTGCCGGCGTACACATAGCCCTGAATGGGCCAGGGATCCTTATGCCGCATGTCTCCGGCGACGCCGCCCGCTTCTCTTACTAACAGTGTCCCCGCGGCTACATCCCATGGGGCCAATCCCATCTCCCAGTAACCGTCGTAACGTCCGCAAGCAGTCCAGGCCAAATCCAGTGCAGCAGATCCCATTCGGCGCACCCCACGGGTTTGCGGCAGGGCATCGTGCAGGGTGGGCATGTATTCGGTCGCAAAAGAAAAGTCGCGAAATGGAAAACCTGTGGCTAGCAAGGCTTCGCTGAACTCCTGGTTTTGGGAGCAGCTGATGCGGTGTTCGTTCAGCCAGGCGCCCACCCCATACATGCCGGTAAATAGCTCTTCGAGGTTAGGATCGTACACAACGCCGATGACCGGAGTATCGGCCTGCAAAATGTCGTCACCCAATACGCGTGTGCCGGCGTGTGCCACCAGCGCAATCGATACAGAATAATGCGGTATGCCATGAAGAAAGTTGGTGGTGCCGTCTAAAGGATCGATATACCAGCTGGCTGGGCCCGCCGTTGAGCCGCCGCTTTCTTCAGCCACGATACCAAACTCGGGCGTCTGCTCGCGCAGAAGCTCGATGATTGCCGCTTCCGCGTCACGGTCTGCCTGGGATACGAGGTCGTTTCTTGCCTTCTTGTCGATGATGAGGTCGTCCCGCTGTCGAAAGTGTGCTTGCAGGACGGCTGCTCCGGCGCGAGCGGCGGTAATGGCGGCGTTGAGGTATTCGCTTAAGTGAAGCTGCGATGATTGCATACTATTTCCACATGCGACAATGACATTCCTAGTGTACGCAACATCCCCGAGAAAGGTTTTTCCGTAACGCCTTCGGCAGTTACGAGTGTTGTTCATGAGCCATTCTTTTCAACCCCTTGTCCCCGCCAAGCTCGCCTTTACTTCGTCAGGCGTGCCTTTTAGCGAGACCTACCAAGATCGCTATCACGCCGAGCGCGGGGCAATCGAGCAAGCGCAACATGTATTTCTTGCCGGCAATGGCTTGCCGGGCCGCTGGCAGGGACGCCGCAGCTTTACAGTCTGCGAAACCGGATTTGGCTTGGGAAGAAATTTTTTGGCTTTATGGCGCGCCTGGCTGGACGACCCATCACGCTGCGAGCGCCTGCACGTATTGTCGTTTGAGGCGCATCCGTTTTCACGCTCTGATCTAGCGCAAGCGCTGCCATCGGGGTTGCCGCACGAGCTTCGGGTCTTGGGTGAGCAATTGATTCAACAATGGCCGCCCTTGTTGCCCGGTATGCATCGGCTGGAGTTCGAAGGCGGACGTATCACGTTGACACTGGCCTTCGGTCCTGTGGAGCGCATGGCTTTTCAGACGGAAGCGCGGGTGGACGCGTTTTTCCTGGACGGCTTCGCGCCTTCCAGGAATCCGCAGATGTGGACGCCCGCTTTGTTCGGACAGATGGTGCGTATGGCTAATGATGGAGCGACTGCCGCCAGTTGGTGCGTAGCAGGACAAGTGCGGCGGGACCTAAGCAACGCCGGCTTTATCGTCTCTAAAAAGCGCGGCTTCGGAACGAAGCGTGAAATGTTGACGGCATCCTTGCGTCAAGGCTTGGGCCGCACATGGGCGGAAAATCCGCCAACGCATCAAGTGGTCATTGTTGGCGGCAGCATTGCGGCGGCTGGAATCGCCCATGCGCTGGCGTTAAGAGGGCAGGCTGTAAAGGTGTTGGATCCGGTCTTCAGCGACAGTCTGGCAACAGCTCATCACGGCCATATCGCGGCAGCCGTCTCTCCTCTGGTGTCGCGCGACGACGATGTACGAAGTCGACTTGTCCGGGCTGGGGTCCTGCGCGCCCTGCATCGGTGGCAACAGTTGGCCGCGGACGCCCGTCCCAAGATCACCGGCACACTGGAAGTCCTGACGGACGATGTTAAAGGCGGGGAGCGCCAGCACGACCTGGCTGGGTTGCGTTTCCCTGAAGAATGGGTGCAGTGGCTGAGCCCGGAGGCCGTGCAACGGAAAACGCGAAGAGACTTGAAGAGGCCTGCTCTATGGTTTCCCATGGGCCAGCTCATTCGTCCTGACCTTCTGATCCCGGCGTTACTCGACCACCCACTGATTCAACGCGAGGCGTGTAGAGTGGACCGGATTGAATTCGACCTCTCGAACTGGGTGATATGGCGGCAGGGCGCCATGCCGATAGAAGCGAGCATGTTGATTCTGGCCAATGCGTACGACGCACTAAGGTTGATTCAACACGCGCGTTTGGCGGCCTCAATGCAGGGCGCTGGCGCCATGCAACGTTTAGCGGGCCAGGTAAGCTACTTGAAAGCCCCGGCGAAAATGCAGACTGACTGCATCGTGAGCGGCGCTGGTTATTGGTTGCCGGCCATCAACGGAGTGAATGTAGCAGGCAGCACCTACGAACGGGGTGCGGAGCTCAGCCAGCTTACCGATGGAGGCCGTGAGGTCATTTTTGGTAAACTAGGCTTACTAATCAACGCTACCCAGAAGGAACTGGCAAGTTCGCTTGCCGTTGAAGGCGGTTGGGCCGGGTGGCGCGCGGTCGTGCCGGGTCGCTTGCCTTTGGCGGGCCCAGTAAAAGCAGCACCGGGATTGTGGTTTGCCTGCGCATACGGTTCCCGAGGCTTTACCTGGTCGTCTCTTGTAGGCGATATGATCGGAGCCGCGCTGTTTTCCGAGCCGCAAATTATCGAGCGCGATCTTGTTCAAGCTATTGCGCCACGCTGATTCGCCCCAAAACGGGTCGGTTCCCGGGTAAGCACAACGAGAAACGATTTTATTTTATACGGTAAATCCGTCAAAATAACGTCCTTTGAACGTAGCAGGCTATTGCCGAGGATTGCTCTGTGCCGCCCAAGTCCGATCTTGCTCAATTGACGCAACTCGAAGTTTTAGATTTCTTGACTGCGAAGTCCACCCGGGCGGATTTTGCAGTCCCGGACACAGAATGGCACTTGCAGGTTGAGGCGACCGCTCCGGCGGTCTTTCGATTGCGTTGTGGCCCCACTAGTCTGCTCAATAACGACAAGCCCTCAGCGCGGGCGCGCGCTCAAGCCGAAATGCTATTGGTGCGTCCAGAGCCGGTCGGTGAGCTGGCCGTCAGCTCCATGCACCAGAGCGATACACAGGGCTGGCGCATTGAACAGGGCGAAGTAGCGCTGGAAATCGGTCTGTCCCCGTTTTCGCTCTCCTTGTTCAAGGGCGAAGATTGCCTGGTACACACTGCCGATTCGGCACTTGCTTGTGGCCAGTTGGACGACGAGCCGGTATGGCGGCTCGAGTTGAGTCTGGACGAGAACGACAGCATCTACGGCCTGGGTGAAACACTCGGCGACCTCGACCGGCGTGGCGAGAACATCGTCAGCGACCTGGCCAATGCGCGCGCCTTGCCCCTGGCCTGGAACCCTGTTGGCTGGGGCATCTATATAAATAGCGTTGACCGCGTAGAGCACGATGTAGGTTCAAGCGAGTCCGCTATCTACCGAATCGATGCACAAGGTTCTGTGCTCGATCTGTATTTGTTTGCTGGCGACCCTTGTGAAATAGTCAACCAGTACACCGCGCTCTCCGGACGGGCGGGGCAGCCGGGCTTGTGGCCAATGGGAATATGGCTGGATCAGGCGCCGGGCCAGTCCACGCAAGGGGTGCTTGATGTTGCCAAAGCCTTGCGAGACTCGGGCATTGCCTTTGATGCGGTGCGTCTGGCAGCACCAGCGCCTTACGGATTTCAAAGTGATAAGCCGAACTTCGAGTGGGACACCGCGCGCATCCAGGATGTTCGTTCCGTGCTCGGTGCGTTCCAAGAGCTTAATCTGCAGGTTGCGGCGCCCACGTTTCCCGGTGTCCTGAGCGATACAGAGCTGTTCTCCGAGTGGGAGGACCGCGGCTGGCTGCTCATGAACGACGATGGCGAAGCGCATGTGTTTCCCGGCGACGCCGCCAGCGGAGGCAAGCCTTTCGGGCTGCTCGATCTCACCAATAAAGACGTGTACCGGCTTTGGTCAGATCGACAGCGCCAGATCTTCGACGAAGGAATAGGCGCGCCGGTCTGCGACGCGCACTTTGACATACCGGACGATATTACGGCCCGCAGTGGCGAGACTGGTGCGCAGCTGCGTACCGTGTATCCCATGCTGGCCAGGCGCGCGCTGTTCGATGCCGTTGCAGGTCACAAGACGCCGCAAGAGGGCGTGGTGCTCAGTACCGATCTATTCCCTTCCGTGCAGCGCTATGCCTGGCAGCTGGGCCCCGTCGTCGCCAACAACTGGAAGGGCTTCGAGCAGACGCTAAGGGCTGCCTTGTCAACTGGCAATGCCGGAGTACCCGCGCAAACCCATACACTGGGCTCTGCTCACGCCTCCACAGGTGAAATGACCCCCGAGTTGTACATACGTTGGCTTTCCGCCTGCGTGTTTTCTGCCAACTTCAGCTTCCAGGCCACACCGGCGCTATTGCCTACCGCCTTCGATTCGGCCACCCGTCAGCTGGCGCAGCATTGGCTGCAGTGGCGTTACCGCCTTATTCCCTATGTGCTTGGCATTGTGGAAGACGCCGTGCGCACAGGCATGCCGGTTCAAAGGTCCATGGCAATGGCCTATCCGGACGACGTCATGGCGCATGTCTGGGACACTCAGTACCTGTTTGGCCCGGCACTGCTGGTGGCCCCCATCATGCAGCCTGGCAACGAAGTCAAGGTTTACCTGCCTAAAGGCGACAACTGGTGGGATATGAATACCGGATGGCGTTACGAAGGGGGCACAACTCTAACGGTACAAGCCGGCCTGGAAACCTTGCCAATCTTTGGACGTGAGGGTCACATGCTCTGTCTGGGGCCGGCGGCTCAACACACGGGTGAATTCAACTCGGCACGCATATTGGACGAGGTATGGATGTTCGGCATGCCAGAGCACAGCCCGGTGGTAATGCGAAATAAAATCCGAGTCATGCAAATGCAAGGATCCAGCTACATCAAGGGGCTGGAGGGTCTCAAGATCCTTCCCTCGGAAGGGCTTGAAGTCAAGCGCCGCGGCGCCGAAGTGCGTATATCTCGGGTCCGATGATCCGGCCAGGCAGGGTGTAGAAGTCGCGCGCTACCGCTGCCCGTTGAATTATTCAATATAGCAAGTTGCCCCCAAAAGTTGGGTCCTACGATCTGGCGTTTGGGGGTATTTTTGAGTCGCGTTTCTTGAAGCACGAAGCGGCCATGGTGCACCAAAAGCAAGGAAATGTTGCCCAAGTTCCTTGCCTTGCTTGCGCAGTTCGAGCAGAGCCCGGCCAGAGC
>JAJUGB010000129.1 GCA_029268595.1 Alcaligenaceae bacterium | reverse complement strand
TTCAACCCTATCCATTTCCCAGCTACACAGAAGAACTTGTGCGCATGCTTCAAACTACCCTGGTATCGGGCCGTAACGAGTTCCTGGCCGACCTGGACCCTGCTTTCGTCGCACGCGATCTCGTGGACGACCGCTTCGTGAAGCAAGCCATTCTGGATGTAGGGGGCCCAGCCAAGTTTGGTATTCCCGAATCATTCTCACGTAAAGAAACCATTACTGCGTAGTGTGTCCGACCAGTCCATAATCATCATGAGTCAAGAAAAGGTCCTGCCCGCTTCGAACCGGCTTATTCTGCAAGAAAAGACGCTCGAACCCGTCGCATCAACCGTTTCCTCCGGCACCGACCAGCTGGGCAAACCGCAGCAAGCAGAACGCAATACCGCTCGTCGTGTTGCGGTGCGCCGTACCGGGCAGAGCGTGGCCGGGTTAGCCGTGCTGGTCATGGCGTGGGCCTTGGGCAGCCATTGGTTGCAGGCCAGTGTGCCGCTTGCCGGCCTGCTGGGTCCGGCACCTACTTTCGAGAGCCTCTACCAACTGCTCGCGGGCAACGAGCTCACGCTCCATGCCATGATGAGCTTGAAGCGGGTGGTCGTTGGATTGAGTCTGGCTCTATTCCTAGGGGTGCCCGTTGGATTGGCAGTGGGGCTGTCACGGCCGCTGGAAAGCGCGACAAGCAGTGCCTTCCAGTTCCTGCGCATGATCTCACCGCTATCGTGGATGCCGATTGCCGTCATGGTGTTTGGCATTGGCGATGCGCCCATTTACTTCCTCCTGACTTTTGCTGCGGTATGGCCCATTATTCTCAACACGGCGGCAGGGGTGAGGCAGTTGAATCCACAGTGGCTCATGCTGGCCAGAAGCCTCAGTGCGACCCGGTCAGAGGTCCTGCGGCGCATCATCGTGCCGGGTATTCTGGGTCATATCCTCACCGGCGTAAGATTGGCCATAGGCATTATCTGGATTGTGCTTGTCCCTTGTGAAATGCTGGGAGTCAGTTCGGGCCTTGGATACTTCATTCTCGATACACGAGATCGGCTCGCTTATTCCGAATTGATGGCTGTAATTGTGCTCATCGGCGCACTGGGCTTTTTACTCGACACTTTGGCGCAAAAGCTATATCAGCAGTGGACACATAGCCGGGCCTGAGCATCGGCTCTCTTCGGGCGCAATAAAAAACGCCTCAATACCGGAAATGGCCCGGTGTTGAGGCGTCCTGCACAAGCGAACTGTCAGGCGATTTAAGCGCCAATTGCTTGCATTCAGCTGCCAGTCGCGTGAACGACGTAGGCGGCCACTGCGTTCATGTCCTCTTCGCTCATGGTCGCGGCAAAGGACGGCATGGCTCCTATGCCCTCCTTCATGGCTTTCTTGATACGGTCCGCGTTGGGCTTTAATTCGTCCAGATCCGGACCAATAGCGCCCGCCGCTCCGGCGTCGGCCAAAGCGTGGCAAATCGCACAGGCGGGGACCGCTTTGCTGGTGAAAAGCTCTTTGCCGCGTTCCAACGTGGCCGCGTCAGGAGACGCGGACGCTGAGCCCATACAGGCTCCAGTCAGAGCCAGCACCGCGGCAAGCCGCTGGGTTGTCGTCACAAACTTCATTAAAAACCTTTAATCAAACGGGTGATGATTCAGATATTGGCTTAAGCCACCTTGACCGTGACCATGTGATCGCGCCAGCTGTTATTGATATAGCCGCGATTGTTTTCCACACGCTCTTCGGGCTGCACATCGCCCTTGGCATTGGTAGCGCGACTGGCCAATTGATGCGTGCCTGCCGAAAGATCCGCCTCTAGAACGAATTCGCGCCAGGCGTATTTGCCCAGGTCGGGGCCCACAAAGCGGGCTTCTTTCCAGGCTTTACCGCCGTCCACGGACACTTCAATCTTTTTGACCTCGCTGATTCCACCCATGGCCACGCCTCGAATTTGTACTCGACCGGCCTTGAGCGTCTGCTCGGGCTCGGCGGGATAGTTAATCCAGGACTTGACCGGGTTCTCCCACACGGAATCGTGCTCGGGCGTACCTTTGACGCCCACGGGCGAAAGACGATAGCTGTTCTGCTGAATACTGGCCGGCGACTGTTCTTTTGTGAACGCCAATTGCTTGATGTACTTGACGTTGTTCACACCGGTGTAACCCGGCACGATGAGCCGTAACGGACCGCCGTGCGCCAAAGGCAAGGGCTCGCCATTGACCTCCCAGGCCAACAATGCGTCTTCGATGGCGTCTAATGGCACGGAGCGCTCCACCATGACAGTGTTGGGATCCAGACCTTGAGGGATTTCCTCGCCGCCTGTGCCCGTCATGTATTGCATGCCCTCAGCCATGCCGCCAACCGCTTCCAACACCGCCTTGACGGGAACTCCCGTAAAAATCACGCAGCCGGCCGCGCCCACCGTCCACTGAGTGCCGCTGGGTTTATGCGGAAAATAAGCCCGACCATTGCCGGAGCACTGCAGCACCATGGGAACCGACTCCAGTCCCAAGGTCTTGAGTTCTGCAACCGAAAAAGTACGGGGCTTGCCCACGCCTTCCACTTTTAGTTGCCACGCATCCGGATCTTTGACGATGTCTTCCGACGGCGGGGCCACATTATTGCGGATGAACAAACGGTCGAGCGGCGTGACTCCGCCCGAGCCAAATGCGGATCGACGTGTCTCAATGGTATTCGCGCTATGCACGATAAGACTGTCGGCGTCCTTCCACTTGGCATAGTCGGGCAGCGGTCGTTCGTTGGACACCGGACCCGGGTTAGATTGAGAGGCCGGCTCTTGTGAGTCGGCCCGAGCGATGCCGAGGCCAGCTGCGGCCACAGCGCCCGATGCTCCTACCAACAAGCGGCGGCGCATCATATTGCTTACTTTTTCCATGGTACCTCCAGAGTTTTATTCAGCAGACGGCTATCCGACTGCCCTTCTTGATAATCGAAGGAAATAAGCGAATGGAAGCGACGATTATAGGACGGTGGTCACGCGATCAAAGCCCGGGGAAGCGCCGTGCAGGCGCGTTACAATAGCGGATTCCCTTTTTCGCCCCCGGGATAAACACCCGCCACGGCCACTCTATGAAAGAATCAACCATCAAGCGCATGGGCTCCGTCGGTGCGCCTTCGCCCACGCCCACCTCCACTGCTGTCTCCTCGAATACAGCGATACGCAAGCTGTATATCAAGACGTTTGGCTGCCAGATGAATGAGTACGACTCTGACAAAATGGCAGACGTCCTCAATGACGAGCAGCCCCTGGAACTCACCCAGAACCCCGAGGAAGCGGACGTCATCCTGTTTAACACCTGTTCGGTGCGCGAAAAAGCACAGGAAAAAGTCTTCTCGGATTTGGGCCGAGTACAGCATTTGAAACAGCTTAATCCCAATCTTGTCATTGGGGTAGGCGGCTGTGTGGCCAGCCAGGAAGGCGAAGCCATCGTCAAGCGCGCCCCTTATGTGGACGTAGTATTTGGACCTCAGACTCTGCACCGGCTGCCTGATCTTATCGCTCAACGCAAAGCGTCCGGTCGTGCGCAGGTTGACATCAGCTTCCCGGAAATCGAAAAGTTCGACGCACTGCCGCCCGCACGCGTAGAGGGCCCGGCGGCCTTTGTATCCATCATGGAAGGCTGCAGCAAATACTGCAGTTTCTGCGTCGTCCCGTATACCAGGGGGCAGGAAATCTCTCGACCCTTTGACGATGTACTGGTGGAAATCGCCGACCTGGCAGATCAAGGGGTAAAGGAAATCACTCTCCTGGGCCAGAACGTCAACGCCTACCGCGGTCCCATGGGCGATACCGACGAGATTGCCGATTTTGCGATGCTGCTCGAATACGTGCACGAGATACCCGGCATAGAGCGCATCCGCTACACGACCTCGCACCCGAAGGAAATGACGCACCGGCTTATTGAAGCCCACGGCAAGCTGCCTAAACTCGTGCCCTTCCTGCACCTGCCCGTTCAAGCCGGCAGCGACAAGGTCCTGGCGGCCATGAAACGCGGCTATACCAGCCTCGAGTACAAATCCATCGTACGGCGTCTGCGTGAAGCGCGGCCGGGCCTGGTCATGTCGTCGGACTTCATTGTGGGATTTCCCGGAGAGACAGAACAGGACTTCGAGAAAACCATGGAGCTTATAAGGCAGGTCGGATTCGACCAGTCGTTTTCTTTCATCTACTCACGCCGACCGGGCACACCGGCTGCTGATTTGGAAGACAACGTCAGCAAGGAGCAAAAGCTTCAACGCTTGTACCGTCTTCAGGCGCTCATCAACGAGCAGGCTGGCGCAATCAGTCAGTCGATGGTGGGGGGCGTCGAGCGGGTACTTGCCGAGGGGCATTCTCGTCGAGACGCGTCGGAGCTCATGGGCCGTACGGAAAACAACCGTATTGTGAACTTCCCGGCGCCGGCGCGGCTGATTGGGCAGATGGTTGACGTTCGCATTGTTCAGGCAAATCCCAACACCCTGAGGGGTGAAATTGTCATCAAGGACGAGGAACAGCACGCATGAATAGATCCGGCAAGCCCATTGTGGTTACCTTGGAAGGCGACAACGCACACTTGGCGAACCTGCTTGGGCCACTGGACGAAAACTTGCGACAGATTGCAGACGGTTGGAACGTATCGCTTCAGCGACGAGGCAATCGCGTAACCATCACCGGCGAACGTGCAGAGGCTGCAAGCAAAGCGCTGGACTTTTTTAACCGAAGGGCCCAGCACAAGGCGCTGTCCATCGATGACATCCAATTGGGTCTGGTGGAATTGGGTGCGGGGCGTCCGGCCTCCCAGCAGGATGACGGCCATCTTGAGCCGCTGCCCGAACTGCCTCCGGTAGACGACCACAGTGGCGACATAGCCCTTCGAACCCGCCGTAGCGACCTGCGGCCACGCACGCCCCGCCAGCGCGACTACTTAAACCAGATCCTCAAGCACGACATCACCTTCGGGGTGGGTCCGGCCGGAACTGGCAAAACGTGGTTGGCGGTGGCTTGCGCCATCGACGCGCTCGAGCGCGACTCGGTGCAGCGGCTGGTACTCACCCGCCCTGCCGTGGAAGCGGGCGAACGGCTGGGTTTTTTGCCGGGCGACCTCGTGCAGAAGGTCGATCCCTATTTGCGCCCTTTATATGATGCTCTCTATGACCTCATGGGCTTCGAAAAGGTGCAGCGCCTGTTCGAGAAACAGACCATAGAGATTGCTCCGCTGGCCTATATGCGGGGTCGTACGCTCAATCATGCCTTTGTCATTCTGGATGAAGCGCAAAACACCACGCCCGAGCAGATGAAGATGTTTCTTACCCGCATTGGGTTTGGCAGTAAAGCCGTCATCAATGGCGACCCCTCTCAAGTCGACCTGCCCAAGGGTCAGCTTAGCGGCCTGGTCAATGCACTAGACGTATTGGAAGACGTCCAAGGCATCGCCACCACGCGCTTTACCAGCCGCGATGTGGTGCGCCATCCACTCGTAGCACGTATCGTCGACGCCTATGAAAAGGCAGGAACACGTGGGCATTAACCTGGCCCTGGCCGTTCAGTACGGTCAGCCCGTTCCGCAACTGCCTCGATGGCGTTTACGGCGCTGGGTGCAGCGCAGCCTGGATGCCGCTGCCCAACAGCATAAAGAACTACGCGCCGCCGTCCTCACGCTTCGTCTGGTCGATGACGAAGAGGGCCGCGCGCTCAATAACGCATATAGGCAGCGCGACTACGCTACTAATGTATTGACCTTTGAATATGGTCTCGACCAGGAAGGCACGGTCAGCGCTGATCTGGTGCTGTGCGTGCCGGTACTTGAACGCGAAGCGCGCGAGCAGGCAAAGACCCTACACGACCACGCGGCCCATCTGGTCGTTCACGGTGTCCTGCACGCCCTGGGTCACGACCACCTGAATGATGCCGAGGCGCTCGAGATGGAAACCCTGGAAAAACACATTCTCAACACTCTGGGTATTGCGGACCCTTATCAAGATTACAGCCACGCTCCAACTTAGCGTCAAACCGTGTTACTGCATCAACCGGCCGAATGTTTTCGGTTATGCTAAAAGCTCCTGCAACCAGTCCTGTGGACAATGTCAGACACTCACTCTCCCGACCCTGAACCTCGATCGGCGAAAGCCCCTTCAAAATCCCTGTTTGCCAAAATTGCCGCCCTGGTTCGGCCCGAACCCGAAGACCGCGAAGATATTAAAGCTGTGCTTGAAGCAGCACATGATCGCAACGTGCTGGACGGCGATGCCTATGCGATGATTTCCGGTGCCTTGGAAGTCGGCGACATGACTGCCGCCGATATTATGGTCCCCCGGTCGCGTATCGACATGCTGGACATTTCCAAGCCTTTGGCCGAGCTGGTGCCTGAAATCATCGAAGCCGGCCACTCACGCTTTCCAGTTTACGAAAACGACCGCGACAATATTGTGGGTATATTGCTCGCTAAAGATCTCTTGCTGTGCGTCACTAAACCCAACGTCGACATCCGCCCACTCGTGCGCCCCGCCGTCTTCATCCCCGAAACCAAGCGCCTGAATGTCTTGTTGCACGACTTTCGCAGTAGCCGCAATCACCTGGCCATTGTCATTGACGAGCACGGGGGAACCTCCGGCTTGGTCACCATGGAAGACGTGTTGGAGCAAATCGTCGGCGACATCGAAGATGAATACGATGAAGATGCCGAGAAGACCATCTTTCAGACCGGCACCAATAGCTGGCGTGCAATGGGCATCACCGACATCGACGTGTTCAACGACGCGTTCAACACGAACATTCCCGACGATGATTACGACACTTTAGGTGGGTGGTTCACCGCTGAGCTGGGACGCATCCCGCGCCGCGGTGACTCCCTCACCTTCGATGGACTTAATTTGACGGTCGTCGGAGCCGATAACAAGCGCGTGTTGTGGCTACATATCCAACATAGCGAGCCCAATGCGCTCGAGCCAGGCAATAACGCCGGATAGATATTGAACACACATTTTTTGACGCGCAAGCGCGTAGCGGCCTTACTCGCCTTGGGTGCGGCCAATGCACTGGCCTTTGCCCCCGCGCCACTTCCCAACTTCCTCTTGCCCTTTGTACAGCTGGCTTGTCTGGTGGGCCTGGCGTATGTCGGGTTCCAAGCGCCCAGCCGAGGGACGGCGGCAGCCAGTGGCTTTTTGTTCGGCTTGACCACCTTCGGGGTAGGACTGTACTGGATATTCATCAGTCTGCACTATTACGGCGGACTGGCGTCGCCTCTCGCCGTCCTGGCGGTCATCGTTCTGGCCGCCGGGCTGGCCTTGTTTCCGGCGGCGGCGCTCGCACTTAGCCATGCCCTGGGAGCCGGGCCGCGCGCCTCGGGGTATCAAGGGCAATGGCTGGCCGCCGCTGTCTGGGCCTCCTCCTGGACCCTGTTGGAATGGTTGCGCGGTACGCTATTTACCGGCTTTCCTTGGCTGAACATCGGTTATGCCCATGTGGAGGGCATGCTGGTCGGCTGGGCGCCTGTGTTCGGCGTTTATGGCTTGGCGTGGCTGGCGGCTTTTGCCAGCGCCGGCGTGGCCTTGCTGATGCACGCGCGCCGTGCAGGCCACAACGAAGCTCAGGCCGCTACCGCTGTGGCTGGCGCCATCGTCCTGGCCTTGGCAGGTATTGCGCTTCGACATGTTGCCTGGGCATCTTCGTATGGCGAGCCCTTTATTGTCCGCTTGGCTCAGGGAAACATTCCGCAGTCCGAGAAATTCGATCCTCAGCTCATGAAACAGGGCATGGACACCTATATGCGTCTGGCCGCCCTGCCGCCCAAGGAAGAAGGAGCCGGCCCGCAACTGATCGTGCTTCCCGAAACCGTCATGACGCTGTTTCAAAACCGTTACCCGCCCGAGGTGTGGGCGCAGTGGCGCGACATTGCTCAAAAGCAAGAGGCCACCATTTTGATGGGCGTGCCTTTACATGACGCGACCACGGGACAAGATCGCTATACCAATAGCGCCATTGCCATAAGCGGGGACACTCCCATAGACAGTCTGGTGGCAGGAGCAGTGTCGCATCGCTATGACAAACACCATCTGGTACCGTTTGGCGAATTCGTGCCGCCGGGTTTCCGCTGGTTTGTAGACGCGCTTCAGATCCCTTTGGGCGACTTCGACCGGGGCCCGACACGACAAGATCCGTTCTCCTTGCTCGACCAGGGCATAGCTCCAAATATTTGCTACGAGGACGTGTTCGGAGAAGAAATTATCCGCGCAGTGCGGGCAGGTCGCGATGGAGCACCAGGCGCCTCGTTGCTTGTGAACATGAGCAATCTTGGATGGTTTGGCCGGTCTTGGGCTTTGCGCCAGCACCTACAAATCTCTCGTATGCGTGCATTGGAAACGGCGCGACCCATGTTAAGGGCCACCAATACGGGGGTGACCGCGGCTATCGACCCCCTTGGAAACGTGCGGGCCGCACTGCCCGAGCATAGCCTGGGCGTTCTAGATGTGGAAATCCAGGGCACCACTGGCCTGACCCCTTATGTGCGGTGGGGAAATCTGCCAGTGACGGTGGTATCGGTGCTGTTGCTGTTGGCCGGGGTAATCATGCTTCGCCGGCGTAGCGCGGATTAAATCGCTGTTAGGGCCAGCCGCCCTACCAGAGGCAGAGTGAAGCGCTGTTCGCTGCGCGTCGAAATACAGGCAGAATGAAGCGCTGAGGGCGGGGACGCCCGCAGCACCCACGCATCAAATTTAAGGCGATCCTGAAGCGCTAAGATGCCTCAGCGCAGTCAAACGAAATGTTTAGTTACAAAAAAGCTGGGATTTTTAGGGCCATTGGCCCGTTCCCAGTTGCACGCGACAAAAAACTCGTGCATAATTTCATTTCTTTGCTAGACACCAACGGCAACGGGGGTATAGCTCAGCTGGGAGAGCGCTTGCATGGCATGCAAGAGGTCAGCGGTTCGATCCCGCTTACCTCCACCAAGTCTAACAAAGAAGCAGTTGATGTAGTTGCAAAGTTGTTTTTTTATTGCTAAACTTCTCTGCTTGTTTTGTCCGGGTCCCCTTCGTCTAGAGGCCTAGGACACCACCCTTTCACGGTGGGTACAGGGGTTCGAATCCCCTAGGGGACGCCAACCACGTAACTATGGTTATATGCCGCTGCGGAGCGGTAGTTCAGTTGGTTAGAATACCGGCCTGTCACGCCGGGGGTCGCGGGTTCGAGTCCCGTCCGCTCCGCCAAAAAATTCCGAAGCCTTGCTGTTTTTCA
>JAJUGB010000128.1 GCA_029268595.1 Alcaligenaceae bacterium | reverse complement strand
TCGCTTTACTTCTTGGACCACCAGCCCAGGAATCCCTAGGATAAAATCGATTGGGGACATCGGCATTGCTTCCGTTAGACGAGTTCTTCGCAAAAACAAGTCTAGTGAATGTCGACCGTCCCCCTTTTATGATGTAGAGCCGCGCCTCTTCCTTACAACGGGCGTACTGGGCGGTTTCACCACTTTTTCAGCGTTCTCGCTTGATGCCGTCGCTCTCTATGAGCGGGGTGAATGGGTCTCGGCGGCCGCATATGTCATGGCTTCGGTAGGATTAGCATTGCTGGGATTGCTCAGCGGAATTGTTCTCATCCGATCGCTAATTTAAGACGCGATCACCCTCCCTCCATCGTCTCTGTCAGTCGCTTGTAGTTCTGCGTCAGCAGTATCCCAGCGTAATACACGTGCTCGCGCATGAGGTCCTCTGCGCGCGGGGCGTCTCGCGCTTCCAGTGCATCCACAATGCGGTGGTGATCCCCGTGCGAGCGATAGATAATCTCGTAATCGTCCCACAACATGATGCGATCTGACGCGAAGGGTGTGGTCTGCGCTTGGGTCGCAAACCGCTTCACCCACGAGTTGCCCGCGGCTTCTATGATGCATTCATGTATACCCACATTGATTTCCTGATACGGAGCAAGGTCCTCGGGACGCAGTTCGCCACATGCCAGGATGACGTCCGCTGCCTTCAAATACGCGCGCAGCTGCCGCAACGTTGATTCTGATAGCCCGTTCTGTGCAGCTTTCCGACATGCTAGGCCCTCAAGCACAGACCGTACTTCATAGGCACCCAAGATCTCATCGTAGGAATACACGCGTACTGTGTAGCCGCGCTTGGGCTGGTGTTCTAGCAATCCTTCATTGCCCAAGGTCGCTAATGCGGCACGCACCGGCGTGCGAGAAACATTGAGGAGTTTAGTGAGTGGGATTTCTTCCAGGCGCTCTCCGGGTTTGAACTTCCCTTGCAACACCCAGTGCCGGATGCGTCTGGTCACCGCTTGCGAAAGTGTGTCCATGAACGAATTGTATACATGAACGCTCAAATACTAGTACCGCCCTCCCATATTACGGGTTTATTCTAGTGTTTATCAGGCATTCATGTATCCATAATCTTAATATCTATCAAGAACGCTTGATATTTTCCCGAGCTTTCCGCAACTTTGTATACACGAGGGTGGTGGTGTCAGAACTTAACAAGAATATTGCTGTAGTGGTTGGCGCAGGCGGCGGAATAGGGGCAGCGGTGTGCAGGAGGCTGTCCGCCAGCGGGCATGAGGTGGTGTCGTGCGACATCGATGGAGAGCGGGCACGCAAGGCGATAGAAGGTCTGGAGGGGGGGCATCACTTCATGGGGTTCGACGTCA
Source organism: Alcaligenaceae bacterium (assembly GCA_029268595.1). Taxonomy (GTDB): domain Bacteria; phylum Pseudomonadota; class Gammaproteobacteria; order Burkholderiales; family Burkholderiaceae_B; genus JAJUGB01. Next base: position 7,889 of record JAJUGB010000128.1, on the reverse strand, counting down.
GCTCGGAGTCTGAAGTCTCCCGGGCGTTTACGAACATCGAAACGAACATTGGCCCCATTCGGGTCGTGGTCGTGGCGGCGGGCCTGCTGCTTTTCGAGGACAACGGTGATCGCCCACTAATTAAACACACCACTCTTGACCTATGGGAAAAAACCTTTGAGGTCAACACCAAGGGCGTATTTTTATGTGCCCGCGAGTACATCAATCTGCGTGAGCGCCGCCCGGTTGGTGATGGCCGCTTCATTACATTCGGTTCAGTGGCCGCCCAATTGGGCGGCTACCGCTCCAGTGCGTCTTACATTGCCGCGAAAGCGGCCGTGATGGGTTTCACCAAAGCACTTGCCCGAGAAGTCGCAGATATGGGCATCACCGAAAACAGCGTATCGCCGGGACTGATCGACACGGAGATGCTGCGCAACACGGTAAGAAGCAGCGGCAATATGGACGCCGCCGCAGCCAATATTCCACTTGGACGCATTGGTACGGCGGATGACGTTGCAGTATCGGTGGATTTTCTTGCCTCGCGAGAAGCGGGCTATATCACCGGTAGCGTCATTGACGTAAATGGCGGCTACCGCATGCAGTAGGCGTCAGAAAAAAATCTGAAGCATAACGATTAAAAGGGAGTGAGACATGAAAGTATTGAGTCGCTTGGCTGCCGCGGTAGCCATGACCACACTCGTTTCTGCACCATTGGCTCAGACCAACTCTGAGCCGGGCATCACGGCTGACACGATCAAAATCGGTTTGTTCTCCCCTTTATCGGGGCCAGGCATGGCCTATGGTTTCGACGTCGTGAACGCTGCCAGGATGTGGTATGACAAGGTCAACAAAGAAGGCGGCATCCATGGTCGCAAGATTGAAGTCGTAGTCGAGGACACTCGCTGTAATGCCAATGACCTGCTGGCTGCAGTGAAGAAATTGGTCGAACAGGAACAGGTTTTTCTGCTCAACGGTGGGTCATGCTCGGCTGCGGTTGTCGGTGCACGCGAATACATTGAACGAGCTAAGGTACCCCACTTGATGCTTAACGCATCGGGCGACGGCGCGCTTTATCCCCCATCCCGCTACATCTACGGGGCATTCTCAATTTCGCAGCACGCTCTGGGCGGCTCTGCCGTGCAGTTTGTCGCCGAACACCTCAAGGCCAAGAAAATCGGCTACATCAACCACGATGACGCATACGGTACTTGGAACCTGACTGCCGCGCAGACACAAGCCGAACATCTGGGCGACGTTACGCTGAACGTGCAGTCTATTAATCCCAATATCAACGACGTCACGGCGCCGATGCTGAAAATCCGTGCCGCCAACCCCGACGCGCTCATCCTTACGACTTACGCCCGCCCTGCGGCACTCATAATCAGAAAGGCGCGGGAACTGGGTTTCGACAAGCCTATTGTCCTAACGGTTACGGGTACTGCCGACCTAACCCAGTTGGTGGAGAACGTTGGCGGAGCAGCCGCTTTGCAAAATTTCTACATCCAGGATGTATTGAAGGCTCTGCCTACTGACCCTTCTCTGGCGTGGGTGTACGACATGTACCGTGAGTACTACCCCGACTTGGCTGCGAAGCCGGGTCATCCGCAAAGCTACATGCCGTACGGGCTGTCATCGGCCATGACCGTCGTGCAGGCGCTGAAGGACGCAGGTCCCGAACCAACGCGCGAGAAAGTGCTGAGCGTTCTCGAAAACATGACTCTGGAAACGGGGATCATGGCGGCTCCGGTGCAGTTTTCTCCGAACGAGCACGCTGCGCTCAAGTCCGCCATCTACATCAAATTTGATGGCACGAACAAGACCCTTGTTCCCGGTGCTTTCAGGAGCGTGTGGGAATACAAGCCGTCCAATTAACGGCGCCAACGCCACCCTTTGCATGGTGCACATGGGTGGCGTGAATTTCCTGGAAAGTAGGTATGAGCATCAGCGACATCTGGCTCTTTCTTCAGCAAGGCGTGTTGTCGGGATTAGTCGCCGGCAGCATTTATGCGCTGCTTGCGGTGGCAGTGGTCACCGTCTTCAAAACCACCGACGTACCCAATTTCGCCCAAGGCGAAATATTCATGGTGGGCGGTTACGTCGCCTTGTTTCTGTTAATCGTCATGGAATGGCCATATTGGTTAGTTATTCCGCTGACACTACTGGCGGTGGCCCTTATTACGGTGGTTTTTGAGCAAGTCGTGCTTGAAAAAGTGATCCGCTCCAAAGGCGTGGCGGTACAGATGGTAATTGCCACCCTGGGTTTGGCCTACATACTAAAAGGGTTTGTTCGCCAGACAGGGCTGGGAGATGCTCCACGCTCGCTACCATCGCCGATCCCTACCAATGTGGTGATCATCGGCGACGCCTACCTTACCCAGCTTGATATCGTCATTTTCATGGTGGCGGTCGCCACTATGCTAATGCTGTACTTCATGTTTACCTACACGCGCATCGGTAAAGCCATGCGTGCCGTAGGAATGAACCCTCGCGCGGCACAGTTGGTAGGCGTCAATCTCAAACGAGTACGGATGGCGGTCTGGGCCTTGGCGGGGCTGGTGTCCGCAGTTTCCGCCTTGCTCATTATGCCGAAAATCTTAATCACACCCGACATCGGCCATATCGCCATCCTTGCGTTTGCCGCAGCCATTGTCGGTGGGATTTCCAGTATTCCAGGGGCCGTCGTCGGCGGTTTTCTCATTGGCATAGCCGAAAACCTAGTGGGGCTCTTCGTCTCTACCAATGCCATTGTGGTCGCTCCCTTTCTCGCCATCATGATTGTTCTGATCTTCCGGCCGCAGGGCCTGTTCGGCGGCAAGTTACAGGTTAAAAAAGTATGAAAAAGCTCGACATAGGGCTCTTAGTAGCGGCGATCCTGACGCTTGTCTTACTTCCCACGTTCGCCAGTGGGTATGTGCTGTTCATCGCGAATCTGTTAATGGTGTATGTCGTGCTGTCGCTGGGGCTGCATATTGTGTTGGGCGAGACGGGCCAATTTGCGCTCTCTCATATCGCCTTCTACGGGATAGGCATATACACCTCCGGCATTCTAAATAATATTTTTGGCCTCAATGCTGTGCTGCTGCTGGCGGCATCTGCACTGCTTTGCGGTGTGCTGGGATTCTTGCTGGGAACGCTGGCGATTCGCATGCGTGATATCTATCTGGCGCTTTCGACGTTTGCGTTCGGTGAGGCCATGCAATGGGTATTCCTAAACTGGACGCAGGTAACGAATGGTTCCAACGGCTACCGTCTGACGCCCGTGCAATTCTTTGGCTACACCATGTCGACGGATACTGAGGCGTATCCCTTCGTCGCCGTCCTCACCCTGCTGGTTGTTGCACTGACTATTTACCTGTCCCAGTCCAGATTAGGTTCCGCATTCAGAGCAGTCAGAGAAAGCGACGTTGCCGCGTCTGCGGTCGGCATCGATGTCAATATGCTGAAGCGCATCGCGTTCATGTTTTCGGCGGCATACGCCGGCTTGGCAGGCGCACTGTTTACAACCTTCTCTTCCTTCATTCATCCAGATAGTCTCGGCTTTCAAGCCATGATTCTGGTGTTGATCATGGTGGTGGTAGGCGGCATTGGCTCGGTGCGGGGGGCCATTGCCGGTGCAGTCATCTTCGGGCTGATTTCCGAACTGCTCCGTCAGGTGCTTTCCTTCCAAGAAGTGATCTACGGTTCGATACTCGTGTTGTTCATGATGTTCCTTCCAAAGGGGCTGCTAGGCGTACGGAAGATCCCCATTCCCACTTCTGTGCGAGGCATTGATACGGCGGGGCAGAAACAGACATGAGTGCAGATATCCTGTTGTCAGTGCGGGGGTTGACCATACAGTTCGGTGGGCTGATGGCGGTAAATGATCTGTCTTTCGATGTTCGCAAAGGCACGATCCATGCGCTGATCGGCCCTAACGGTGCCGGCAAATCCACCACTTTCAATTGCATTTCCCGGTACTACAACCCCACAGCCGGAAGCATCTACTTCAATGGGCAGGACATCACCCGACACAAGAGCTCACAGATAGCGAAACTGGGCATCGCCCGCAGCTTCCAAAATCTGGAGCTGTTTAATGAGCTGAGCGTGCTTGAAAACGTAATCCTTGGCACCTATGCTGAAAGTGCGAGTAACTGGGGTGCGCTATTGCGGCAGCCCCAGGCTCAAGTTGTCGAGTTTGTGGAGCAATTGCTCGAAAGGGTGGGATTAATCGATTTTCGCCACCACCGCGCCATTGATCTCGATTTTGGGCGGCAGAAGATGCTCGAGCTCTCGCGCGCCTTGGCCGTCCGCCCCAGCCTGCTCTTGCTGGATGAACCCGCGGCCGGGTTACGAAACCGGGAAATTGACAAACTCGATGCGATTCTGAATGAGCTGGCGAACGAGGACGGCGTAACAGTATTACTAGTTGAGCACGTGATGCAACTGGTGATGGCAATCTCCCAGAGAATTACCGTCATGTCATTCGGGGAAAAAATCGCAGAAGGCAACCCTGCAGAAGTGCGATCCGACCCACGTGTCATCGAAGCATATCTGGGCAAGGGGGACATGGAATGAGCGGACCGTTGCTCGAACTACGGGGCATCTCAGCCGCATACGGAAATATCTCCGCCCTGGAAAATGTATCAATTAAAGTTCCAGAGGGCGGCATCATTGCACTTTTAGGTGCCAATGGCGCAGGCAAAACGACAACGCTAAACGTTATCTCCGGCTTGGTGCGCCCCAAACAGGGCACAGTTCACTACGAAGGCGCGAATCTACATCTTCTTGAAACGGATGAGATCGTACGCAGAGGCGTGGTGCAGATTCCAGAAGGCCGAGAAGTCTTCCGCGATATGTCGGTCAAGGAAAACCTTGAAATGGGCGCCTATCAGCGACGCGATCGAGCGAGCGTAGCGAGTGACACCGAGCGGGTGCTGACCATGTTCCCGCGCCTCAAAGAACGCTATCAGCAAAAGGCTGCCACCTTGTCCGGTGGCGAGCAACAGATGCTGGCAACGGCCCGGGCATTGATGGCCAAACCGCGGGTGATGCTGCTTGATGAACCCTCTATGGGGTTGGCGCCGCTCGTAATTCAGCAGATTTTTGAAGCGATCAAGATGCTTAACGAGGAAGAAGGTATCACGGTATTGCTGGTAGAACAGAATGTGAAGATCGCTTTATCCGTATCTGAGTATGCATATATCTTGGAAAACGGGGAAATCGTCATGGAAGGGCCGTCCGAACAGCTTAGCGATGACGAAGGTGTGCAACGGGCTTATCTTGGATTTTGAGCGTGCGCGACTATGACTTCATTAGGAGTGGTGACGGGCGGAGCAGGCGGTATAGGCAAAGCCATTGTGCGGCGCCTGGCATCTGACGGTTTTCATGTGGCGATCGTCGACAGAGATCGCGAGCAACTGGAATCCTTGGCTACGCAATTGCGGTCCCAAGGGATACGCAACTTCGAAACCCATGTCTGCGATCTGACTTCAGGGGACGAACTTGATGATCTTGTGGGCCGCTGGACTGAGGTTGCTGCCTTGGTAAACAACGCCGGCTTGTTTGATGAATCCGGCCTGCTGAATCTCGTTCCAGACGATTTTCGCCGCATGTATGAATTGAACCTGATCGCGGTGGCCGAACTGACACGCCGTGTCGCCCCGCTTATGCCGCACGGCGGCAAGATTGTAAACATCGCATCGCGGGCATATCTTGGGGCGCGAAACCATGCTCACTACGTGGCCGCGAAAGCCGCGCTGGTGGGATACACGAGAGCTTCTGCCATTGAGCTGGCAGCACAGGGCATTCTTGTGAATGCTGTAGCGCCGGGGTTGGTCGACACGCCAATGTTGCGTGCATTGTCGCCCGAACGATTGCAGGCGCAGTTGGCACTTCAGCCGACGGGTGAAGCGGGCCGACCGGAAGACATTGCCAATGCCGTTTCTTTCCTGGCCGCCCCAAAGATGTCATTCATTACCGGACAGGTATTACTCGTGGATGGAGGTAAATCGCTGGGCGGGCTAGGAGCAGGATGATGGCAGGCGATAAGGAATGGGACGAGTCAGTTGATGTGCTCGTAGTGGGTTCAGGCGCCAGCGGGCTGTCCGCGGCGCTAACGGCCCACTTTGAAGGCTTACAAGTCCTGGTGCTCGAAAAAACCCATAAGATCGGCGGATCCACGGCAGTATCGGGTGGCGCGGTATGGCTTCCACTGAACGATGGCGCCGCAGCCGCCGGACATCCGGATACCTATGAGCGCGTGTGGGAATACTTGCAACAGACGGTCGGCGCGGCCTCGCCTGACGCAATGAAGGCAGCGTTTCTGAAATTCGGGCCTATTATGCTGCGCTATCTGAGCGAGCGGGGCGCCCTATCTCTTAGTGCACGCACATACTCCCCCGACTATTACTCTGAACTGCCCAGCGCTGCGCACGGCGGGCGAGCGATGGAACCCGCAGCATTCGATGGTCGCAAGTTGGGACGCGCCGCCCTGCGCGAACTCAAGGATCCGATAAAAGAGTTCGTCGTGTTGGGTGGCATGATGGTAAATGTCACCGACGTCTATCAACTTTTGAATGCAGGCAAGTCCTGGGCTGCTTTTCAGCACAGCGCGCGCCTGGTGGCGCGTTACTTTGTAGACCGCTTGTGCGGATACCACCGCGGCACCCGCCTACTGCTTGGAAATGCGTTGGCTGCGGGCCTGTTTCATTGCTTACGCAATCAGGGAGTTGCTTATCGCCTGTCAGCGCAGGTGAATAGCCTTTGTCAGAACGAAAACGGTGAAGTGGAGGGGGTCGAAGCCACCATAAACGGCGAAAAGGTCAGGATCCAGGCACGAAAGGCAGTGATCGTGGCTACCGGCGGGTTTCCATGGAACAAAAAACTACGCGAGCAGCATTACCCAGAGCCGACGGGCCCATGGTCTATGGCCCCAACGAGTAATGAGGGCGACGGAATACTAATGGCGATTTCGGCAGGGGCCGTCATGGGCGCAGGTCACACTTCACCGGCTTTCTGGGCCCCGGTTTCACTCTTTAATGACGGTTTTGGGAATGCCGTACGCTACCCCCATCTTGTTTGGGACAGAGCTAAGCCAGGGCTGATAGCAGTGAACCGGCATGGCGAACGGTTCGTCAACGAGGCGACGTCCTATCATGAGTTCGTACTGGCTATGTATCAGGAATCCGATGGGGTTCGGAACTTGCCCGCTTACCTGTTGTGCGACAGTCCCTTCATTGAAAAATGGGGCTTAGGGCTCGCCCTACCAGGGGGGCGCCCACGCGGTAAGCTAATCAAGAGCGGCTATTTGAAGCAGGCCCCTACCCTAGAAAAGTTGGCCCGGCAAATAAATGTCGACCCGCAGCGCTTAGAAGCCACCGTTGAGCGATACAACAAACTGGTCGCTAGCGGACATGACGCGGACTTCGGCAAGGGAAGTACGGCATACAACCGCAATCTCGGAGACCCGTCTCAAAAACCGAACCCCTGCCTTGCTCACCTTCGCCACGCTCCGTTTTACGCCGTAGAAGTGGTGGCAGGTGATATTGGCACCGCTTGCGGCATTAAGACCAACCCTTTCGCGCAGGCGCTAAACGACAAGGACGAGCCCATTAAAGGACTCTTTGTGGTTGGCAACGATATGCAATCCATCATGGGCGGGGCCTACCCTGGTTCGGGTATTACGCTAGGGCCGGGTCTGACTTTTGGATGGGTGGCTGCACAATACATCGCCGGCAAGCTTCCCGCAGCCTCGTGACAAGTTTCTCCGTTGGCACCCAGAAAACGGCCTCGAACAACGATAATCAGGAGCAACACAAATGAAAATTTACTTCTCGCCGTCGTCCCCTTTCGTGCGGAAATGCCTGGTGGTCGCGCATGAACTAGGCCTTGCAGATCAGATTGAGCGGCTTCCGAGCAAGGCGCATCCG
>JAJUGB010000127.1 GCA_029268595.1 Alcaligenaceae bacterium | reverse complement strand
GCTGAACATGACCGTGCCGTTTAACCCTTACTTGCAACCCAGAGATGGTGTAGGCGCGAAATATGGCGGAGGTCACGGTTATATCGAGGTGCCGGGCAAGGGAGAGAACTTGCGCTGGCAGACTCGGGCGGCGGCACCTACTGATTATGAGAATCGGTTGGCCGATGCGCTTGTACAGGTATTTGAAAAGGGTGCGTCAACAGCCGAGGAGATTGTGCACGGCTTGAACGAGGCGGGCCACCGAACTGCGTCCGGACAACGTTGGGATATAGAAAGCTTGACGTCAGAAATGGCGATGCTTGGTCAATGAAATCAACTCAAGGGTACTTCCAGGAGAAAGCTATGAAGGGATTCAAAACTATTGGCCTGATCGTCGCCGGCATGGCGCTGGCGTTTGGTTCGGCAAAGGGATACGCTGACGAGGCCCGCAGCGTAACGTATCTTTTGCCCGCGCCGCCATCTCTGCCTGCTTTTGCGCCATGGATCGTGGCTCAGCAAAGGGGCTATTACAAGGACGAAGGGCTGAACGTAAATTTCGTCACGGCCAAAGGCGGAGCAGACGTGGCCAAGCAGGTGGGTGCGGGGAACGCACCATTTGGCGGGGGCGTGGGCGACACGCCGATCATCGTGAGGTCGAACGGAATACCGATAAAGGCGGTAGCGGTGCTGGGCGGAAAGTCGTTCATGCACCTGGCCATGGATAAAGGCGATGGTGTGCAGAAGATAGAGCAATTAAAGGGCAAGACCATAGGTGCGATGTCCTATTCGGACACCACCTACTACGCCTTGTTGGGAATGCTGAAGGCCAACGGACTCGACAAGTCCAGCGTGGATATTCAGGCGTCGGGGCCAGCCGTCTGGAAACTCTTTGCTGACAAAAAGATTCCGGCCCTGGCCTCGATACCAGAGTGGAGCATCAGTGCCGAAATGGCGGGCGTCGATGTGGAAATCATCCCTGCCGACAAATACTTCAAGAGCATGGCGCAGGCGATTCTGGTGTCCGACAAAACCATCCAGGAAGAGCCCGAGCTTGTCCGCAGCTTCGTGAGGGCCACATTAAAGGGCCTTAAAGCGATTGTTGAAGACCCTGAGTCTGCCGCTGCCGATTACATCAGTGCCGTGCCGGCTTACCAGGGCAAGAACGATTACATCCTTCGGGTGTTCAAACTTTATAACGACCTTATCTATAGCGGACAGAACCCGCTGGGCAAAATTGACGAAGCCCGCCTGAGCGCCTTGCAAGACTTTTACGTCAAAGAGGGCATCGTCAATAACGCCAGTCCGGTCAACGAGCTGTACACCAACGAATTTATTCCCGAGTAAGCGATAAGGGGCGCGGCCCCTTTTCTCGATGGAGCAAAATCCCCATGGATAAAGACATTTCCGCCCAGGCCGGCACCTTGGTCGAAAGAGGACTCCGAAATTTTTGGTACCCCGTTGTTCCCAGTTACATGGTGCAGGAGACCCCGATCGGTATTACGCGACTCTGTGAAGAGATCGTTTTGTGGCGCGACCGCGACGGAACTATCAGGGCGACAGAAGACCGCTGTCCGCACAGGGGAGCGCGTCTTTCCCTGGGTTGGAATCTGGGTGACCGGGTGGCTTGCTGGTACCACGGGGTCGAGGTGAACGGCGAGGGGGTGGTGGAAGATGTCCCGGCCATGAAGTCGTGTGCCTTGAAGGGAAAGAAGTGCGTAAGGTCTTATCCCGCGGTTGAATCCAATGGCGCTGTTTTCTTATGGTTCGGCAATGATTTGCAGACACCGGCGACTGCGTTTACGCTTCCCGAGGAGATGACGTCGGACGAGTACTCGGGATTCCTTTGCATGCAGAACTGGGACTGCAACTATCGATACGCCATTGATAACGTCATGGACCTCATGCACGGCAGGTATCTGCATGCGTCTTCGCATTCGATGGCTCAGGGCGACACGCGTGCAGAGATGATCTTGAGGCCAACCGATACGGGCTTGGTGTTCGAAAAAACAGGACAGCGTGGAGTCAACTTCGATTGGGTGGAGTTCGGTATGACAGCCACGATCTGGCTCAGGCTTGCCGTACCTTATCAGAAGAAATTCGGCGGCGGTGAATTTACCATTGTTGGTTTCGTCACTCCTGTGGATGAACAACGGTGCCAGGTGTATTTCTGGCGCATCCGCAAGGCGTCCGGACTGCATCGAAACATCTGGCGTTTTCTATATCGAAATCGCCTGGAGGGTCTTCACTGGGATGTGCTGGAGCAAGATCGCATAGTCCTGGAAACCATGCCGCGCGATGCTCGCGAGCAAGAGAACTTGTATCAACACGACGTAGGCCTGGTGCGCGTGCGCCGAATGATGGACAATCTGGCTCGACAGCAGGTAGAGCAACGGCAAGCTGTGATTGCCTAGTCACCCTGCCGTCAGCAGGCCTGGACCCGGTAATTTCCCGGCTCCAGGTTTTTTTTATGCCTGGTACCGTGTCCCTTCTTTTGGCATGGGAAACTCGATGCCGACTTTTGAAGACGCGAGCGATACAATCGATACTTCTTCGCCTTGAATTGACATGAAGGCGCCGCTATCGATAGCTAAGAGCGAACATCAGGCCTGGGCATGGTTAAGTTTAATTTGACGCTGACTGACTCGGACGCGCCTTTGCATGAAAGGCTGGCGCAGGCCATTAACGTTTTGATCGAAGCGGGCCAATTCAAGGCCGGTGACCGTCTGCCGCCGCACCGCGTCATTGCTCAGCAGGCGGGGGTAGCCATAGGAACAGTTACGAAGGCGATAGACTATCTCAGCGATCGGGGCATTGTTCGCGGCGAGGTAGGGCGGGGCACTTTCGTCAACGCGAAGCGCCCTTCATCGCCCTCTACCGGCGAAGTGGATCTTAGCCTGAGTGTGCCGCCGCTGTATGTCGACGAAGACATGTTTGTTGCTGCCGCAGAACGATCTGCGCGAAACGTGCTAAAGATTCCAAGTGGTGGACTGTACGACTTGAAGGGTACCTTTTCGCAGCGTTCCGTGATGGCCGAGTGGCTCACCAGAACTCGTGTGGATACCGATCCCGACGACTTGGTCTTATGCGTGGGCGCGCAGCAAGCCATCCACATGGCGTTCTCGGATGTAAAGAAGGTGTCGTCTCTCATAGCATGTGAAGCACCGACGTTCTCGGGTGCCATTGTGGCGGCGAATCATCTGTGTTTGGAGTTGGTGCCGGTCGATCATGATGAAGAAGGCATGACTCCCGACGCTCTGGACAAAGCGTTGGCCGAAACGGGCTGTCGGGCGGTGTACACCGTCCCGGTTTGTCAGAACCCCATGGGATTCGAGGTCGGCGAGACCCGCCGCAGGCAGATACTCCAGGTCTGCCTGCGACATGATGCCCGTATCATCGAAGATGATATTTATAGCGTTCATGCGGGCAAGGGGCGCCTCACATACAAAGAACTTGCTCCGCAACAGGTGTATTTCCTGACCAGCCTTTCAAAGTGTTTGACGCCTTTGGCGCGAGTAGGCGTGCTGATACCGCCAGGCGATCGAATGATTTCAATCACGAAGATGCTTCGCGCCGAGGCCTTTGGTGCGCCACCAACCGCGCTTGAGTTTGGCTGCTCATTGATCGAGCTGGGTGCTGATGTTATTGCGGCATCTGCGCTACGGAAAGAGGCACATGCTCGAACCGAGATGGCGGCAAAGGTGTTGCAGCTGCCTTCGGTACCCATGCCGCACGGCGCTCCTCATCTGTGGCTGCCGATGTCCGCCGTGGATGCCGAGCGACTTGCCAGAAGGTCGTTGGAGCAAGGCGTGCGCGTTACGCCTCCCGAGGCTACCGCCCTGAAGGGCCGAAAAGCCAGTGGTGTCCGCCTTTGCATTCTGGCACCGGAACATAGAGACGACTTGCAACGTGGGCTGGCGATTATTGCCGAGCTTTTGAACGACTCCAGCGCTGCGACGATCGTGTAGATGCATTCATCTCGATCTGATTAATACGGCACACCGTTCTTGCGATAAAAACACCAGCCGCTGTCTTTGGCGATGGCGACCAGGTCATCCTGCGGATAGCTCACCGTGTCCGCCGGGTTCCGACTGCCGATTTCCAGATAGGTGGCATCTGAACCGCTGCGGTTTTCGAGGTGATGACTTGTTCCGCCGGCGGGGAACCCAACGCAGACTCCGGGGCGCAGAACGGCTTCGGTCGTCTCGGTAATCAGTGTGAGTTCGCCTTCCAGCACGTAGATGAATTCGTCTTGGTGAGAATGGCGATGCTGAAGTGATGATTGAGCACCGGGAACCAAGGTGGTGAGGTTGACGCCAAAATCGTTGATGCCGAAGTGTGTGGTCAGCGGACGTTTGATTCTGCCTCGGAAACGCTCGTGGAATGGTTCCGGATAGTTGGACACGGTTTCACGTGCCCTGGCGGATGCCGCAAATATTTCTCTGGCGGGATTCATAGGCTACCTTGGGGCTGAGGGTAATTAGTTGGCAGATTTCAGATTTCAGATGTTAGATGCCAGTTGCCAGATGGCAGATGGCAGAGGTCAGCTCTGAGTTGTGTGTTGTTTGTGGTCAATGGTCAATAGTGGTCAGTGGTCAGTGGTCAGTGGTCGGCGGGCGGCATTCTGTTTATTACGTTCTCTTGCCATGGGTTGACTCCGGTTTGCAGCCAGTCCAACGATGAACGCCAGAATCCGTCGCAATGGCGCGAATGAAAAAGGTCGAAGTGCCCAATGCGCCTGACGCCGAACTGATCAGGACGCAGCTGAACCACCGTTCTGTCAGCGCCTTTGAAATAGGCCAGTGTGCGAAGGACAGCCCTGGGAGGGGCGTAGGGGTCATCGGTAACCGTTACAGCGAGTATCTGCGACCGCGCAGCATTGAATGTATTGACGATGGATTGTCGCCGTAGCCACGGGTAGCTGTCTTCGAATTTTTTACGCCGAAAACTCCAGTCGTATGCGACTCCGCCGGGAAGGTCTTCAAGCCACCCTAAGCGCTTGCCAGGGAAGTATCCGAACAGCGCTGTGATGGCAGGCATGGCGACATGCCATTTGCAAAACAGCTTGAATCGTTGGCTCGATGTGTAATCCCCCCACCACGCATACTGTGCTCCCACGGTCAGTATTCGCTGCACAATCGAACTTCGACGAGTCAGACCAGGCAGCACGCCACCAATGCTGTGTCCGACCACATGGATCGGGCCTGCACCTCGATCTATCGTTTCGCGCAACACCGCATCAAAGTCAAACTCGCCCCAGTCGCCCCATCTATATTGAACACGCTTCAATTCAGGAGGCCGCGAGAGGCCGATGCCTCGGTAATCGTACGTCACGACGTTGAAGCCATTGGCTGCAAGAAAGAGCGCGTATCTATGATAGTAAGTGGCCTGTACGCCGGTCGCCGAATTGATGATGACGCACCCATGGGTTGGCATGCTTGAATGCCAGAAATGCCCCCGTAGGATTGCGCCGTCGTCACATTGAATGGATATGGTCTCTGGAGCGGTTGCGAGCGGGCTGCCTTCACGAATCGACGTATCCAGGGCATGCCAGCTAGCGGTGTCGTTGAAATTTTGCATGACGAAGTTCAAGACTTAAGCTGAGGTTCGCGCATCACGCGCACATCATTGATACGGACGTGCAACGCAGCAGATAGCAGACCGATCACGATGGCTATATTCCACACCGGTGCATACGAGCGATATATGTCGTAGACCTCTCCGCCGAGCCATACCCCAAGGAAACTTCCAAGCTGGTGACTGAAGAAGACGATGCCAAACAAGGCACCGATGTTACCAACGCCAAACATGGAAACGACGATGTTGTTTGTCAGCGGTGCCGTGGCCAGCCAGGTCAGGCCCATAATCAATGCGAAGAGGTAGGTGCCTGCGGCGCTTATGGGGGCATTCATAAACATCAAGGTGGCGACGACGCGCAGCAGATATATGCCTGCCAGCACGTTTTTGCTGCGAAAGACTCCGATCGTTCTGCCGGCCAGATACATGCCCAAGACGTTTGCCAGTGCGATACATGCAATGGCGGTTGCGCCTTGATGGGCGGTCAGGCCGCGCTCGACCAGATACGAGGGAAGATGTGCAGCGATGAATGCCAATTGGAAGCCGCAGGCCAGAAACCCAACATTCAGAAGCCAGAAGCTGGGATGCCGAAGCGCTTGACCGATGCCAATTGACGAGTCTTGTGGTTCGCTGAAGCGTGATGCGCCGGCGCCCTGCATCAAAAGGGCGGCGGGCGCTATGCTCACCATGACTATCGCCAAAGCCGTGCAGACTGTTGTCCAAGGCAAATGATCCAGCAGAACTTGTGTTGCCGGAGCAATACAAAACTGGATGACTCCCGCAATGGCACCCGCGCTGGACATTGTCCAGGCCTGCATGTCCGCAGGTACTAGTCGACTTAACGCGGTGAACACCGTACCGAACGCGGTTCCGGACAGAGCGACGCCAACAATCACGTTGGACCAAACGAAATTTTCTTCGCTGTACGAATCGGCCATCAGGAACATGCCTGCGCCATAAAGGACCATGCCCCCAAACACGACCTTTTCCGCACCGAACCGGTCTGCGAGCATTCCGATGGCCGGCTGGGTCAGTCCCCATACCAGGTTTTGCGTGGCAATGGCAAATGCAAACGCCGATGTCGGCCACTGTCGATCAAGCGAAATTGGCTGTAGGAACAACCCTTGTGCGTGGCGAATGCCCAGCGCCAGCCCCATGACGGTGCCCGCCGCAATGACCAGGGACCAAGCGTGTCGCGATGTGGAGGGGGGAGACATTGTGCTGGCGCCTCGTTATTATCCTTTTACGGAGATTGAATTATTGAATAAAGATACAAAGAATACAATAATAAAATTGTATCTTTAGCGATGATAGGGAGGTTTTCCATGACGAGGCTGGCACTTAAAGATGTTCAAAACGCCTTGGAGCGTATTGATGGACCGTTCATCACGGCATTGCGCAATACAACAACGGCCGTTGAGCTGTATCAGCCCGAGGGCGTCGACTTGCAGGGGGTGCACGATCACGATGAGCTGTATATTGTGGTGAGTGGTACGGGGACGTTCGTAGAAGGAGGGAAACAGTACGAATTTGAGCCAGGAGATGTGCTTTTTGTGGCGGCGGGAGTGCAGCACCGCTTCACCTCATTCAGTGAGGACTTCCAGACGTGGGTGATATTTTTTCTGTGAAATGTATCGCTTGCTTTCTGGTTGGAATCGGTCGCAGGGATTGCGTCGCTCCCCCTATATCTCCGGCGCACTTGTCTTGCGTCACTTTGCTGACACGGACGGCGACGGAACGCGAGATACCAAGCGAGTGGCGATTTCTGACTTCGGGGCCTCAACCAGCAGGTTCGATAACCAACCGGGTGCCACGGTTCGTCTTGCTTCCGTTGAGGGTGGGCAAACCGTCGATGACGCTGGCTTCTATGTGCCAACCACGGGAACTGGTGGCCGAGCCTTGCCCAACGATGTCTATAGCTTGAGCCGGAATGGAGTGGTGCAGTCCCAATTGCTCAACCTGGGCGAGTTCAATCACGCCGGCACGCTTGACCTGCGCGGCCCCGCAATTGGGAACACCTTGCTTGTCAGCAGCGCGTCCTCTGCGGCGAGCGCAGGAACGGGCGTGTTTGTCTCGAACGGCGGAACCTTGCAGCTGCAAAGTGGGGTCAGGTCAGTTGCTTCCGCTCACGAGTCTGATCGCTATGCAGACATGCTTATTGTGGACGCCACGCGTGTGGGAGCAGGTGGCGCGACTCAAATACTGGTCGATTATGATCCCTCCGATATGGGGCACCTGTCTGTGGGCAACGGTGTTGAACTGGTCGAGGTACGTGACGCTGCCGCGTCAGCCCCGGGTGCATTCGCCCTGGGCAACCGCGTAGCCGGCGGCGCGTATGAATATGCCTTGCACCACGGCGGCATCGGCGGTGATGCAGGCGACGGAAACTGGTACCTGCGAAGTTATGTAAGAACCGATACTGTTGACTCCGGGACACCCAGGGAGCCTGCGCCAGAGCTTCCCAACTATAGAAAAGAAGTGCCCGTGGCCATGGTGGTTCCAGCCCTGGCCCATCAGCTTGGGCTAAGCACTCTGGGTACCTATCACGACCGGGGGGGAGAAGATTACGCCTTGACTGCCAGTGGTAATGCAACGCACGGGTATGGCCGCGCCGATCGAAACGAGCGCCGCGCCTGGGGACGTATCTTTGGTAGCACGGGAAAAGTCCGAGACGGTAGTGGGAGTGCGCCAAGTCGCTTTGACAGCTTCCGCGAACATGGTCCTCGTTATGACGTTGATCTGGGTGGAATGCAGCTGGGTTTGGATGTGTATCGCCATTTGGATGACGACGGGTCGCGCGATATGGCCGGTGCGTATTTCGCAGCTTCACATGCCAAAGCCGATGTCGAAGCGGTGCTGGGTGGGCACGCGGGCAAGGTGTCCATGAACGGTTATTCACTGGGGGCTTATTGGACCCACATGGGGCGCTCTCGATGGTACCTGGATGCTGTGGCGCAGCTTACAAAATATGATGGCGTCTCGGTGCGGCCGGTCGACGCAGAGAAAATCTCCCCCGATGGTTGGGGCATGGCCGCTTCGATCGAAGCGGGCAAGCCCTTCAGACTCAATCAGAACTGGACATTCGAGCCTCAAGCCCAGCTTATTTATCAACACATTTCGTGGAGTGGCAGTGAACGTGACCGCTTCGGCAAATTCCGCTTCAGCGATTCAGACGCAGTGTATAGTCGGCTGGGTGCGCGCGTAGTCAGAAACTGGGAACAAAGCGATGGGCGTGAATACGCGATATGGGCGCGTGCCAACGTCTGGCACAACTTCAGTGCGAAAGCCAATACCACGTTCACGTCGCTCAACGGGCAAAACGCCGTTACGCTCGGCACCAATCTGGGCGGAACCTGGGGCCAGTTCGGCTTGGGATTCAATGCCCAGTTGAAGGATAATCTCAACGCCTTTATCGCGGTTGACTACGAACGAAGCCTGGACAGTCGCCGCTCACATGGTGTCAGTGGCAGGGTGGGGGTGCAGTACGTGTGGTAGGCCGCGCCTTTTTGGGTAGGAACCGTGGCCCATCAGGTGGCCACGGTTCAGGCCGTTGGTGCAGACCGGAATATGGGTAGCCGCTGCCGATTCGCTTCGTGCGCTGCACTGTATTCCATGATCCTGGCTGTTTCCTGGGCTAGCTCCTCGCCCAGAAACCGTTCGAGCAGGTAAAGGGTCAGGTCGATGCACAGGCTGACTCCTCCGCCTGTGATGACAT
>JAJUGB010000126.1 GCA_029268595.1 Alcaligenaceae bacterium | reverse complement strand
TGCAGCGGACTGAAACTTTTGAGGCAAGTACTGGCGATTTTCGTAACCAGTTTGTTTCACTGGAGCACTCTTGTTGTCACAGCTCGTACAGATTGTGAACGGGCTGAGCGTGGATGAGGGTTGTGGGGTCCGGTCCTTCGGGCGGGGAATCGGCGCTGTCTGGGCCGCATCAATGTTGTGCGGACGGAATGCATCGGCTCCTGGGCCAGTCCTCGAGCCTAGCCATTGAAGGAGAATGGAGAGGGGTCAATTGGAGGAGATATTCCTGCCATCTGTGCCAACAGCAACTCGCTGCTACCGCAGGCCAAAGTGAACCCGAGTGCCCCATGCCCGATATTGAGCCACAGGTTGTTGAGCTTTCCTGCTCGCCCGATGATGGGTCTGCCATGAGGGGTGGCCGGGCGGTATCCTGCCCAAGTGCGCGCGGACGAGAAATCGACTCGAGGGAGCAGTTCAGCCGCTTGCTCCTTGACGAGCTGGATGCGGTCGGCTTCGATTCCGCGCCCGTTCACTCCTATTCCCACCATAGCCGCAACACGCAAATTCGATCCTAGGGTCGCGTAGACGGTGCGCCTTTCGTAATCAGTGACACTAATGGCTGGAGTAACATCGGGTGATGCTTCAACGCTCAGGCTGTAGCCCTTGAGCGGATAAATCAAGGGCCTGATCCCCAGGGGTTTGAGCAATTCGCGGCTGCCAGTTCCTGCCGCGATTACGAAATGATCGGCGCTCACACGGTTTCCATGGCAATCGATGGCATGCCTGATGGAGTTGCGAGACTGACGGAGCTCGTGGATAGTTGTGTTCATCCGGATTTCCACGTTGCTCATTTTTTCCAGACGTGAAAAAAGATCCAGCGTGAACTGTCTACAGTCCCCGCTCTCTTCACTAGGTGTGAAAACAGCGCCGGCGAGTTTGTGCTCGATCGGCTTTAAGGCAGGTTCACGCTGAACCGTTTCATGGGCATTCAGTACCACCTGCTCGGCACCAAGAGTGGATTGATATTCAACAAGCTTGCGAGCCTTATCCATCAGGTCTGGACTACGATAAACGATAAGCTTGCCATTTCTTACATGCCCAAATGAAAGCCCCGTGTCTTCAAGCAGCTGTGAAAGCGTTGAACGGCTAAGAAAGGAAAGTTCGAGCAGGCTGGCGGTAGATTGGCGCGCCGTTGAGGCGCGGCAAGCTGCGATGAACGCAATGCACCAGCGCCACTGCTGGGGATCCAGACGAAAGCGAAACCTTAACGGAGACTGCTTGTTCCAAAGCCATCGGGGAATGTTGGAAATCACTCCTGGACCGGCCAGTGGTGCAACGTAGCTATAGCTCAGCTGGCCGCCATTTGCATAGCTGGCGGCCTGTGCCGGGTCTCCCAGGGCGTCTACCAGAGTGACATGCCAGCCATGCTTGGCCATGGTCCACGCCGTGGTCACGCCAACAACCCCTGCACCAATTACACAAACATGCATTGCTTCTGATTCCGAATTTACACTGCGGTGATTGTCCGTCCACCCTGCCGCAGCGGCAAATTCCGATATCAGCACATGCCATAACCAAAAGGCATGTGCAGGGAGTCTCAGGAAGCGTGTTGCTCCAGTGGTGCCTCGTTAAGTTGTTGGCAGACGCCGGCGAGGCGTTCGACGAACTCGTGATGCAGCATGCTTTGGGGATCAGTAGCGTGCGTCATGATGCTGATGGGGACCCGGATGGTGGGCAGCAGCCGATTCAGGTACATGCCGGGTCTTACCATGGCCCGCCCAGTCAAGAGGTCGACGATGGCGTCCCCACAGCCGTTCTCCGACAAACTGTAGGCAACGTAATGCGTCTGAACGACGATGCGTGTTTCAATAGTGGGGCCACCCGGAGCAGTAAGCTCGGCATCCAGTAAGGCGCCGGCAGGGTCGCGCGCATCGAGGACGATCAGATTGTTGCTGGGCAACCTGTCCAAACGTACCGGACCGACTGTCTTGCGTCGGCTAAGATGCGCCAGCTCGGTGTGACCGATTTCGCGGCGGGTTACGCCGGGATGCTCGCCGGTATCAAAGGTGACAATGATATCCAGCTCGCGGTTGCGAAGACCTTCAACAAGTTCGGCGCTGTGCATCGTACTGATCTCGAATGTTGCGGCGGCTTCTTTCTTCTGGAAGCTGCGTATGGCTTGGGGGAGCAGACCCAACCCTAGGGCCGGGGCACAGCCTAACCGCAGATGGCCTTGCCTGCTGTGGCGCAGGTTGGCAGCAAGCCGGCGAATACTCACCAGGTCCTGACCCAGTCTAGCCACCTGCGGCGCCAGGATAGACGCTTCCCGGGTAGGATACAGCCGCCCTTTGACACGTTCAAAAAGCTTGAATCCCAGCTGGGCTTCGGCATGAGCCAGGATTTTGCTGGCCGCGGGCTGAGAAATGTTCAGCAGCACCGCCGCCTGCGTCAAGGTACCGGCCTGTCGAATAGCTTCAAAAATTTCAATGTGACGAAGACGCATGCAGCCTCCTGACGGATTGGTGACGCGGGCATTTTACATCGTGTGCACAAGCACATAACGTTTGGTTATGGACTGTGCTGCAATCGCTATTTGTTTGATGACTTCATTACAAGCAGAATACGGCAGCAATACTTAAAGCGTGAAGAGACGTAAAAAAACGACGGCTGGGCGCTTGAATTTGCCGGGGAAACGTTTTGAAGGACCTAAGATTTCAATCAGGATGTGAGGAGAAGCGGGGCGATCTTGAAACCCGCGCGCATGACGTGGAAGCAGCGACGCTGCGGCTTCTGGCGTTAGGTGCTGCTCTTGGCATGGCCTTTGCTGCATCCGGTGCGTTCGCCCAGATTCCCGACCTGACTCCTGGCGGGGTGGTTGAGTCGGTACGCGACTTTGACTTCATTCCTTCGCGCCCTGAGGCCAACTTTGCAGTCCCCGAAGCCCCACACGCTTCACACGAGTCGCGTGACTTGCTCGATGATCAGGGACCGGCCATTGCGGTAACAGGTTTTCGGATCGAGGGAAATTCCGTTTTCAATGACGCCGAGCTCGTTGCCGTGTTAGGGCCGGTATCGACCAAACCCTATACGCTCGCTCAACTGGATACGCTGGCCGCTCACATCGGTTCTTACTATAGGGCGGCCGGCTATACCATGGCGCAAGCCTATATCCCCGAGCAGGAGGTCGCCGACGGCGTGGTGCGCATTGATGTGGTTGAAGGGGTGCTCTCCAACGTTTTGGTTGAGCGCGGCGAAAAAGTCAGGCTGCGCCAATCGCGTATCGATGCCGCGTTGGCCTCCCTGCAGACAGGAAAGCCCGTACATATGCCCAGCATAGAGCGAGCTCTGTTACTGCTTTCCGATAGTCCTGGGATTGAAGTCAGGTCAGCTTTGCGTGCGGGATCTGCTTCGGGGACGGTGGATTTGGTTGTACAGGTTGAGCAGGAAAGCCTGCTTGAATCCCGGATCGTTTTTGACAACTTCGGCAATGATTACACTGGCCAACACCGGGCGGGGCTTGTCGTACAACTGAATGATATTACCGGTTTGGGCGACCAGATCGATCTGGGTGTAATGCGCTCAGACGGCAATTTACGTAACTTCAACGCACGATGGCAGGCGCCCCTCGGGAGCTCGGGCTTGCGTGCGCATGTCGGGTATGCCGAAGTCGACTACCGTTTGGGCGATGCGTTCGACGTGCTCGATATCACCGGCCGAGCATCACATGTTGAAATGGGTCTTAAATATCCCGTGTTGCGCTCACGTGGCGCGTCGACATCCGTTTACACCACCTTGGCTCACAGCCGCTACGATGAACGGATCGGAGTATTGGAGACCAGCAACCCAAAGAGCACACGCAGCGTCAAATTGGGCGCGGTGGGGCAGTGGCGTGACGAGTTCGCCAGTGGCGGTGTCAACGCATGGGATATTTCGGCTACCGTTGGTCGCCTCGACATGAAGTCGGGTAGTGAACGTGCGTGGGATGAGGCAACGGCGAGACGCCAAGGCGGCTACTCTAAACTCAACCTCTCGCTAGAGCGCCTGCAAAGGCTTGATGAGTCCTGGTCGCTTAACGTCGCCGCGCGTGGCCAGCTTGCTTCGGGCAATCTAGATTCTTCCGAGCGCTTCTATCTTGGTGGTCCCAATGGCGTTCGCGCTTTTGAAAGCGGCGAGGGCGGCGGTGACGAAGGCGTGCTGGGCAGTGTCGAACTGCGCCGCCGAATTCATGGAGGTCTGCATGCTTTCGGCTTCTTTGACATGGGTCATGTACGAGTAAACAAAGATCCCTGGACTGGTGACAAGAACCGTTTCGACGTCCAATCGTATGGATTGGGCGCGCACTGGGATTTTGGTCGCTACGGTTACTTGCGTGCAGTTTATGCTTTCAGGCCTCGTGATGTTTCTGGCTGGGACAGCTCAAGCAGCAGAAATCGCGTGTGGCTGTCCGCCTCTCTGGCCCCCGAGGCCATACCCGCCTTATTTGCGACGGGGTTTCCGGCAGCGCGTCCTGACAGATCGAATCCTTCGCGCGTTGAGATTTATGGCGTAATCAATACTTCCGTTGAGATTGCCTCTCGGAAGGGGGCGACCCCTGAGGACAGAGGGCGTGGAGCGACCCCCTCGGCTGCGCCAACTGGGGTTGACGTGTCCAGTACGTATCGGATGCAAAGCAATTCGTCCGAGTTTGGCATACGCGGTAGTGAAAGCTTAGGCGGCGGCGCGCGGGCGTGGTATCAGATCGAATCGTCGTTGAATTCGGCCTCAGGCACGGGAAGTATTGCCAGCCGAAATACCGCGGTGGGCTTGCGCAGTCGCCATTGGGGCCGGTTGTTGCTCGGAAAGTGGGACAGCCCATATAAAAGCGCCACGTCGGGCTTTGATCCGTTCGGTGGCACACAGGTCACGGCGTACTACAACATTTTGGGCAATCCGGGTTTTGGTGTGTCGGCGGGCAGTACTTCCAGCCCTATAAAGACGGCCACTGATCGCTCCAGCAGCAATGGCGACGCATCATTCTCACGCCGTCAGGAAAACAGTATCCAATACTGGACTCCGCGCTGGAATGGCTTTGCCGCCCGTGCAATGGTTGCGCTGTCCAGCGAGAAACTTTCATCTTATACGGGCACCCCGTCCATCTGGGCCGCCAACATCAATTGGCAAAACGGTCCCTTGCGGCTGGTCGCAAGCTACGAGCAACACGACAATTTTTTTGGTGTGGCCAGCATTTTCTCGCGTGGCGCTACAGGCCGCGGCATAGGGTCGCGTATCGGTCCCATGACCGAAACCAGTTCACGAGACTACGGTTTAAAGCTCGGGGCCCGCTACGACATCGGCAACACGCGTTTTTCTGTGATCTGGGAGCGCTTGGTGTATAGCCAGACTGGCGTCATACCGGCAGATTCACCTACTTTGATGCGATATGAGCGTGACGCCTTTTGGATGGGTGTGCGGCATCGCGCCGGAGCGTGGACATTTCAAGGCAGTGCAGGGTATGCGGATGCCGGTTCTTGTCAGGTGGCGAGCGTGGATCCGGCCCAACAAGGTTGCAGTACCGATGGCCTTGACGCATATATGTTGAGCTTGGGCGCTAAATACAGTTTGTCGCGTCGTACCGAGCTATATGTGCAATATGCACGCATCTTCAATGGTCATTCGGCCAGCTATAACTTTTCGCCCGGTGGTGTTTTTGGAGCCGGCGTCGGTTCGGATCCGCAGGCCTATGGCCTGGGCATGATCCATCGCTTCTAGTTTGGGGTAGACATGCAAAAGCACCGAGAAAACTCATTGAAGTTCACCCTGCGCCCCGCTTGCCTGGCGCTCATGCTTGCACTGTCCCCGGCAGTAGCCTGGTCGCTAGACCCAACTGCACTGCCGTCTGGGGCAGTTATCGAGTCGGGCACTGGCAGCGTCATGGTCAATGGTAACCGGATGGTAATCGACCAGGCGACGCAGAAGCTGATCGCCAACTGGCACAGTTTCAATATCGGCTCGGGCGCATCCGTTCATTTCAATCAGCCTAATGCTGCTTCCGCTGCATTGAACCGCGTTACAGGTGGCAGTGCCTCACAGATCTTCGGGTCCCTTTCTTCGAACGGACAGGTCTTTTTGGTAAACCCCAGCGGGATCCTTTTCGCGCCGGGTGCGCAAGTGGATACTGGAGGCTTGGTGGCCAGCACCTTGAATATAAGCGACGCTGATTTCTTGGCCGGGCGCTATGAGTTCGAAGGCGTGGGCGGTAGCGTCGTAAACCGAGGCCAGTTGCGGGCCGACTCTTCGGGGCGTGTCGCGCTTGTGGGTGCCAGGGTAGTCAACGATGGTAGCATTGATGCTCCCGGCGGCGGAGTGGGGTTAGCGGCTGGCGAAAAAGTGCGACTTGACTTCGACGGCGATGGCCTGATCAGTGTAGATGTTGATCGAAGTGCACTGCAGGCCAACATTCTTAATCAGGGCCAGGTAACGGCAGACGGCGGCGTGGTGGTAATGCGTGCCGAGGCGCGAGACGCCTTGTACTCTACGGTAGTCAACAATACCGGCACTGTGCGGGCTCGCAGCGTGGGCATGCGGAATGGAGTTGTCGTGTTGGATGGCGGCCCCCAGGGTGTGGTTGACCACGCTGGTTCCATTGACGTTTCAGGTGTCGGAACGGGGGAGAAAGGCGGTCGTGTCAGCGTGCTAGGCGATAAGGTGGCTGTGACCGGCTCCATTGATGCTAGCGGGACACATGGCGGGGGCAGCGTTCTGGTCGGCGGCGGATTTCAGGGCAAAGGCACCGAGAAAAACGCCAGTGCGGCATTTGTTGGCTCGACTGCCTACATCAATGCTGACAGTACACAGCAAGGCGACGGGGGCACTGTAGTTGTCTGGTCGGACGGCGGTACGCGCTTCTACGGCAATATCACTGCCCGCGGGGGTCATCTCGGTGGGTCAGGTGGGCTGGTAGAGACGTCCGGCAAAGATTGGCTGGATGTGTTGGGGAGCGTCGACGCGAGTGCGGTCACTGGAGCGTCAGGCGCGTGGCTGCTGGATCCGCGCAATGTGACGATTTCCAATGCTTCGACGTCGAATGGAGATTTCAACGAGGGGCGATTCGACCCTATCGGTAATAACGCGGTGGTCAACGTCGACGCCATCAATAACAGCTTGAATAACGGTACTGACGTATTGATCACTACGGGTAGTTCGGGCACTCAGGGCGGTGATATTACCGTTGACGCGACAGCGCACGTCAACAAAACTGCTGGTGGTGACGCCACCTTCACATTGAAGGCTGCGCGTCACATCATCATGAATGGCACCATCGAATCGCAAAGCGGAAAGTTGCATGTGGTGCTTAACTCCCGGGCTGATAATGGCGACAGAGGTTATGTCGATATTACTGGGGGCACAATAATTACTAACGGCGGGGACATCACGATAGGCGGCGGCAGTGATCCTGGCGTCGGTTATGCCGTTGGCGCCGGTTCGGGCATCACGAATGGCGTGCGCTTTGGCGGTACAACGCTTAGTTCGGGCGCCGGAAACATCACTGTTAATGGTGAGGGTGGCACCGCTGCGGCAAGTGGCGTGAATCTGGCCAACAGCTCAACGAATCTGATCGAAGCGGATGAAGGAAATATTGTTCTTCGAGGCAAGTCGCTTACCGGACACGGCATACTTGTTCAAAGCTCGAACCATACATTTCGTACGGGCTCCGGAAACATTGAGCTGTATGGCGAAACGGGCGGTTCAAATGGTGGAGTAAGAATTGGCTCCGGTTCCACGACTGCCGTGTTCGAGACCGATAGCGGAACCATTGGACTGTACGGCACAGCTCTGACAGGAGCCGGTACGGGCGTGTGGGTTCAAGATGGTAATTTATCGTTTACGACAGGCCAGGCCGGAGGCATTCGCATACAGGGTCAGGGCGATGGGCAAGCGGTGCTGCTTCGAGGTGCTGCGTTTGAAGCGGGCGCGGGCGGCATTGAGATAGTCGGAGAAGGTACAAGTCTGGACACTTCGGGCACGGGTCAGGTGAACCTGGAGGGCTCAACCTCGATGGCCACGTCTGGTGGCGACTTTGTCGTTCGCTCAACCAGCCACATTGCCTTTGATTCAAGCAACCCCATCACAGTCAGCACCCAGGGCGGAGATATCACGCTCAATTCCCGCAGCCAGAATGGCGCCACGGGTTATATCGATTTGCGTGGTGCGTCGTTGCTTTCGGACGGCGGGGACATCACGATAGGCGGCGGCAGTGATCCTGGCGTCGGTTATGCCGTTGGCGCCGGTTCGGGCATCACGAATGGCGTGCGCTTTGGCGACACCACTTTGCGCGCCGGCTCAGGCAATATCATGGTCAGCGGGCAAGGCGGAACGATGTCTGCCACTGGGGTAAGCCTTGCCAATAGCTCGGTGAACGTTATCGAGACCACCTCGGGCAACATCACCTTGCGTGGCGCGAGCCATGCCGCGGCTGACGCCGGGGGCTCTGGTGTCATCATGCAGACGGGCAACCACAGGGTGAGCAGCCAGAGCGGCGACATCCGCATTGAAGGTCAGGCGTCTGACAGCGGCACCGGAGTGCGCATTGGATCGACCGGCAACTCGACTGTGACGATTGAGACACAAGGCGGCTCTATTGCCGTTGCCGGGCGCAATGGCGGTTCGGGCGATGCGGTGTACATTGGTGCCGGAAACGTCAATGTGTCGGCCGGAGGGCAAGGTACGTTATCGGTAAACGGGCAGGCCAAGGGCGGCAATGCGGTTACCATCGGCCCGATCGGTTCCAGTGACACCACCAGCTTAAGAACTCAGGACGGAAACATCCAGCTTACCGGTGCCAGTGAAGGCGGCTATGGGGTGAACATATATGCCTCGGCCAATTCGAGCGACGATACCGGCCGAGGCCGCAGCCAGATCATGAGCCGCAAAGGTGACATCAATATCGACGGTCGCAGCATCGCCAGCATCGGTGTTCGCAACAGCCCGATCAGCACCGGTGATACTTACATCGGTACCGAGTACGGCAATGTTCGGGTCACTGGGCGCAGCCAGCAAGATCAGGGTGTAGAAATAAACCCCAGCTTCAATTCCAGTACCGGCCTTCAGGGTACGACTGCATGGCACGCGGCGAATGGTGGCCTGTCAATACAGGGGGTGGGCGGCGACAGGGCAGTGCGGATACGAAATGCCGACTTGCGAGCGGGCCCCGGCGGGATTTTTATCGAAGGAATAGGCGCTATGCCGGGCTCGTCCGGTAAGGGTGCCGTGAGTTTTGATGGTTCGACCATATTCGACTCAAAAGGTGGCGACTTTGTCGTTCGCTCAACCAGCCACATTGCCTTTGATTCAAGCAACCCCATCACAGTCAGCACCCAGGGCGGAGA
>JAJUGB010000125.1 GCA_029268595.1 Alcaligenaceae bacterium | reverse complement strand
TAATTCGTGTGTAGACGACCGGTCTGGATCGCGTTTTCTTCTGTGCGCTTATATCTGCTCAGCGTGACTGAGTCGACCCTCGTTTTCCAGACGATCCGGTTTGCATGCACTGTTTAATCGGATTTGGGGTGTCAGGTCGGTTGCCGGTCCAATGCAGCAATTCGCCCTACTGAACATGCGCTGACGTGCCCGAGTTTCGAGGCGGCATAGGTACAATCGACGGACTTTCCTTTAATTTTCGAGAAAGTCCCGCCGAGGCATTTCCGAGAGATTTAATTTCCGCTCTTCATATGGCTGAAGAGCGGAACTCTGTCTGTAGATTCGACCACTACCACCACGCTACATGCGATAGTAAGGTGCCTGCTTGTAGATTGCCTTGCTGTAAAGAGCGGAAATCAGCGCCCAGTGCCCCGAGAATCCCCACCAGCTCGGTCCGGTTGCGGGCGCTAAAGCGAATGCAGAGACGTCGGACGTGGTCTTTAACGGTTTCATCGGAAATCCCTAGTGTGCGGGCGATTTCTTTGTTGGAGTGGCCGACGCACAATAAGGTGGCTACCTCTTTTAGCCGCTTGGGTAACGTTGCAAGAGATCGGCTGGCTATTGCATGCGTTCCGGCCGGTTTACGAGGGCCGTCCGATAGTTGCGGCGCGTATGCAGAGTTATTGTGGGGAAGGCCCGGCCGTGAAAGGGCTAACGACCCAGCGCGGCACAACAGTGCCATCCACTCTAGCGAATGAGATTGGGCGAAGGCATCCGAGTCTTTACTAGCAGCGAAGACAACTGCCCTTGGTGCATTGGCAACATACAGCAACCCGCACATGTTGCTGGCAAAGCCCCAAGTTCCCAGAATGCGCTTTTGAACTGCCCGGTCGTATACGGAGTCCCCACACATGGGCCGGCCTTCATCCATGGTCGCCAAGAGCAAAGGGTCGTTTACCCCAATTTCGCTTGCCCAAGATTCCAAGAACCCGTCAGGCGCCCCTGTGCTCCAGAGCAGGCAAAATTGCTGATGCCCTAGCAGATAAATACCAGTAGCCGCCGCCCGGCTCGATTGCACCAGGGCCTGATGCATGCTGTAGCCCATACTCACAACATTTGGACTTTCGGCTATGTCGATCAGGCGATTAGCACAATGTGAGGGCTGGTGTAGCCGGGAAGCATCAACAGAAGTTTGTTGGAAAGGCATCGTAGGGGCGGCAACAGACAACCGGGTGGTCGACGAGTTAATGGGAAGAAGTTCTGCTCCTACTTATATGAACAAGACGGTGCACTGTAAATGCTTGGTAACCCGCACTTTATGATCACTTGGTAGAAAGCCGCGTGATCGCTCAAAAGTTCTATCGGGCTCCCCGGGTGACCGTAGTTGAGAAAAGCGATCGTGAGCGCAAGCTCTTGCTGCGCCCACGACAATAGCGGCGGCGGAAAAAACTGTCGCAGAAGCGGTTTTCGCCCGAGTATGGTGGTGAGTCCGTTTAGACGAAATGGATGCCATGTTCACGAGAGATCTTAACCACCGTCTCTGGGTCGACTAGGTTATCCAGCTTCGTGAATAAGTTGAACAGATCCCGTGACGGCGCGACCCAGAATAGAGCTTCAACTGGTTGTTCAGAATTGTTGTAAAAAGCATGCGGTACACCGCGCGGCAAGCGAACAAGGTCTCCCACGCGGCCTTGTTTTTTCTCGCCGTCCAGATCAACATCGATCGTACCCGATAGAACGAACAGATACTCCTCCTGTTCATCGTGCGCATGAGATGGCACGAAGGTTCCTGCGGGAAAGGTGGCGCGCCAAGCGAAGCTATGGTCAGTCAGTTGTTTCGGCACGTAGGTCTGACCCATTACGTTCCACGAAATATTGTTTACACCTTCCTCATTTAGTGTCAGGCCTAGGATTTCAGTTGTCATGGTGCGTTCCTCGAGATTATCGTTGCTGTAGGGGGGGCAGAGAAGTTGCGTTAGCTGGGTGGGATCTGTAAAAGATCCAAAACTAGCTGGGCGGCCATCGGGTTTTCCTCTAGCACTAAGTGGCCCGTCCGGGAGAGTCTATGTACATCAGCATTGGGCAAGTGTTTCTGCCAGTGGTCGGCCAGTGCAATAGGAAGTAGGCGATCATTTTCACCCCAGACCAGATGTGTCGGCATCTTGGCGCGATAGAGCCAGTTCTTAAGGCGCGGGTTGCCCTTTGGGCTTTCACTCAGCGCTGCGGCTAATCCCTGCATTTCCCGGCCCAGTTGTGCTTCAAAGTCGGGGTCTGGTGTTGCTGGCAGAAAACTCGCTGCGACGGTTGGGTCGTGAGTCAGATACGCAGGGAGTTCTTCGGGAGGAAGCTCGAGCAAATTAGGCTGCTCTATTTCCTCTATTACCAGCCCTGCTGGAGCAATAAGCGTCAAGCTTTTTAGTCGTTGTGGTTGCCGTATGGCAAACTCTGCCGCGATCCAGCCCCCCATGGAAAACCCAGCTAAATTGAATCGCTCTAGCTGCATTTGGTCGAACAAGTCCATGTAGTGCAAGACATGGTCATCAATCGATTGCACGACCTTGCTAGAACCCGATAGACCGAAGTTAGCGTGGTAAGGGATGATCACTTTGTTGGTGTTGGCCCAAGGCAAAGTGGCTGCAAAACCGGGGAAGGTCCCAGCCCCGTGTAAGAACACTATTTCAGCACCCTGGCCCACGGTTAAAACAACAACGGGCGTTCCATTGACTTTGTAGTGTTCTTTTTGGAACTTCATAGTCATAAGTAGACTCTCCGTTTCGGGTGACGGTATTTAAGCAAGTTGTTGTATTTATCCGTCTATGCCGAATACGGACCATTTCGCGTTGCTATGGGTTAAACCTAACAAGCCACGTCCGCATTCTTCGACGATCTGATCGGCAAGCAAGATATGTTGGGTACTGGCATTAATATCCCTAAAAAACCGTTGCAAGATTGTGTTATGCAAGGCTGCTCCGCGAGCCTCGCGGTAGCTGAACAGGCCAATTTCAGAGACCACGTCGTGTATGTGTCGAAGCGCTAGTTTGACCAGAGTCATTTGGTTTTGCGTCGGCTTATCGCCGTTCGCGGTACGGTGCGCGATGGCTTGCCAGCTTTCATAGGCAAATGCACGCGCTGAACGATATTTGGCCTCTGCCTGCGCGTACTTGAATTTGAATGTGGCACTTTCCGCAGATTTGCCAAATGGATCCTGGCGCCGGCGGATGACTTCAGCCATTTCATCAAGGACACGTCGGCCGGCGCCGATAGCCCAAGCGGTATGGCACAAGGCGGTATACCCCACTAGGCCAATATGGCCTTGAGCGGTTCCGCGTTTTGGGCCGGTGTCATCGTAGAAGTTGTAGACCATGTAGTCTGGTACGAACAGCTCCTCATCGCTCGCTAGGGTGTAATCAAAACTGCCGGTTGCGCGCAGGCCCAGCACATCCCAGTTGCCAAGCAGCTTTATGCTGGTAGCAGGGTGGTGGGCTACGATGATCTGAGGTGCGCCGCTTTCCGTAAGTTGAATCTCTTTGCCTTCGGGGTCCATTACAAAGCAACCCGAATGGATCCACTCGGCGTGGTAAATCGCGCTACCATAGGCCCAGTTTCCTTTGATCATGTAGCCCCCATCCACGGGGCGGGCGTAACCCCGGGGCACCCCGTTGCCCGCGATCGTAATGTCGGGGCCATGCTCGAAGACGGTGTCTATTCCTTTCTGGTCGAGGTAAATCGACATTGGAACGCCCTCGGCTGTACTAATCATGGTGCACCAACCGGTTGAACCGTGCGAGTACGCGATGCGCTCAAGTACAGAAATGAATTCGACAGGGTTGAGCTCAGCGCCGCCAACCTCGCGAGGAAACATCATGGTGTAAAACCCGCCTTCTCGTAAGGCGCTGACTACTTCGTCTGTGATGCGACCGAGCTCTTCAGCTTCGCTCGATTTCTCTTCGATGAGTGGCAAAATGTCATCGAGCCGAGCGTGGAACGAGGCGACGTCGTGCCTCGTTTCCAGTGGGGCTGTTGCAGCAATTTGTACAGCAGTCATTGTTGTCTCCTTGTGGGTTTTATTTGATGAGTTCGGGCTTCTGTATCGTTCTGGAAGTGGAGCTCGTCGGCGATAGGAAAAAGGCGAGCTGATCCGTTGCGGCGTCTAGTCGGGCGGCAGTCGTTGCGTCTTGAATACCGTTCTCGTCCAGGTCCTTCGAACAAAGGTACACTGCCGTCGGCATAGTGTTCGACTCGAAAAATCCGAACAATGGTCGTAGTTGGTGTTCCAGCACAAGGGCGTGTCGAGTGCCTCCACCGACTGCACTTAATAAGATAGGGCGACCTTTCAAAGCAGCTGGTTCAATCAAATCAAAGATGTGCTTGAACAGCCCGGGATAGCTCCCTTGAAAGACCGGGATACCGATAATCAAGGCATCGGCCGCGGTAATTGCTCGGAGTAGTTGACCAGTTTTCTCGCCGAGCTCTGAGCGCGAGTAAGCAATCGGTTCGGACCGAATTTCGGCCAAGTCTGCGACCGTAAATGCGATGCTCGCCTTTTCCGAGACCTGGCTGCCGGCGATCTCGACCAGCGTACGAGCCTTGCTCGGTTGCCACACACTGCCGGACAGTCCTAAAACCGTTGGTACGGCAAAACTTTTCACCATGCGACACCCTTCTCGAGCTTTAGTGTTTCGTTCGGTGCTTTCCGGTCCACGCCGGTGCTCGAACGCATGTCGTTATCGTGTGTTTTTATGGGGTGGCTGACAATACCCCATGATGGGGGACTGTTAGTAAGGCGGATATGGGTAGCTGAGGAAACGAGGTGCGGCGGCCGTAGTAGGGAGTGATCGACACATATATATCCAAGCACCGAGTGTTAGCATGACCGAATGAAATCAGCCTTTTCCTACGCACCACGTAGAGCCCCTCTCGTCGAGCAAATCACAATAAGAGCCGGGGTGTCGTACCGTCTGCGCCGATGGCCGGCGCAGGAAAGCGCGGAAAGTGCTTTGCCGGACGCACCTCCGCTGCTTCTTGCTCATGGTTGGATGGACGTCGGCGCGTCCTTCCAGCGATTTGTCGATGCATTGGCCACGGAGCGCGAGGTGATTGCGCTCGACTGGCGTGGCTTCGGGGGAAGCAAGGCTGCGCCCACTGACAGTTACTGGTTCTACGATTATTACGCTGACCTTGACGCGGTCATTGACTACATCTCGCCGAATGCGCCGATCGACCTTCTGGGCCACAGCATGGGCGGCAATATCGCGATGATTTACGCGGGAACCTGCCCTCGGCGCATTCGGCGTCTGATCAATGTCGAGGGGTTCGGGCTTGCGCAGACACAGCCTGCCGAGGCGCCGGCGAGACTGGCTAAGTGGCTATCAGAGCTGAAGACGCCTGTTTCGATCCGGACGTTTGCCAGTTTGGAAGAAGTGGCTGCCCACCTGATGAAGCGCAGCCCGCACATGGATGAGGCATTTGCTGTCTGGCTTGCGGCAGAATGGGCTGAGCGTCGGGCTGACGGACGGTGGCACGTCAGGGCCGACGCGGTGCATAAGCGCGTCAACCCAATACTGTACCGTTGCGATGAAGTTCTCGCGGCTTGGAAAAATATTGAAGCCCAAGTGCTGTGGGTGGAAGGGGATAAGGTCGAGCAGACGCCGCTTGCCAGCGGGCGCTATTCCCGCGAAGAGTTTGAAGCGCGCATGAAAAAAATAAAGGCGCTGGAGCGGCTACGAATTAATGAGTGTGGCCACATGGTTCACCTGGAGCAGCCGGGTCGTCTGGCGGAGGCTGTGGAAAGCTTCCTCGCGCCCTTCAAAAACAGCATGTTGTAAGTTCACCTTCAAGCATTAGTGATCGTGAGGTTTTCATTGAAATGAACATACAACAATTTGAAGCCATGCTCGCGCAGGGGCGCGATTCTGCGCTGCTGCGTTTTGGCCTGGGCAAACTGCATTTGGATGCCGGAGATGCCCAGCAAGCTGTTCTTCACTTAAGCAAATGTCTTGAACAGGATCCCCACTATTCAGCCGCCTGGAATCTTTTGGGCAAGGCACATCTTGAGGCCGGAGACGCAGAAGCAGCGCGGCAGACCTGGGAAAAGGGGATTGCCACAGCACAAGAAAAGGGCGATGTGCAAGCTGCGAAGATGATGACCGTATTTTTAAATCGGCTCAATAAAACGTCAGGTGCTTAATAATTCGGCTGTGGGATGGAACCCGTTCGATGGCCCGCATGCTGCAGGTGTGAATCCCCGCAAATACCCCTTTCCCGCGCCTTCGGAATGGCGCAGTGGAAATATATGGTTGGTTTTGTTTCCCCTGTGCAATACCAGCTTGGAGAAGCGGTCCTACTATTTCGAATGCGGGGAACCGGTCCTGCATTCGCGAACCGCCCAGAGTGTCGACGCAGTATCCACTTAACTGTGACACCGCGCAGTTCTGCTCTTCATACTAGGGAAGTCCTCGCGGCGCTGATCCGGTGTCCCTTCGCACGTTCATTCCCATAATTCATAGTATTGAGGCCGCGCACGCGGCTAAAGGCATACACAACATGGAACTCTTTCCGAGCAGTTGGTCGGACGTCTTCGCAGTCGAAGCCCCGCTATTTGAACTTATTGTCCGTGGCACCATCCTGTACTTCGCCATTATTGCCTTCATGCGACTGCTGCCTCGCATTGGCGGCGAGCTGGCTGTTATGGACTTCGTGTTCTTGCTACTGATCGCAGAGGCTGCGGCACATGGGATGGGCGAGCACCAAACTGTTGGCGATGCCATATTGTTGATCGCTACTTTGATGGTGTGGAATTACCTGTTCAACTTTCTGAGTTTCCACATACCTTTCTTCGAGAAGTTGATTTCCGGTACCCGGGTGCAAGTCGTTCGGGACGGACGCCTTCTACAACGCAATATGCGGCGGGAGTATCTTACCGAGGACGAACTTATGGCTCAGCTGCGCCGACACGGCATTGAGGATGTCATGGAAGTGAAGGCGGCCTTTATAGAGGGAGAAGGCCAGATTGCGGTGATTCCTCGCAAACCACAGTGATACCCCGCGAACCACGGTGATACTGCAAACCACAGTGATACCCCGCAAACCTTCTGCGGAGTAGAAACACCTGTCTACTCGTATCGTAGTCTCCGATATTGTCAAAAGTAATCGAATAAACAAGAAAAAATCGATTATATTGAGGGCAATGATAAAGGGCACCGGAAGCATTTCAGCTTCCTCGCTGCTCGAATAATCCTCAGTGACGGAGACAAAGTGAAAAGCGTACTGAAAGTAGCTCTCGCGGCCGGCTGTCTGGCAATGGCCGCCGTATCTCATGCGGCGGAACCTTTTAAAATCGGGCTCATCGTTCCATTATCTGGGCCCTTCGCTCCCTTCGGAAAGCAGATCGAGACGGGCGTGCGCTTGTATATGCACCAGCACGGCGATACGGTTGCTGGTCGCAAGGTGGAGCTGATTGTCAAAGACGATGGCGGCATTCAACCCGAGCTCACGAATCGCCTGGCGCAAGAGTTGGTGGTTAAAGAGGGGGTCGATGCTTTGGCAGGCTTTGGGCTTACGCCGCTTGCGTTTGCCACGGCGCCCATCGCCACCAAGGCCAAGATCCCCATGATCGTCATGTCGGCCAGCACGTCTTCCGTGGTCGACAAATCGCCCTTTATTGTTCGTACGTCCATGACAGAGGCGCAGGTCACTGCGCCCATAGCGGACTGGGCGGCTAAGGACCCGAAGGCAAATCTGAAGACGGTGGTGACCTTGGTCTCGGACTACGGGCCGGGCCTCGATTCAGAAAAGATCTTTGTGAAACGCTATACGGAAGGCGGTGGCAAGGTCTTGGATACGATGCGGGTTCCACTCGTTAATCCGGACTTCTCGCCCTTTTTGCAGCGCGTGATGGATCTAAAGCCGGACGGGTTGTTCGTGTTTGTGCCACCCGGTCCCGGCGTAACGCTTATCAAGCAGTTCAAAGAGCGCGGGCTTAAAGACGCCGGCATACAACTCATGTCCACCGGAGGACTGCTAGACGACGACCTCTTGCCCAATATTGGGGATGATGCCTTGGGCACGATAACGTCCGGACATTACTCCGCCGCGCACGATTCTCCGGAAAACAAGGCCTATGTCGAGCAATATCGCGCCTTCGTGAAGAACTCGATGCGACCCAACTTTATGTCTATTGGCGGCTATGACGGCATCCACGTTATCTATGCTGCCTTGGAAAAAGCCGGCCCCGATGCCACTGGCGAGCAGCTGGTCGAAGCCATGAAAGGGATGGAGTGGGTGAGTCCGCGGGGGCCGGTCCGTATCGATCCCGAGTCCCGCGATATTGTCCAGAATGTGTATCTGCGACGCACCGAGAAAGTGGGCGACGAGCTCTATAACGTAGAGTTTGAAACGGTCGAAGAAGTCGAGGATCCGGGCGTGTAAGGGCCTCCGCGTCGGCGCGCCAAGAGGCGTTTTCACACGGAAACGCCTCTACGCTTGGCGACTAATTTTAATAGAACACGAAGCCGCAGCAGACCTGGTAGAAGCCGGTTTCAAAAGAAGGACAGTTCACATGATTGACTGGAGCATCTGGAGTTTTTGCTACGCCATGGGCAAGCTGCCCTACGAGTTTCTAAACGGCTCGCCTATTCATAGCAATCGCGGCAAGGTCGACGCGCCTATGCTGGTTACCTTGCTGCACTCCACAGACGGCGAGACGATACTGGTCGACACCGGGTTCGAATCCGCAGCCTCCATGACCGGGTCGGGTTTCGCGGGGTTTGTACGCAGCGATACGTTATTGCAGCGTTTTGGCTATGCGCCTGAAAGCATCGACAAAATCGTGCTTACGCATATGCACTTCGACCACGCCGGCAACTTCCATAACTTTCCCAACGCCAAGATCTATCTGCAGCGCTACGAATACGAGGCCTGGAAGCAGGTAATGTCGCAGTACGACACAAGCAAGGTCACCAAAGCCGACTGGGCTTTTTCGTCTTTGAACTTGAACGACTTCGTTTTGCTGGAGCAGGCAATCGAGGAAGGGCGGGTAGAATTCCTGGACGGCGACACTCAAATTGCTGAAGGGGTAAGCTGCCGGCTGGCCCGTGACACGCATACGTTCGGCAGCCAGTGGGTAGAAGTGCACACAGGTCGTGGCAACTTCGTTGTGGCGGGCGATTGCTGTTATACATTCGAGAACCTTCTGCGCATGTGGCCGCCAGCGTACACCCAGGGCAATCCTTGGAATATGCTGCGCGAGTTCGATCGCATGAAGCAAGTGGCAGGGCAGGACGTCGCTCGACTGATTCCCGGCCATGACATCGAGCTGTTCGAACGGTATCCCGCAGGCGAATTCGAAGGAATACGGTTTGTTGAGGCGACTCTGGCCGAACCGCACGTTTCCCTGCTTGGGCGAACATCG
>JAJUGB010000124.1 GCA_029268595.1 Alcaligenaceae bacterium | reverse complement strand
GGACTTCTGGCTCCAGGCCCGCGGCTTCAAATGCCGCCTTCACCGCTGGGTAGTCTGAAGGCGGAGAAGTGACTTCAATGACTCCTTCGTCATCAGTCTGGACATCGTCTGCACCTGCTTCAAGCGCCGCTTCCATGACTGCTTCTTCTGATGTGCCAGGTGCGAAAACGAATAAGCCGCAGTGCTTGAACATAAACACGACTGAACCATCTTGGCCGAGATTGCCGCCGTGCTTGGAAAAAGCATGGCGCACTTCCGCCACGGTGCGCATGCGGTTGTCGGTCATGCAGTCGACTATTACCGCGGCGCCGCTAGGACCGTAACCTTCGTAGCGAATTTCTTCGTAATTATCGGCGTCTGCGCCGCCAGCTCCGCGCGTGATGGCGCGTTGGATGTTGTCCTTGGGCATATTGGCCGCAGTGGCTTTATCCCAGGCCAGACGCAGACGAGGGTTGCTGTCCGGATCAGGCCCCCCTTCACGCGCAGCAACAGTGATCTCACGGATGATTTTTGTCCAGAGCTTGCCCCGCTTGGCATCCTGACGACCTTTGCGGTGCTGGATGTTCGCCCATTTACTATGACCGGCCATATGCGACTATTTGAATTAGCAAAGAGAATGAGACGGCCATTTTAACCTGTGCAGCTAAAAGCGCCCCGCACTACACTAGCGGTTTGCGCTTGACTGGGCGGACTGGCACGTTGCAGGAGAATAATTTGAAGACCGAAGCCATACGAATCGAAAAACACGGCGGCCCCGAAGTACTCAAACTGGTAGAGACGGCTTTACCTAAACCGGCACACGATGAGGTGCAGATAGAACACCGAGCCATCGGGCTGAATTTCATAGACACCTACTACCGCACGGGCCTCTATTCCCAACCCTTGCCGCACGGCCTGGGTTTCGAGGCGGCGGGGGTCGTGGTGGCCAAGGGTAGCGGGGTCACTGAGTTTGAAATCGGCGATCGAGTCGCTTACGCACAGGGGCCTCTCGGGGCCTATGCTCGAGCACGCAACATTAGCGCAGCTCATGTGGTTTCTTTACCGCAGTCGGTAAGTTTCGAGGACGCAGCCGCCATACTGCTCAAGGGCCTGACAGTCCATATGCTGTTTCGCCAGGTGTACCGGCTTCAGGGAGGGGAAACGATTTTGTTTCACGCCGCAGCGGGAGGCGTTGGGCTGATTGCCTGCCAGTGGGCGCGTGAACTGGGCGTGAGGCTTATTGGCACCGTATCAAACCATGAGAAAGCGCGCCTTGTTCGCGCCTATGGGGCTTGGGAAGTCATCAACTATAAAACCGAAAAGGTGCCCGAGAGAGTATTGGAGTTGACGGGCGGACATAAATTGCCCGTGGTCTATGACGGGGTTGGTAAAGACACCTGGGCAGACTCTCTGGACTGCGTAGAGCCGAGAGGCCTTATGGTGAGTTTTGGCAATGCATCCGGTCCCGTGGAAGGTGTCAGTCTTGCCACTTTGGCACAAAAAGGGTCCTTGTATGTCACGCGACCCGTGCTGTTTCACCACACCAATACGCCTCAAAAGCTGCGAAGCGCCGCCAAAGACTTGTTCAAGCTTGTCAGGAAGGGAAGGATCCGGGCCGATATCGGGCAGCGCTTCTCTTTACAGGAGGCTGGCAAGGCACAGCAAGCCTTGGTGTCTCGCAACACGACGGGTTCCACCATCTTTACGCTCGACTGACCCAACCATCACACTGAAAGGCCCGACTCTACAAGCGCGCCACATGACGCGCTTGTGCAAGGGTCGATGGGGCGCCGCGCGCGGCATCCTCTTGCGAGGGGCCGTCGCGTGAACTCAGTCTTCTTGATGGTACCGAAGGACCCGTTCTACCTCATTCTTTGAACCCAGGATGACCCCAATGCGTTGATGCAGACCGGTCGGCTGCACTTCAAGAATGCGTTCGTCGCCGTCAATAGCAAGACCTCCGGCCTGTTCCACCAGGAAAGACATTGGGTTGGCCTCGTACATGAGCCGCAATTTGCCCTTTTTACCCGATGGGCGTTCGTCGCGCGGATACATAAAAATCCCGCCGCGGGTCATGATCCGGTGTACATCGGCCACCATGGAAGCCACCCATCGCATGTTGTAGTTCTTGTGCAGGGGGCCGTTTTCCCCGGCCAAGCAGTCGTCAATATAGTGTTTTACCGGCGGTTCCCAATGGCGCATATTGGACATATTGATGGCGAATTCCGCGGTGTCTTCTGGAATGCGCATGTCCGCCTGAGTGAGCACCCACGAGCCTTGCTCGCGATCCAGTGTGAAACCAACGACGCCCGAGCCCAGAGTAAGCACCAGCAAAGACTGTGGCCCATACACCGCGTAGCCAGCCGCTACCTGCTTCTTGCCTGGCTGTAGGAAATCGGCCTCCTCGATGTCGCGGCCCTCGGCGTCCAATGGGGCGCGTAGAACCGAGAATATGGTTCCAATGGAGACATTGACGTCAATATTGGATGAGCCATCAAGAGGGTCGAATAGCAGAAGGTAATCGCCTCTCGGATAGCTGTGAGGAATACGATGTATGGTGTCCATTTCTTCGGACGCCATGGCGGCGAGCTGCCCGCCCCACTCGTTGGCGCCCAGCAGGATGTCGTTGGAGATGACATCCAGCTTCTTCTGGACTTCACCTTGCACGTTTTCGCTTTCAAGACTGCCTAACACTCCGCCCAAAGCCCCTTTGCTGACACAATGGGCAATGGCCTTGCAGGCCCTCGCGACGGTTTCAATGAGCGAGCGAATCTCGGTGGTTATGGCCGGGTCGCGGCGTTGTTGCTCCACCAGGTATTGGCTGAGAGTTTTTTGTTTCAAGTCTGGCTCCTGTCAGATCTCTAGTGTCTTGTTCACGATTTCGGCGACGTTACGCGAAAGCTGGCCGTGTTGTTGCAGGCGTTCGTAGGCGGCTTTAGCCTGGTCGCGATGAGGCTGCGCATATCTTGACCAATTGTCAAAGGCCCGGCTTAACCTGGCTGCAATTTCTGGGTTGAGTGCATCAAGCGCGATGACCTGCTCTGCCCAAAAGTCGTAGGCCTGGGCTTGATGCGCGCCTTGCATATTATTCAGGCAAAACTGAAATACCAGCGCCCGTGCGCGATTCGGGTTGCGCAGGGTGAATGCCGGGTGCAGCATTAAGGACCGTACGGTGTCTACATTGGTGGAAGAGGCGGTTGCCTGCAAGGCAAACCAGCGGTCGATAACCAGGGGGTCGTGCTGCCAGGACTGGTAAAAGTGATCGAGCGCCTCGGCCGCCTTGGGCGAGACGCCGTGATCGAGCAAGGCATTTAGGGCGCCCATCCGATCAGTCATATTATTGGCCTGGTAATACTGGTTCAACGCCAGGGTTTCGGCATTGGGGTGACGGCCCGCTGCCAGATAACTGAGCGCTAAATTCTTGAGAGCCCGGCGACCACATGCGGGTGCGTCGGGGCTATAGTCGGCCGGCTCCTCGCGCGATGCTTCTTCAAAAATTTGCTGCCAGCGGCTTTGCAAAGCCTGGCCCAGAGCTCCTCGCAGTATCTGCCTCGCGCGGGCCACGACTATCGGCGTCATGGGCTCCGTCTGTTCCAGGACCAGCTTGGCCGGAGGCAGTGACAAGGCGCGGCTTTTATATCCGGCCGTCAAGGTGTCGTCCGACAGCAATGCGGTCATGACTTGGATGAATTGGGGATCGATAGTGGGTTCGACCCCCGCTTGTATTTCGCTAATCAAACACAACAGCTGTCGCATTCCCAAGGCCTGGCCCGCCTCCCAACGGCTAAACGGATCGGGATCATGGCTAGCCAGCAGGGCCAATTCAGCGTTCGAATATTCGTAATCGACGATGACCGGGGCCGAAAAATTGCGCAACAAGGACAGCACGGGTCGGCTCGGTATATCGGTAAAGGTCCAGCTTTGTTTCGCTTCGCTCAATTCGAGCAGTGCGGTATCTACTGATCTGCCTTCCATTTGCAAAGTGAGCGGTTGTCCTTCATCGTCGAGCATGCCCAGCGCGAAGGGAATGAGCAGCGGCGGCTTGTTTTCAAGAGCATTGAGGCGCTTTTCGATACCCGCCGGTGGGTTGCTTTGAGAAAGCGTGACTGTGCAGGATCGGCTCGTCGCATCGTAGTCCATTTCCACCCTGACTCTCGGTGTGCCGGCCTGTTCGTACCAGCGCCGAAAGACATCCAGTGTCTTGCCCGGGTGACGTCGGCGGTATACCGCATCCATGGCGTCTACAAAGTCGTCGCAAGTGACCGCTTGCCCGTCATGGCGACGGAAATACTCGGCTATACCCTCTTGGAACGTTGCCTCACCCAATAGGGTGTGTTGCATCCGTATGACTTCCGCCCCCTTCTCATAGATGGTGGCAGTGTAGAAGTTGGCGATTTCCTGGTAGCTTTCCGGACGGATCGGATGAGCCATTGGGCCGGCGTCCTCCGGGAATTGTGAAACGCGCAACGCCGTCACATCATCTATTCGCTTGATCGCTCGGGCACTGGCAGCTTCCGCAGGGGACAAGTTTCTGGCCATCATGTCCGCTGAAAATTCCTGGTCGCGAAACACGGTGAGGCCTTCTTTTAAAGAAAGCTGGAACCAGTCCCGGCAGGTGACTCGATTTCCCGTCCAATTATGAAAGTACTCGTGTCCGATGACGCTTTCTATAGCCAGGTAGCTGGCGTCAGTGGCGGTCTGAGGGTCGGCCAACACATAGGAGGAGTTGAAGATGTTCAACCCTTTGTTTTCCATGGCTCCCATATTGAAATCCCGCGCGGCGACAATCATGAAGCGGTCCAGGTCTAATCCCAAGCCGAACCGTTCCTCATCCCACTTGATCGAACGACGCAAGCAGTCCAGGGCCCATGCAGTTTTGTCGTGGCTATCCGGATCGCTATATACCTGCAGCAGAGCTTGGCGGCCATCGCTCGTCTGGACATTTGTTTCTCTGACAGCAAACTGGCCAGCGACCAAGGCAAACAGGTAACTGGGCTTCGGATGCGGGTCATGCCAAACCGCCTCGTGACGACCACCTTCCAATTCACGCTCGCCGATAAGGTTGCCATTGGATAACAGCACCGGATACCGGGATTTGTCAGCTCGCAAGGTGACCTGATATCGCGCCATGACATCCGGTCTGTCGGGGAACCATGTAATCCGACGAAAGCCCTCTGCCTCACATTGCGTGAACAAGCTTTCGCCGGAAACATACAGTCCCATCAGCGTCGAGTTGGCGGCAGGCCGGCAATGGCCGGAGATTTCCACGGTGAATTGCGATTTTGTGGGGAACAGGGTCAGCTGCTCGGGCTCGAGCTGGAACTGCTCGGACGTTAACAGCCGGCCGTCAACGCTGACAGTTTCGAGTTCAAGCTCTTCGCCGTTCAATACCAGGGGCGCCCCTGCTTTACCTTCGAACGAAAGCCTGGACTGAACCCGAGTTCGTTCGGGCTCAAGATCAAACCACAATTGCACTTCGTGCAAAGCGTAAGGGTACGGTCGATAGTCGTGACGAGAAATGGTTGGGACGTTATCGGTTCGCATGGCAGAAGTCTTTTTCGATAGGCGTTGGAAGCTATTGTAGTTTGAGCACGACATGCCGACAGGGGCGTGGTTCAAAACCAAAATGAAGGACATGCTCCGCAACAATTGCGATTACCGGCATTGGCCGCTCACAAATACAATATAGAGGACGCGGTAACGTCAGGAGAGCGGCATGTCTCAGTACATCACGGAAACCTTGCGCCTAGGGCGGGCCTTGTTCGCTGCGGCCGTCCTGATATTGGCTGCCGGCTGCGCGTCTTCCTTGTCGGCCCGTGTCACCACCTATCAGCAGTGGCCCGGCATTACCGTTGGAGACACCTACAAATTTGAAGCACCAGCTGGCAAGGGTGCTACCCTGGAATACCAAACCTTCGAGGACATGGTGCGCGCGGCCATTGGACGTACCGGTTTGGCGGAAGCGCAGCCAGGCGCCACGCCGCGGTTCATTGTCAGTTTCGACTACGGCAACCCGGTGACGCAAACATGGGTGCAGCAGTATGCCGACCCATATCCCTATATGTACGGCGGATTCGGCCCTGCGTTTGGGCCTTGGGGATATTATCGGGGCTGGGGCGGAGGGGTTTTCTATTCACCGCCCGTGCAGACCGTCCCGGTACAGGTGTTCAAGAATACGTTGACTGTCACCATACGCGATAATCAGCAAGGTGGTGCTGAGGTTTATCGGTCCACGGCCGTCAACGTGTCCAATTCCGAAAACCTCACTATGGTGATGCCATATCTGGCTCAGGCTGTCTTTGATGGTTTTCCGGGTAATAATGGGCAGGTTCGCGAAATCACTTACGACCTTCCACGCTGAATGCCGACTCTTGAAGATAATGTGGGCCTTGCGGCCATCCAGACGGTCTCGTCCACCAAACTTGACGACAACTTGAAAGAGGCCGGCCGCCTCATAGACGAGGCGGCATCTGCCGGCGCCCGGTTCATTGTGTTGCCCGAATATTTCTGCCTGATGGGGCAACGGGACGAAGATAAAGTCGCCATAGGTGAAACACCTGGCAAAGGCCCCATCCAGGAGTTTCTGGCCGGCAAAGCGGCTGAACACGGAGTCTGGTTGGTGGGTGGCACTGTGCCGCTTGAAAGTCCAGATTCCGGCCGCATATACAACACGAGCCTGGTATTTGATGGGCTGGGCCGACAAGTGGCACGGTACGACAAAATTCACTTATTTGGCTTTACGCGCGGGGCCGAGTCGTATGACGAGTCGCGCACTATTCAATACGGGGAAAACAGCCCCCAGTGTTTCGATGCGCCGTTCGGCAAGGTCGGCCTGTCCATTTGCTATGACCTTCGTTTTCCCGAGCTATATCGCTCGTGGGGGCCGGTCAATCTCATCGTGGTGCCGTCCGCCTTCACCTATACAACTGGTTCTGCGCACTGGGAAATCCTCCTGCGGGCCCGCGCCATCGAGAACCAATGCTATGTGCTGGCCGCAGCTCAAGGCGGAAAGCACGATAACGGAAGGCGCACCTGGGGGCACTCCATGCTCATAGACCCGTGGGGCGATATCATCGATGTAGTGAACGAAGGGCCGGGCTTCGCCAGTGGCGAACTGAGTTTGCAAAGACTGGCCCAAGTGCGAGAGTCCTTGCCCGCCTTGCGGCACCGCACTCTCTGAGGGGCCCCCGCGGCTAATGCGATGGCATCGCGGCAGGCGTCCCATTGATGATACCCATTACCTACTTAATACAGATCCATGAAAATTGCTGATCCAGTCATCGACGCGCTAGCCACCGCCAAAAGTGTGCTCCTTGATCCCTGGGGTTTGAACGAGGATCACATGGCTCGGGCCTTGTCCGAAATCTTCACTCATAAGGTTGATTACGCCGACCTGTACTTCCAGTACACCCGCAGTGAAGGGTGGAGCCTGGAAGAGGGCATTGTCAAAACTGGCAGCTTCTCTATAGAGCAAGGCGTGGGGGTCAGGGCCATTAGCGGAGAGAAAACCGCTTTTGCGTATTCCGATGCGCTTACTTCAGATGCCTTATTGGCTTCTGCACGCGCGGTACGAAGCATCGGCCGTCAAGGTGGCAGTAATCGCCGGCACAAAATAGGTGCTTCGGATGTGGTGCCGGTTCATTCCTTATACCGTCCCGTCGATCCGCTCGCCACTTTGGACGCGCCCCAGAAAGTGGCCCTGCTAGAGCGCGTGGAAGCCATGGCACGGGCGACGGATCCGCACATCATCCAAGTGATGGCGAGTCTGGGCGCCGAGTTCGATATTGTTCTCATTGCGGGAAGTGATGGACGCCTGGTGGCTGACGTCCGACCACTGGTGCGTTTATCAGTGACGGTCATCGCCGAGCGCGACGGGCGCCGAGAAATGGGGCATGGCGGCGGAGGCGGCCGAACAGGTCTCGATTATTTCACTGACGAGGTCCTGCGAGGATACGTACAACGGGCTACGCATGAGGCGCTCACCAACTTGTCGGCGCGGCCGGCTCCCGCCGGCGAAATGACGGTGGTGTTGGGTTCCGGTTGGCCAGGCATCTTATTGCATGAGGCAGTCGGCCACGGGCTGGAAGGCGACTTCAACCGCAAGGGCTCCAGTGTCTTCTCCGGTCGTATTGGCGAGCGCGTTGCCTCCAAAGGCGTTACGGTCGTGGACGACGGCACCTTGCCCGACCGCCGGGGATCACTTAATGTGGACGACGAGGGAAATCCCACTCAGCAAAACATTCTGATTGAAGACGGCGTCTTGAAGGGATATATGCAAGACTCCTTGAATGCCCGTCTGATGAAGGCCGGGGTCACCGGTAATGGACGACGCGAGTCATTTGCTCATTTGCCCATGCCCCGCATGACCAACACTTATATGCTGGCTGGGTCTACTCCTCCGGAAGAAATCGTGGCATCGGTCAAAAAGGGCCTTTACGCGGTTAACTTTGGCGGCGGACAGGTGGACATCACCAGCGGGAAGTTTGTCTTTTCTGCATCCGAGGCCTACATGATCGAAAACGGTAAGGTCACTTACCCTGTCAAGGGAGCCACATTGATCGGTAATGGGCCGGAAGCGATGAACCAGGTAAGCATGATAGGCGACGACCTGCAATTGGATAGCGGGGTGGGCACCTGCGGCAAGGAAGGCCAGAGCGTTCCGGTGGGTGTGGGCATGCCTACTTTGCGCATGGACGGACTGACCGTGGGCGGTACGGCGGCGTAACGACCGCCAAAATACGCAGTGGGTGATTGATTTACACGCAAGCGGCAATTTAGTTCGTTACCAAATAATTTGACATAGACATAAACCTGCGCTTCGGTGCAGGTTTTTTTTGGAGCGAAGCACGCTTTACAAGGGGTGATTGGGCTCCGATTCTAATCACAAGTTGTTGATATAAAAGTAGTTTGTCAGTTACTGCCCCTTTAGTAACAACGAGGCATTATCTTGACACATTAATTCGATCGGCTTATCATTAGTACTGAAATAAATATGACTCAACGTATTTCATCCATGAACTCTCCTGC
The DNA here is from genome assembly GCA_029268595.1 of Alcaligenaceae bacterium. Lineage (GTDB taxonomy): Bacteria > Pseudomonadota > Gammaproteobacteria > Burkholderiales > Burkholderiaceae_B > JAJUGB01. Next base: position 401 of record JAJUGB010000124.1, on the reverse strand, counting down.
TCAAGCTCAGGCGTACGACCTGCGCATTTTGCGCGCTTTGCGTCGTATCACCCGTTCCATTGCGTTGCATTCGCGGCAGCTTGCGGCTTGCAGCAATATCACGGCGCCGCAGTTGGTCTGCCTCAGGGCAGTTATCGACAAGGGCCCCATGACGTCCACGGCCATCAGTCGCGAAATGCATGTCAGCGCCAGTACAGTCGTAGGCATTCTCGATCGCCTCGAAGACAAAGGCCTCATCCGGCGCGAGCGCGGGCGCGAAGACCGTCGCACGGTTTTCGTTACAGCCACCGAGGCCGGCATGCAACTTGCTCTTGATACTCCGTCTCCACTTCAAAAGAAGTTGGAGGACGCATTAAAAGCTTTACCTGAACTGGAACAAGCCACAATCACCTTATCCCTCG
>JAJUGB010000123.1 GCA_029268595.1 Alcaligenaceae bacterium | reverse complement strand
TTATTGATATTTGTCCAGTAAATAAAAGCGCTCATGGCTGCTACTCAGTTGGATCTGAATCTTTTGAGGCTGATAGTGCAGGTCTACGACTCGCGCAGCGTGTCCAAGGCGGCGGTGGCCTTGCGCCTTAGCCAGCCGGCAACAAGCCTGGCCCTCGGCCGGCTTCGACGGGTGCTGGCCGATCCACTGTTTGTGCGAGGGGCGGGCGGCATGCTGCCGACGCCGCGATGCGAGGAAGTCGTCACGGCGGCGCGCCAGGCGCTGTGTCTGGTCGACAACGCCATTCAAGCGCCCGCCGAGTTCGATCCGCAGACCGCGCAGCGCGACTTTCTTGTGACCCTGTCCGATATTGGAGAAATGGCGTTTCTGCCTCGCATACTGGCTCATTTGGCGCGCGTCGCGCCCCACTGCAATATCAGAAGCCGGGCCTTGACCGCACAGGAGCTTCCCGAGGCCATGGAGAGCGGCTCAACAGAGTTGGCTATTGGTTTTTTTCCCGATCTGGAACGGCCCGGCTTTTACATGCAGCGGCTGTTCGACCATCGGTTCGTCTGCCTCGTTCGAAAGGACCACCCCCGGGTGCGGGGTGACAGGGTTTCCTTGCCGGTGTTTCTTGATTTACCGCATGCCGTCGTAGAGCCCGAGGGCCGAAGTCACGAACTTTTCGAACAATTGCTCAAGCGCAAAGGCCTGTCGCGCCGCGTGCAATTGAGCATTCCGCATTTCATGAGTGTGCCCGCCATCATCGCTGCGACGGACATGATAGTGACCGTGCCCTATGCCGTAGCCGAATACTTTTTAAAGTTTGAAGAGCTACGCTTGGTGCAGTTGCCCATCAAGACGCGTAGTTATGCGCTTAAACAACATTGGCATGCACGAATGAACGCCGATCCGGCGGTAAAGTGGCTGCGCACTGAAGTGGCCGATATTTTCAGGCGCCATCCGGTTAGAAGCGGCCCGGGGTCGTCCGCTTCCTGACCCAGCGGCCTACGCGTTTATCCAGCATGATGATCTAGGGATGGAACGAAGTGTGGGCTTCCGTAGCAAGTGCTTCAGCAGCACGACTCTGGTACCGTATCGTCCCTGGAAATACCGTATATCGCGCAAAGTTTATTGTGATAATAGCGGGGATCGCGAACAATCAAGCTTATTTAACTGGAGCAAACCACAATGCGTTTATGTCGTTTCAATGATAACCGGCTGGGCGTCGTTAAAGATGACCAGGTTTTCGACGTCACCGAGGCCCTCGACGTGCTACCGGCCGTTTCATATCCCCTGCCACGGACGGATTTGCTGATTGCCAACCTGGACAAGGTGCGCGCGCGCGTGGAAGAAGTCCTTCCAGGAGCCAGCTCGTGCCCGGTTTCGGAAGTCAAGCTATTAAGCCCCGTGGCGAACCCTGGCAAGTTGGTGGCGGCGCCGGTTAACTACCGCAAGCACCTGGAAGAGGCGCGTGCGGACGCAGAGATTCATCACAATAATCAAATAGCTGAAATTCAGCGCATTGGTTTGTTCCTCAAGGCGACAAGCTCGCTGGTCGGGGCCGGCGAGGGAGTAGCTTTGCGTCACACAGACCGCCGCAACGACCACGAGATTGAATTGGCGGTCGTCATCGGCAAAGCCGGCACCCGTATCTCGCGCGAGAATGCATGGGACCATATCGCCGGCTATTGCATCGGGCTTGATATGACCGTGCGTGGTCCCGAAGAGCGCAGCCTGCGCAAGTCCATTGATACCTACAGTGTTCTGGGCCCCTGGCTGGTCACCGCGGACGAAATTCCCGATGCCACGCAACTGGATTTCTGGCTGACGGTCAACGGCGAGGACAGACAGCGCGCCAACACGCGCGACCTGGTCCTGGATATTCCCGAGCTTATCGAGTTTGCCTCCGCGTTCTACACCTTGCATGAAGGCGACGTCATTTATACCGGTACGCCTGAAGGCGTGGGTCCTGTGAAAGCAGGCGACGTTATCGTGGCCAATATCGAGGGCATCGGCGAAATGAGGGTCGATGTGCGCAGCGCATAAGCCGTGCACATCTCATAGCCCATGTATGGTCCAACCTCGTCATTAATGGCGAGGTTGGCTTTATCCGGTTCGACTGGTGGCGCCCTTGGCGGCCAGGCGCTGGATCAGCTCCCCATGCTCGGGCGCCAGCTTAAGCAGCTGGGCGGTTCCAGCCAGTTCAAACTCGCTGAACTCGAATCCGGGCGCTACGGTGCACCCTACAAGCGCCCATGTATCGGGTTGTTCGAGTTCGGCGGCAAACCAATGCCGGGCCGGTACCGAAATTTGGAAGCTCGCGTCCTGTGCCTGCATGGCGTTACCCAAGCGATGGGTGATCAAGGTGCCGCTTTCATCCAGCACATGAATAAGCAGTGGAGCGCCGGCGTAAAAATGCCACAGCTCATCTGAAGCAATACGATGCCAAGCCGAATAGGCGCCTCTATCCAATAAGTAGTAAATGGCCGTGGAAGCGTTGCGCGGGCCTGCGGATGTTTGAATCTGGCGTGGGTCACGATACGTTTCACTGTAGAAGCCGCCCTCGGGGTGCGGCTTCAGCTCGAATCGCTCGACCAGCTCCTTGACCTCCAAAACGGTATTTTGTTTAGTCATTGCCCCACGCCTCCAGAAACGCCATGAGCACCCGCGCTGAATTGCCTGCCCCGAGGGCGAGAAAGGTGTTCATTTCGTTGGCGCCATCATTTCCGCCAGCCAAATCGCTTAAGGAGCGAAAGGCAATGAAAGGTACGTCGTTGCTATAGGCCACCATGGCGCAGGCGGCGCTTTCCATATCCACCACGTTTGCTTCAAACTCGTCGAATAGATGGGCTCGCAGCCGTGCGTTATTCAGAAACGCTGAACCCGAGACGCCATTGCCGCCGACCACCACCGATGGCTGCCGGCTCAGGCAATGGTCCGCTGACAAACAATCGGAAAGCGGTACATCTTCAAGCCCTCTGGCGACACTGAGCATTTCAGGATCTGCGTCAAACCAAAAGCGCTGGTGCAGCTCGGGCCGACTCGTCGAGCGAACCCGTACCGGCCGCGTCACCATCATGCCAAAGCGATCGCCGACAGCGGGCAAACCTTCAGGGTCGCTGAGGTCGTATTCACCGGAGTCCAGTTCTCGGGCCATCAGCACTTCCAAGTACTGCCCCCAGCGCTGGGCCACGACCACATCACCTATATGAAGGTCGGGATTCACCCCGCCCGCAATACCGCTGAAGACAATATGAGTGATATGAAAACGGTCCAGCGCCAACTGGGTCGTCATGGCCGCATTCACCATACTGATTCCACTGAGGAAAAGGACGACAGGCTGGCCTTGAAGCATGCCGGTGGTGAATTGGACCCCGTTGGCGGTATAGCTTTGCGGCTCTCGCAACTCTTGCTGTAGTAATTCCAGCTCGGGGGCAAAGGCCGATATGACGGCTATCCGGGGGGTCTGGTCGTAAAGGGGCGTCGCATTAAGGGGCGACCAGAGCAGCAATATGAAGAAGGCGCAGGTCAATCGCTGCGCCGCGCTTTTAAGTACATTCATTTTCCCGTCCCATTCTTGTTTCGCAAGAATGTAACATCCGGGTATGAGCTGTTAAGCAATAGAGCGGGGCCGCTCTTCTTCGGGCGCCAGGAACCCGCCGCTTTGATGCCGCCATAAGTGTGCGTACACCCCGTTCAGCCTAAGCAACTCATCGTGGCGGCCCTGTTCGATAATCCGGCCTTGATCCATGACGATCAGGCGGTCCATGGCGGCGATTGTGGAAAGGCGGTGCGCGATGGCGATTACGGTTTTGCCTTCCATCATCTCGTCCAGGCTTTCCTGAATGGCGGCTTCCACCTCAGAATCCAGGGCGCTGGTGGCTTCGTCAAGAACCAGAATGGGCGCGTTCTTTAGCATGACACGGGCAATGGCAATGCGCTGACGTTGTCCCCCCGACAGCTTCACCCCTCGTTCGCCCACCATCGAGTCATAGCCCGTATTGCCGTGCTGGTCAGTCAGTTGCAATATGAATTCATGGGCGTGGGCGCGCATGGCGGCAGCTTCAATCTCAGCTTGGCTCGCATCTGGACGACCATAAGCAATATTGTCGCGAATCGAGCGGTGCAACAAGGACGTATCTTGGGTGACCATGCCAATGGCGCTTCGCAGGCTGTCCTGGCGGTAAAGCGCGATGTCTTGCCCGTCAATCCGAATATGGCCGCGGTCGACGTCGTAAAAGCGCAGCAGCAGATTGATCAGGGTGGATTTTCCCGCCCCAGAGCGGCCTACCAAGCCAACCTTTTCGCCGGGACGTACTGTGAGGCTTAACCCATCCAGTACTTGACGTTCGCCGTTGTAGTTGAAATAGACATTGTCAAACTCGACCAGCCCCTGCGATACCTGAAGGGCAGGGGCATTGGGTTTGTCCTGTACTTTGGCGATGCGGGTGAAAGTGCCAATTCCGTCTTGCACGGTTCCCACGTTTTCAAACAAGTCGGCCATTTCCCACATGATCCAGTGCGACATGCCATTGACGCGCAAGGTCATCGCGATAATGGCCGCCACTGCTCCCGTGCCGACTTCATCTCCGTGCCACAACCATAGCGTGTAGCCGCCCGCGGAGAAGATCAGTCCCACGACCAACGCCTGATTGACGACTTCGAACTTGCTGACAAGGCGCATCTGACGATAGCCGGTATCCTTGAAGTCCTCCATGGCGGCACGAGCAAATTGTGCTTCTCGTCTCGTATGGGAAAATAATTTCACGGTGGTGATGTTGGAGTAGGCATCGGTGATGCGTCCTGTCATGGAAGAGCGTGCATCGGCCTGTTCCTGACCGACCCTGCCCAGGCGCGGCACAAAGTACACCATGGCCCAGCCGTATAAAACCATCCATCCTAGAAAGGGCAGCATCAGGCGGCTGTCGAAGCTGCCAGCCAAGGCCACAATGGTGACCAAATAGACGCCTAACCCAATAACGATTTCACAGAACGTGAGCACAACGTCGCGTACGGCCAAAGCGGTCTGCATGACCTTGGTCGTCACCCGGCCAGCAAACTCGTCTGCGAAAAAAGACAGGCTTTGCCGGAGCATCAGTCGGTGAAAGTTCCACCGGAGCCGTAAGGGCAAATTAATGGCCAGGACTTGGTGCTGAACCATGGTCCTCAGTGCGACAAGGCCGATGCTGGCAAGCAGCACAATGCTGATTCCCCAGAGGACTCGCCGTTCGTGCTCGGCCGCCGGCCCCCCGGTTTGCCAGACAGCCAAGAGGTCAACCACCTGTCCAAGAAAAGCGAACAGCCAGGCCTCGTAGATGGAGACACTGGCGCTTAACACCGCCAGGGCAGCGATGTAGCGACGGGAGCCGTGGGTGCAATGCCACACGAAGGAGAACAGACCCTTGGGGGGACGCGGCGTCTCTGCAGGAGGAAAAGGGTCAAGCCAACGTTCGAACCAGCGAAGCAAAAAGCCTCCACTACTATAAAAAGGCACACCATGGATAGACGCGCCATGGCGAAAGACATAATGTGTGCGGCCCAGTCACCGGTCATCCGCCAGGAGCCGGGCAATTTAGTTTCTTAAGCTCCCGACGTCTGCTAGCGCGATAAATGCGTCTTGTGCCCTCCCAAGCTGCTGCGCCTGCTGAGATTTTAACCAGCCAATGGCGAACCATGCCGATGGTTGCTCGTCAGTAAGTCGACGGTAATGCTCTTCAGCAACATATAGGTCGTTAAGCTCGCCAAGTACATCCTGCGCACGCGCCAGGGCGCGCCGAACCTTCTTCAACCGTTTGGCGGGCAAAAGGTCTTCCCCGAACTCGAGCCCGTACCGCAGGCGTTTTGCCTTTTTGCGTACCGAGTGTTGTTCGTCTATGGACAGTTCCTTGAAACTCAGGCCCGCCTCTGTAATCTTCTGCAACCAGCGGTCAACACGTTGTTGGAAACGCTCATCGAAGGAACGCGAGCCGTCGGAGCCAAAGTCGGTATCGGCTGCGTTCGCAACACCACGCAGTAGTTGCAGAAGCAGGAGCTGGGTTTCGGTTTTCTGGGCCAGTTCAATGGCCTTCGCGTGGTTGTCCTTCTGATTCAAAGATTGCTCCAGTGGCGGCATGCCGGCTGCCAGCAGAGCAGGTTCAATGGTGTCGGCCATAATGTGCGAATCCCGCAGCTGGCCAAGCCGCGAAAATAATTGTCTTACTTCCTCCAGCTGCTTTGGGGGCGAATCTCCGAGCCACCCTTCGAATAGCTTCCAACAGCTGCGCAGACGGCGGATGCCGACCCTCGCTTGATGCACATAGTCGGCCGTGGCGTGCGGGCGGGCATGGGTGTCATGCGCAAGCGCGAGGTAGGCCAAATTTTGGATGACCTGGGTAAGACAGCCGAGTGCAATCGCCTGATACGCCTCGGATATGGGCTGCTTGGCTTCCAGATGCAGCGGCTCGCTGCGGTGCGGCGCCAGGAGCTCACCAACCATGGATGGGCTGGGCGGACGGGCGTCTTTCGAGTCGACTTTAGCCGGATTGTCGGCCAGTTCGATGGGAATGCCGCTAGCCGCGCGAGCAAGCCGATGGCCCAGGGCCGCCTTGCTTTGAAGGTTGAGCACCAGCCCGTGCTGATTGACCCAAGACTCACAAACGGTGAACAGCTCGTCCAGGTCGCCAGAGAGCAGGCGGAATTCGGTTTCGGCAATGGGAATCCCAAACTGGCCCGATATGATGGTGCCCCGGTCGTACGCGATTTCGATTTCTGCGGCCTCGGTAATCTGCACTGCCGCAAGGCGCGTGATACGCGCTTCAAAGCGCACATGGAGTGTCTTGCGGTACGGCTGCAATATGTCGGCGAATTCCGTACCTTTGTAAACAGCCAGACTTAACGTGCCGTCTTTACGTGGATGCGAAGCGGCTTGCCCGGATTGCCCATTTGGCCCAGCCAAGCTTATGGTTTGCAACCATTGCCCGGCTTCGCATCGTACGCACAAAGAAATGCCTTTTTGACCGAGCTCGTGATCCGGTGTGTCATAGTAATACGCGTGCAACTCCTTATCAGAGGCGTTGAATGAGCGAAGCGCATTATGAATGGCGGTGCGGCGGGGCTTAGGCACATGGAACTTGAATTTGCGCTCGTTCATGGGACGATACTTTGAGGGTCTGCACATACCCGCGCGAGTGTGCAAGCTTCATGCCGGGGCGGGTGCTTTTTGGGGGGGGGTGTTGATGCGTGATTTGCTTTCGTGGCCGCTTAAACGTTCATGACAACTTTAGACCTTTTTGGAGGCTCCGAGCCTGGTGAGCCGGAGCGTCTTGGTTCGCAGGCAGTCATACTGCGCCGATTCGCGACGCCTTACGTCCCCGAACTGCTCCCGGCCATCAGTGGCATTGAGGCTCATTCTCCGTTTCGTCATATGGTGACGCCCGGGGGCTTTACCATGTCGGTAGCCCTTACCAATTGTGGCCACCTGGGCTGGATCACCGACCGACGTGGCTACCGGTATAGCGAGCTCGACCCGCAAAGTGGCCAGCCCTGGCCCAACATGCCGGCAGTGTTTCAGCGGTTGGCTCGAGACGCGGCGGCGGAGGCGGGATTCGTCGGATTTGAACCAGATGCTTGTCTGATCAACCGGTACCTGCCCGGTGCGCGAATGTCGCTGCATCAAGACCGCAACGAGATAGATTTCACCGCCCCGATCGTTTCTGTGTCCTTAGGCGCTACCGCGACCTTCCTGTTCGGTGGGCAGGAGCGTTCGGACAAAGTAGTGAGGACCCCGCTTTACCACGGCGACGTGGTGGTGTGGGGAGGAGAAGACCGAATGCGTTTTCACGGTGTGGCGCCCCTGAAGGATCAGCCGCCGCACCCTCTGCTGGGACGCCAGCGCATCAATTTCACCTTTAGAAAAGCGGGAGTGGCCTACACCTGCGCGCACTCTCCTTGACAATCTGATCATGGTCCTTTGTCTGGCATGGGTTTGGTTATCGCTTCCGTGATCTCATGCGCGGTACGTAGCAGGTTCCGAAGGAATACATTCAATAGCCTTCATCTCCGCGATCAAGAGCGCGGCCGCCGGTGAGGGGCGGTCATATTTCCGTCTGAGCATGCCGATCTCGCGAGAGGTTTCGGAAAGGCGCAGGGGTAGGCGAACGAGGATTCCGGACGAGATTTCTCGGGAGAACTGATGTGCCGAGATAGCGGTAATCAACTCGCTAGCCAGTAACACCTCTCGAATGACCGATAAATCCGTCGATTCAACAAGTACCCGTGGCGGCGATAAGCCACGGCGAGCGGCCGCGCTTTCCAACAGTGCTCGCGTCGACGTATGCCTGTGGGGCAGGACCCATTCTGCTTCCTCCAGGCATTCGAAACCTATCTGATCGAGCACCGTAAGCGGGTGGCCCGCTCGTACAACCATGGCCATTTCGTCCTTCAGGAGCGGTTCTCGCTCTAGACCTTCTGTGTAACGTAGGGGGCGCAGTGCGCCCAAAAGCAAATCGATTTCGCCACTGCGCAGTGAGGTAGCTAAGGTATCGAAGGGGCCTTCCATCGTCGAGACTCGTATGCCGGGATACTTACAGAGTAAGCGGGTGACGGCGGTGGGTAAAAGGTAGGTCCGTGCTAACGATAAAGCGCCCACTCTTACTTCGCCTTGCTTAACCCCTCGAATCGCGGCTATTTCATCAACGGCTATTCGGACCTCATTCAACGCAAGACGCAAATAGTGGATTAATGTTTCTCCCAGAGGCGTCGGTCTAACACCTCGCACCGTTCGTTCGAACAGAGTGATTCCGAGTGATTCTTCGATATTTCTTACGGCCAAGCTGACGGCTGGTTGGGAAATGGCGAGCAAACCAGCGACTGTGCTCATATGCCGTTGCCTGCCCAGTTCCAGCAGGACGCTCAATTGGCGCTCAACCACATACAAATCGTACAGAGGTGCATGGCGCATAACGCCAGTTGAGCTGGCGATCTCGCGGTATGCCGCCTCCATATGAGCGTTCGCTCGCTCCACGCGATTTAGAAGCGCGGCCCCGAATTCGGTAGGAAGCATCCCTCGCACTGACCTTTCAAACAAGGGAACCGCCAATTCGGCTTCCAGTTGCAAGACGGCGCGGGATACTGCCGATTGGGCACGGCGCAATGCTTGGGAGGCTTTGGACACGCTGCCGCACCGACTCACTTGATAGAAGGCTCGCAAGTAACGAAGGGACAAGGGTATTGCGTCCCATAATGCCGCCTGGTTGAGGTTTTCGGCCATACGTCACCTATAAGCAATTTCGATAGCTCCGGTGCATATTTTCGTCTATTCAGGATTTGGCGCTACTCCTAAGCTGTAGACGACTTACCGACTGTTGGCACACGGTAGTTCGAAAGTTTTCTTATTTGTGGAGGATACAGATGGCAGAGGGAACATCTTTTGAAATGCCGGAATACGTCAT
>JAJUGB010000122.1 GCA_029268595.1 Alcaligenaceae bacterium | reverse complement strand
TTACCCGAAACCGTCGAACAAGTGCGCCAGATACTGCAGTTTGCTTCGCAGTTCCAGGTACCGGTGGTCACACGCGGCGCCGGCACCGGGCTCTCGGGCGGCGCCATGCCGCTGGAGAAGGGAATTCTTCTGGTCATGACCCGCTTCAATCAGATCCTGTCGGTAGATCCGGTCGCATGCCTGGCGCGAGTCCAGCCGGGTGTACGGAACCTCGCCATTTCAGAAGCTGCCGCACCTTATGGCCTGTATTACGCACCCGACCCGTCTTCTCAGATTGCCTGCTCGATCGGCGGAAACGTCGCGGAGAACGCCGGTGGCGTGCATTGCTTGAAGTACGGGCTGACCCTGCACAATATTCTTCAGATCAAGGTATTGACCATCGATGGAGACGAACTGGAGCTCGGGTCCGAGGCTTTCGATTTCCCCGGATTTGATCTGCTCGCCCTGTTCACGGGCTCGGAAGGTTTGTTGGGTGTCATTACAGAAGTCACGGTGCGTTTGTTACCGAAGCCCGGCTATACCAAAGTGCTCCTTGCCAGCTTCGATAGTGTCGAAAAAGCGGGTGCGACCGTCGCAAACATAATCGGCGCAGGCATCATCCCGGCAGGGCTCGAGATGATGGACAATCTCGCCATACGTGCCGCCGAGGATTTCATACAGGCCGGCTATCCCGTTGATGCGCAAGCCATTCTTTTATGTGAACTGGACGGCGACGAGCCGGATGTAGAAGAAGATATGGCGTGCGTTGAAAAGATTCTTAATGAATCGGGCGCCGTCGAGATCCGCATTGCCCGCAACGAGGCAGAACGTCAGCAGTTCTGGGCCGGCCGGAAAAATGCCTTTCCTGCAGTGGGACGTATCTCCCCGGACTACTACTGCATGGATGGCACCATACCCCGACATGCCTTGCCTCATGTGCTCACCCGTATCCAGGAGCTTTCCGAAGAGTACCAACTGCGTGTCGCAAACGTATTTCATGCTGGCGATGGCAACTTGCACCCCTTGATTCTGTTCGATGCCAACACGCCGGGCGAGCTCGAAAGGGCTGAAGCCATTGGCGCTCGCATACTGGAACTATGCGTGGAAGTTGGGGGCACGATTTCCGGCGAACATGGTGTGGGTCGCGAGAAGATCAACCAGATGTGCACACAGTTCAATAGCGATGAGTTGCAGCTCTTTCACGCCCTCAAAGCCGCCTGGGATCCCGACAACCTTTTGAATCCCGGCAAGAACATTCCGACCTTGAACCGTTGTGCCGAGTTCGGCGCCATGCATGTCCACGCGGGTCAACTTCCTCATCCGGAACTGGAGCGTTTCTGATGACCACAAACATTGCCGATCAGGATCAGACTGAACGTCTGCTCAAGCAGATTCACGAGGCGATGGCCCGGCGTACCCCATTACGAATACGCGGCGGTGACAGCAAACGCCACCTTGGACGTCCCGTCGATGCCGACGAGCTCGACACCCGCGACCATACCGGCGTGGTTCGGTACGATCCCACCGAGCTTGTCATTACGGTACGAGCCGGTACACGCCTGCAAGATCTTAATAACTTGCTGCGTGCCAATGATCAGCACCTGCCACCCGAAGCGCCCGATTATTCTGGCGTGGCGACAGTAGCGGGGATGGTTGCCGCCGCAGTGGCAGGTCCAAGGCGTCCGTGGGCGGGTTCAGTCCGCGACTTTGTATTGGGCTGTCGTGTTATCAGCGCCCAGGGCAAGCACTTGCGCTTTGGTGGCGAGGTCATGAAGAACGTTGCAGGCTACGATTTTTCGCGCCTGCTTGCAGGAAGCCACGGGTGCCTGGGCGTAATCACTGAAGTTTCACTCAAGGTGTTGCCGCTGCCACGCGCTTCGCAAAGCCTGTGTCTGGACGTCGATGCCGATTCAGCGCTCCGGTTGCTTGCTCAATGGAAGCGGGAGAACCTGCCGATTAGCGGTGCCTGCCATTGGGACAACCGTTTGCATATACGCCTGGAAGGCGGGCGGGCAAGCGTCGAAGCAGCGTGCGCACGCCTGAATGCAACCCCGATTTCCGACCAGGTCTGGGAAGATCTGCGTGAGCATCGCTTGCCTTTCTTTCAAACTCCCCGGACTCTGTGGCGATTGTCTGTGCCGGCCACCACTGCTTTGGCGGACTTTCCGGGCGATGTACTCCTGGATTGGGGCGGCGCTCAGCGATGGGTGAAAAGCGATGCACCAGCCCGGGAAATCCGGTGCATCGCGGCAGCTTTGCGTGGTCACGCCACATGCTACACACCGGGAGTCGATGACAACCCGTTTGAGCCACTTCCCCCCGAAATTCTGCGCCTTCATCAGCGTTTGAAAGCGCAGCTGGATCCTGCCCGCCTCTTCAACCCAGGCCGTATGTATGCAGAAATATAGTTATCGATATGCAAACTAACCTGAGCGACTACGCCCGAACCCTACCCCGCGCAGAGCAGGCTGAACGCATACTTCGCAGCTGCGTGCATTGTGGCTTCTGCAATGCTACCTGTCCGACATACCAGGTGCTTGGGGACGAGCTGGATGGACCCCGGGGCCGCATCTACCTGATCAAATCGCTGCTGGAGGGTGGTGACGCGAGCGAAAAAACGCAACAACACCTTGATCGGTGCCTGACGTGTCGAAATTGCGAAACAACCTGTCCGTCTGGTGTCGAGTATCACACCCTGCTAGACATCGGACGGCAGGAGATCGAAAAAAGAGCAAAGCGCCCCTTGTCGCAACGGCTGCTGCGGCAGACCCTGCGCTTACTGCTTCCACGGCGCAAGCTATTCGCCCATTTGCTGCGAATTGGTCAGACGGTCCGACCTCTCCTGCCACTTAATCTCAGGTCCACGCTACCTGACGCCATTCCGGACCCCGGCAAGCGACCCAAGCCACGACATGAACGCCGGATGTTGATGCTTGAAGGTTGCGTTCAGCCATCGCTATCACCAAACACCAATGCTGCAACCGCCCGGGTGCTGGATCGGCTGGGCATCAGCGTAATCGATACACCAACGAGTGCGCCGGCCGCAGGGTGTTGCGGAGCAATCGAATACCACCTCAACGACCAGGAGGCGGGGCTCGCGCGAGCGCGGCAAAATATCGATTCGTGGTGGCCGGCCATCGAAGCGGGGGCCGAGGCCATTGTTCAGACGGCCAGCGGCTGTGGCGCTTTCGTCAAAGAGTACGGCCAGATGCTAAGTGACGACTCCGACTATGCCGAGAAAGCCAAAGTGGTCAGCAACATGGCACGGGATATATCTGAAGTGCTTCAGTCGGAGCCGCTGGATGCACTGCAGCTACACAGTCTTCCCAGGGCGGCATTCCACTGCCCCTGCACACTACAACACGCGCAGCGGCTCGGCGGCCGCGTAGAGAACTTGCTGACCCGACTGGGGATGACCCTGACCCCGGTACCCGATGCACACTTGTGTTGCGGCTCAGCAGGCACATACTCCATTACCGAGCCCGTGCTGGCGAAAACGCTGCGTGACAATAAGCTGCGCGCACTTGAAACGGGCAAGCCCGATATCATCCTGACTGCAAACATAGGTTGTCAGACACATCTGGCCGGGGGCACCCAAACGCCCGTGCGGCACTGGATAGAACTAATTGATGAACACGTTCAATACCAAGGAGAGCACATTGAACACTAAGCCCATATTAAGCGCCACCGACGTACAGCAGATCCTGGACGCCGCGAAAGATGAGGCCTTGAAAAACAACTGGGCGGTAGCGATAGCTGCCGTCGACGACGGAGGCCACCTCTTGGGTCTGATTCGCCTGGACGGCGCTGCGCCCCTGACTTCTTACATCGCCACCGAGAAAGCACGCACCAGCGCTTTAGGTCGTCGCGAGACCAAATTTTACGAAGAAATGATCAACGGCGGGCGGACATCATTTCTGAGCGTACCCATACAGGGGGCTCTGGAAGGTGGTGTACCCGTTATTGTTGATGGTCAGGTCGTCGGGGCTGTCGGCGTTTCGGGCGTCAAGTCCGACCAGGACGCTCAGGTTGCCAAAGCGGGCATCGCTGCACTTGATCAAAATTAAACCAGCGCACTTACTTCACCTTTGACAGCCGGGCCAGACGATCGAATGGCCGGCTGATCCGGGTGGCACATACATCGGCAATGGTGTCGCGCAGCCAGCGATGTAGCGGGCTATTGTGTGTCCGATCGTGCCACATCAATACTACGTTTATGGGCGCCAACGTAAGCGGTGGCTCGAAGATACGGATTGGCGCCACATCAAGAAATCGTTGCGCGATGCGCTCGGGAAGGGTTGCCACCAGGTCCGACTGCGCGATCAGAAACGGCACACCCAGGAAGGTAGGCTTGGAAAGGACTATCCGCCGCTGTTGGCCGACATTTCGCATCGCGCTTTCAATCAGCGCGTTATACATGTCGGCACCATCAGCCGGCTTGACGGCCACATGAGCATACTGGCAGTACGCCTCCAGTGAAAGAGGTCGCTCGAACAAGGCATGGTCAGCTCGTGCAATGCCGACCAGACGATCAGAAAAGAGCGGACGCGTACGTACATTGTCGGGTGGCGTAGGGAAGTACGTCAGCGCCATGTCAATTTCCCCGCTGCTCATGACCTCTGCCAACCGGCGGGGATTTGGTCCGACGATACTCAGGGAAACATTGGGAGCCTGACGCTGCAGTACTTCGACAAGATGCTGCATCACTACAAAATCAATGTAGTCGATGACGATCATCGTCACGGACGCTTGCGCTGACGCAGGATCGAAAGGCTGTTGCTCGTGGAGCAGGATATCCAGGCTTCGAAGGATGTCTTCCACCTGCGGCATCAACTGGCGGGCGCGCTCTGTTGGCACCATGCCCTTTGGAGTCTTGATCAGCAAAGGGTCGTGAAACATCACTCGCAACTTTGACAGAGCCAGACTCATTGACGACTGACTGACCTCAAGACGGTAGGCGGCCCGGGTCACGTGACTTTCACGCATGAGAGCGTCGAATGCCACTAAAAGATTCAGATCAATGCCCTTAAGGTTCGTCGACATCCCTATGCGTTCAGTGATGGTTTGGACGCCATGCGGTTGTGCACCGCGCCAACGAGAAATAAATAGCGATTATCGGTCCAGCGAATTGTAGCAACGTCACCCCTAAGGTTTAATTTTCATACGTAAAAAAATTGAAAATTGGCATAAGCCAGAGCTACGGAGACAACACCAGCGTTACTGCATCGCTGCATCCCCTATTCCTCACCACGTCCGGGCCCGTGTTTTCAAGCCCGGGCGGGCTGTCGCTGCGCAGTACAACAGTCAGCAAATAATTACATTCATATTAAGGAGCCAACGTCCATGAGCATACCAACCATACGGGTCACCCGTGAAGAGATGCGTAAGCGCGTCGCATTGTTTAGCGAACTTAAGGGTTTCGACGGCGGCCTGCCAGATAGCGACTACCCAAAGGCAAAGCGTACGCTTTACAACATCATTGGGTTTCAGCCTCCGAAAACAAAAGCAGACAGCGTGACCTCCCCCTTAGGCGATCTTGCTGCGAAAAATGCGGCCATCAAAGTCAACGAGGGATTCAACATGGGCTTTGTAGAAGCGGCACCGGGGAAAGGGCCCATGATGCACAACCACGACACGAATGAGACATTCATGCCGTTTACGGGGCGCTGGCGCTGCTCATGGGAAGTCGACGGTCGCGTTGAGTCGTTCGAGCTGGGTCCACGGGACACCATCTCTTTCCCACCGGGTGTGAATCGGCGTTTCGAAAACATTACATTCGACGAGCCTGACCAGACACATTGGATTTTGGTTGTAGTCAGCGGAGACGCGCCAATGGCTGAGTTCTCGGAAAGCTCCATGCAAGAACTACGTGACAATGGCTATTTGCCGGAGGGATCGGCCACATGACCAACCCGTTGCTCGCTCAGTTGAAAGAACTCGAGGCGCAGTACACCTGGAGCAGTCTTAAAACGAACGGACACGAGTGGCGTTGGCTGGATACTCAGTCGCAGGGCTCGCCCATCGTTCTGCTCCCGGGCTCCGTCGGCGACGGGGCGATGTTCGTGAAAACGATGCTCTCGCTCGGGAATCAAAGGCGGCTGATAGCGCTAACCTACCCGGCCGACCCGAACCCCGATACGCTTGCTGATGGATTAGCACAGGTGATGGAGCATCTGAATCTTACGCAGGCTGCGATTGTTGGCTCGTCGTTCGCTGCTTACTGGGCGCAACATTTTGCCCTTCGTCACCCGGATAAAGTACGTGCCCTGGTTATCGGTAACGGCTTTACCGATGGCAGCGACCTTGCGGACAATCCACTTTTTGATCGTGCTCATGTAGAAGGCATCAGCTCAGAAGCCTTGCACGCTCAATGGCTGGAGCGCATTCAATCCGCTTCTGCTTCCGACCTGGCTGCGTTTCAGGAACACATGCTGCGCCATCGCCAAAGCCCCGAAAATCTGCACGCGCGTTTTCTGGGTGTAGTACGCTCCAGTGCTTGCCCCGAGTTGCCTGTTCCTTCCGAACACATCACGGTACTCGACTGCGAGGACGACCCTCTGATACCCAAAGCGGCACGCACGCGCCTGCATGAACGCTACAAGAACGCCACACATATCACCCTTCAATCCGGCGGGCACTACCCGCACATCCTGAATCCCCAGGAGTACGAAGCAGCACTACTACGATGCACTAATTGATTTTCCTCAGAAGCACAATAACTACCGGAGACAAAAAATGAAAGCACTCAAATACCTTGCGGTCGCCGCATTGAGTCTGGCTGTGTCTGCTGCACACGCCGATACGTTCCGACTCAGGATGGGAAGCGGACACACGACGGGGTTAACCTACGTCAAGGTGTACGACACCTTCTTTGCTGACGAGGTCAGCAAACGCGTCAAAGAACGCACTGGTCACGACGTACGCTTTATCAAAGCGTGGGGAGGTAGCGTTGCCAAGGTCGACGGCACGATCGAAGCCGTTCAGAACGGCACGCTTGATATCGGCCTGGTGCCCATCGGTTTCGAGCAATCGCGCGCCGGCCTGCTCAATTACAGTGCCTTCATGCCCTTCACAACCCCCGACCCTGTGATCCAGGCACAAGTATCCAATCGGATGCTCAAAGAGGTGCCCGCTCTGCAAGAAAGCATGAAACGCTACAACAGCCATGTCCTCGGAGCCATGGTCTCTGAAGCGTACGGCGTCATGAGCAGCTTCGACTGGAACAGCGTCGACGAGATCAAAGGCAAGCGCATCGCCATGGCCGGCACCAACGCGCCCCTGTTCATGGCAGTAGACGCCGTGCCGGTTACTCTGGGCATCGGAGAACACTATCAAGCCATGCAGACAAACCTGGCGGATGGCAGCTTGTTCTATATCTCTGGCATGGAAGCTTTCAAGCTCAAAGAAGTCGCCAAGTACTTCAACAAGTCGGGATTCGGTTCCTTAAGTACTCTCGTCGCGTTCATGAGCCTGACCACGCGTGAGAAGCTTCCTGATGAAGTGGTGGCCATTATTGACGAAGTCGCGTTGGAAGCCGCTGTCATGGTGGGCGAACTCAGCAAGAAACGCGACCAGGATCTCGAAACCAAATTGGCGGCAGAGGGTATAACCATCAACACCCTCCCTCTGGAAGAACGCCGTCGCTGGGCTGAAGCCGTCAAAGATCTGCCCGCTAAAGCGGTCGCCGAACTCAACGGCAAGGGCTTTCCAGCCACCGACGTCTTTACCACCTACGTGAAGTTCCTGAAAGAAGCTGGTTACAGCTTTCCGGTCGACTACCAATTCTAAGTATTCATGCGCCTTCCGGCGCATGGCTTCGATTAGGGACATCCTATGAAACAGTGGATAGACCGAGGTTTACTCGGCTTGCACGTTGTGGGGGCGGCCGTGCTGATCGCGCTTGCCCTGCTCATTATTTACGATGTGGCAGGGCGTCTTTTTTTCAACCGGCCCTTTGCGGGCACCGCAGAAGTGGCTGGGGTCGGATTGGTATTGCTTACTTATCTGCAAACCCCTTACGTGATTCGCCGACGAAAGTTGCTGCGCGTCACGTTCTTCATTGATCGCATTCCCGCCGGTTTACGCAGCCAATTGAACGGGCTTGCTTATCTGTTCGGAGGCGCATTCTTCATTGGCATGACACTCGTATCCTGGCAGCCTGCGGTCACCAGTTGGATTGGCAACGAATTCTATGGCACTGACGCATTCAGGGTTCCGACCTGGCCCTTACGCTTTGGCTCACTGATCTTGTGGATAATCAGCGGGCTGGTTTGCCTCGGCTTTGTTGTTGAGGGCATCCGCGGCAGAATGACCCGAAAAGAAGATGACGTTATTCCGGAATAAGGGGTCAGCATGGACATAGGAATGTGGAGTGGATTGATTGCCCTGCTGATATTCATCATCTTGGGCATCCCGGTGGTATTCGCGTTTGCAGGCGCAGCCAGCATCGGGCTTTATTTTGTGTTGGGCGGAGTCGGTCCCACCGTCAGCCTCTTGGAGCAAACTGCTATTTCGGGCATACGCGAATACAACTTCGTGGTGATCCCGCTGTTTACCGTCATGGGTATGCTTATCGCCCACTGCGGTGCGGCGACCGATCTTTTTCGCGTCGTCAATAAACTCCTCAGGGGAATACCCGGACGCCTGGCCGTAGCCACCGTGGGCGGCAACGCGATATTTGCGGCCGTAACAGGTGTGGGGGTTGCCGCCGCAGCGGCGTTCAGTCATGTCGCCTACCCCATCATGCGCGACCACAATTACAAGGCAAGCTATGCAGTCGGCTGTATAGCAGGCAGCTCGGTGCTGGGGCTCCTGATTCCTCCGTCGGTCTTCATGATTGTGTGGGCAATCCTGACCGAACAATCGGTCGGAATTCTGTTTGCTGCAGGCGTCTTGCCCGGCTGTGTACTGGCTGCCCTTTATGCCATTTACTGCATGGTCTATGCAAAGGTCTTTCCAAAGGCAGCAGGCGGGCGCGCAAGCGATGTCGACAGCTCGCCGATAACCCGATCCAACATCATCGGCTCACTGGCTGTAGGCGTATTGATTTTCGTGACACTTGGTGGAATCTGGCGTGGCTACTTCACCCCTACCGAAGGCAGTGCCGTCGGGTTGGCGGGTGCGGCGATACTGGCCGTAGCCAAGGGAATGCGCCTGCAAGGCCTGTTCCGGGCCTGCGTCACAGCAGGCGAGACGGTCACTCCCATCATGCTGCTTTTGATGAGTGCGGTTATTTACAGCAAGCTCATGGCCCTGAATGGAGTTCCCCAGCAGGTTCAGGAGCTGCTCGAATCCATGGGTCTGGGCCCGGCAGGAACGATGCTGTTCATGGCCGTAGTATGGTTCGTGCTGGGTGCCTTACTCGACAGCATTTCGATCATGCTTCTGACTGTACCCATCTTTTGGCCGGTGGCACTGGCCATGGGGTTCGATCCGATTATCTTTGCACTGGTGGGTATTCTTGTCATTGAAG
>JAJUGB010000121.1 GCA_029268595.1 Alcaligenaceae bacterium | reverse complement strand
GCATTTGGCGGTGATCAGCGATTTGTTCAAGAAGTATGAAAGGCGCGATCCGCAGGAAGTATTGGGCACGTCTCTGCCGACCAGTCTGAAATTTGCCTCGCAAAGGGAGTTCATACGCAAGGTGCTTGATGAAGAGGTTGATCTGCGCGCGAACGGTCCCGATTACGTGCCGCTCGCTCAGGAAAGCGAAGCATCCATCATTCAGCGCTCCGAACTCAACAAGCATGGCTCTCCTACCAACATTGTTGCAGCAGGCTACCAGTGGTCGCCGGGCACCGAACTGAGCCGTGGACTCCAAAACTCAAAGTTAGGGAAATGACATGGAAAACGAGACCAAAATGGGTATGAATCGTACGGGGATGCAGATGTCTCCGATCGACGGGCCAAATCAAGTGGACTATGCCATGTCGCGGCCGGCGGATCCGCCACAGGGCGGTTCTGATGCCATTGCGATGTTCCGCAGCCATTACATTCAGGAAGCCTCGCGGGTAGGGTCCATGCCACCGCCCGCTACCGGTAGGGGCGTTGTAGAAACGGCGAAAAGCATGCTTACAGGGAACAGCCCCGAAGTATTGCTCGACAAGCTGGGTGAACGGGCCGCTTACGAGCGTACCGGTGTTCGCCTATATGAAGCGCTCATCAATAAGGTCAATGCATCCGACCAGCCGGAGCGCGCCAGTATGCTGGCCGACTTGCAGCACATCATGAACGAAGAGTTTCAGCACTTCCAGATGTTGACTGAGGTTATTGTGGGCCTCGGTGCTGACCCGACCGTGCAAACACCTTGTGCTGATGTATCCGGTGTGCAGGCGCTTGGTTTCCTGCAAGTATTGACAGACCCTCGCACAACGGTAACCCAAGGGCTGCAGGCGATTCTGGCCATCGAGCTGCTTGATCACGCATCATGGGAGCTGCTTATCGAGCTGGCTGAAGGCGCTGGTCAAGAGAAATTGGGACCCCAGTTCCGCGAGGCCTTGCAGGCCGAGGCCGAGCATACCGTCATGATACGCAAGTGGCTCCGCCAGTGTCTGATGCAGGAGGCCACATAAAGAGGTAGTCAGCCAACGTGAGCTGGTTATGCCTCTGCACGGCCAAACGCACTAATGCCTTGCACACTCTAGGTGCATTCCCTAGGTGTTAAATGTAAGGTGTTGGTGCACAATGTGTCCCATGCAGGTGAGGAGACACAGCCCTGCATGGGCAAGCCAACTCTGGCTATAAAAAGCGTACTCTACCAAGTACTTAGGCAGGTCCCATAAGAAAAACAAACGCAAATGCCGGTGGCGAAAGCCACCGGCATTTGTCATTGGGTCTTTGGCTAAGTCACGTCTTCAACTCAATCAGGCTGATCCAAGGCCTCCTGTGTGCTCGACGCTACTGGTGCACCTGTTTGGTGCGGCGCTTGATGGTGCATGGAAATTGCGGCGGTAAAAACGCTGGGGCACCAGGCCCAGCGACAGCGCTTATAAGCCGGCTGTCTTTGAGAATACGTTGATGACTAGAACACCCGCCACAATAAGCGCAATGCCCAGAATGGCCGCCAAATCCAGGGTCTGGCCAAAGGCAAAGTAGCCCACAATTGAAATGGCCACTATACCCACCCCGGACCAGACGGCGTAGGCCACCCCCACGGGTATGGTTCGCAACGTCAGCGAGAGGCAAAAGAAAGCCACCAGATAGCCCGTCATCGACAGAGCTGTGGGGCCAAGGCGCGAAAACCCTTCCGATGCTTTCAGGGCGGCAGTGGCAATAATTTCTGCCGCAATGGCAATGCTTAGGTAGGCCCAGTTCATCATTGTTCCGTTTTCAACAGGGCCTGGACGGCGCCCGAGCCTCCGTTTTGTTCGGAGCATTCCGCGTAGGCAAGTACGAATTCAATTTGCGCGAGCCACCGGCGTGCTGTGTCTTTCAATACCGATTCCCCGTTTTGGGAACCATGTCCCTTACCATGAATGATACGAACACATTTCACGTTGTGCTGGACGCAGGATGTAAGAAATTGATCTAAACGGCCGCGCGCTTCATCCAGGGTAGAGCCGTGCAGATCCAGAGTGGCCTGAATAGGCCATTTGCCCGCTCGCAGACCTTTGAGCAGATCCGGGCCGTAACCTGCCTTCAGGTAGCTGGACTCATCCTGCCGAGCAGGGGCGTATTGGTCGGATACCCTTCGAGGAGTGGCGGTCTCGTCTCCCAGCGCTGCTTGGCGTCGTCGGCGCAATATCCTTTCGCCTTCTCGCCTTACCGGCGGCAAGACTATGCGATTGGACGGCTTCATGGGTTGGACAAACTTCATTGCCCGACGAAACAGGACAACATCTTCTTGCGGGACGGTTGCTTCTTCAGGAGTTGAGCCGCCATCGGCTTGGCCCCGAGCAGAATTGTCCGTTGGCGAGGTGCGTCTGCGCGGGTCTTCTGATTGACGCCCGCCGGCCTTGGCGGCGGCCTGCCGTGAACGCCGTCGTTTACCTGGTTTGGCGACTGCGAGTGGTTTCGCCTGCTCTTGGGCAGCCTGCGCGCGCAATCGTTTGAGGTCGGCCAGGCCGTGCTTCTTATTCGACATTCTCCAGCCAGCGCTGTGCGTCCAAAGCGGCCATGCAGCCGGTTCCGGCGCTGGTGATGGCTTGACGATAGACGTGATCCTGGACATCTCCGGCCGCAAACACACCGGGCACGGAGGTCATCGTCGCCATGCCATTGAGGCCGCTGCGCGTGACGATATAGCCGTCCTGCATGTCGAGCTGGCCCTGGAACATATCGGTGTTGGGCTTGTGGCCGATGGCGATGAAGACACCGGTGACGTCGAGTTGCTCGACCTCTTGGGTTTGGTTGTTTCGTAGTTTGACGCCCGTTACCCCGGAGTTATCGCCCAGCACCTCATGCAGCTCGTAAAATAGTTTGAGCTTCATGTTGCCGTTTTCGACTTTATCCATCAGCTTATCTACCAGGATGGCTTCGGCACGGAACTTGTCACGACGATGTACCAGGGTGACCGTGCGGCAGATATTGGAAAGATACAGTGCTTCTTCCACAGCGGTGTTTCCGCCGCCAACCACAATGACGTCCTGGTTTTTATAGAAGAACCCGTCGCAGGTGGCGCAACCGGATACGCCGCGACCCATGAAGGCTTGCTCGGACGGCAAGCCCAGGTATTGTGCTGATGCGCCAGTTGCTATGATGAGCGCGTCGCAGGTATAAACGTTTCCTGTATCTCCGGTCAGTGTAAAAGGGCGTTTGGACAAATCGACGCTTGTGATGTGGTCGAATACCAGCTCGGTTTCGAAGCGCTCCGCATGTTGCTGGAAGCGCTGCATGAGATCCGGCCCCTGCACCCCTTGTGCGTCAGCAGGCCAGTTGTCGACGTCTGTGGTGGTCATCAGCTGGCCGCCTTGTTCTAAACCTGTTATCAGCACCGGCTTAAGGTTGGCTCGTGCTGCATAAATGGCCGCGCTATAGCCCGCGGGACCCGAACCCAGAATTAGAACTTGTGCGTGTTTGCTAGCTGTCATTACCTACCGTCCGTAAAAAGTATCCTGGCAATTATAATGAGTCCATGGCTAGATTACCTGCAGCATCCTCCCGCTCGTCGCGCAACGTCCGTAACGGTCCATCGCCTCTGCAGACGAGGCTAAGTGGTTTACTGCGCGAGGCACGCTGGATTTTTTTCGCGGCTCTGGCGGCGTGGCTGGGCCTGGTATTGGCCACATGGTCGCCTCAGGATGCGGCATGGTCGCATTCCGTTCGCGCCGCAGTCACCTTAAACCGGGGCGGGACGGCGGGTGCATACGTATCCGATCTTCTCCTGTTCCTCTTCGGCTACTCGGCTTGGTTGTGGGTTGTGTTGCTGGCTCAGCGGGTGGCCATAGGTTTTTATCGCCTTACCAATATAGTCCTGCCGTCTAATAAGCCAGAGACCCTGCCGCGGGTCCACTGGGAAGTCGCCATCGGTTTTGCCTTGTTGTTCATAGGCGTCATGGGTATAGAGGCCTTGCAATTCCGCCAGGCAGCCGCTCATTTGCCCGCGGGAGCGGGCGGGGAGCTCGGCAAATTGCTGGCCGGCGCCATGTCACAGGCATTTGGCATTACCGGGTGCACCTTGCTGTTGTTGGCGGCCGTAGCCGCCGGAGCCAGTCTTTTCTTTGGGTTTTCGTGGCTGCAACTGGCCGAGCGGGTGGGCCTGGCAATCGAAAAGGCGGTCCGTCGCGTTTTCGAGTTCAAAGACGCGTGGGAAGACAGGCGGGTAGGTTCAGTCAAGCGGGCCGAACGCACAGAAAGCGTCGTTGCAAAGGCCGAACAACTCGTGCATGAACAACCCGTGCGCATCGAGCCGGCCATCGCCACTGTCCCAAAGTCGGTGCGCGTCGAAAAAGAAAAGCAGAAAACGCTGTTCTCGGCGCCACCTGCCACGGGCGGGGGCGATCTTCCCCCTATAAGCCTGCTCGATCCGGTTACCGAGCAAGCCGAAACCGTCTCGCCCGAAACCATCGAATTCACGTCACGGCTTATCGAGAAGAAGCTGTCCGACTTTGGCGTCAATGTCGTCGTGGTGGCGGCCCAGGCAGGGCCGGTCATTACGCGCTACGAAATCGAACCGGCGGTCGGAGTCAAGGGCAGCCAAATTGTCAATTTGGCCAAGGATCTTGCACGGGCGCTCAGTCTTGTCAGTATTCGGGTGGTCGAAACCATACCCGGCAAGAATCTAATGGGTCTGGAGCTTCCCAACCCGCGCCGGCAGATGGTGAAACTGTCGGAAATCATCGGCTCGCAAACCTATTACGCCAGCCCCTCGCCGCTTACTATGGCGCTGGGCAAAGACATCGCAGGCAATCCGGTTGTGGCCGACCTGGCAAAGATGCCGCATTTGCTGGTTGCTGGCACGACCGGCTCCGGCAAATCCGTCGGGATCAATGCCATGATCCTGTCCTTGCTTTACAAGGCCGACGCCACCCAGACGCGCCTCATACTCATAGACCCCAAGATGCTCGAAATGAGCATCTATGAAGGCATTCCACACTTGCTCGCGCCGGTTGTCACCGATATGCGCCAGGCCGCCAACGCGCTCAACTGGTGCGTCGCCGAAATGGAAAAGCGCTATAAGCTCATGAGCAAGCTGGGCGTTCGTAACCTGGCCGGCTATAACAGCAAGATCCGCGAAGCCATCAAGCGCGAAGAACCTATTCCCAATCCCTTCTCGCTCACCCCCGACGCTCCAGAGCCGCTCGAGCCATTGCCCACCATTGTGGTGGTCATCGACGAGCTGGCCGACCTCATGATGGTGGTCGGCAAGAAAATCGAAGAGCTCATCGCCCGCCTGGCGCAGAAAGCGCGTGCGGCGGGCATACACCTCATTCTCGCCACGCAGCGGCCCAGTGTCGACGTCATTACCGGCCTCATCAAGGCCAATATTCCCACCCGTATCGCCTTCCAGGTGTCATCAAAGATCGACTCGCGCACCATTCTCGACCAGATGGGCGCAGAAACACTCCTGGGTCAAGGCGACATGTTGTACCTGCCGCCGGGAACAGGACTTCCCGCACGCGTTCACGGCGCCTTCGTGCACGACGATGAAGTGCATCGCGTCGTCGACGCCTTGAAAGAGCAGGGCGAGCCCAACTACATAGAAGGTATTCTGGAAGGTGCTGTCGAAGGCGAAACGGGCGACGGAGTCAACCCGGTAACCGGTTTTGCCGATGCAGAAACAGATCCGCTTTACGATCAGGCCGTGCAAGTGGTGCTCAAAAACCGGCGTGCGTCTATTTCTTCCGTTCAGCGCCATCTGCGTATCGGCTACAACCGGGCCGCCCGCTTGCTCGAGCAAATGGAGCAAGCCGGTCTGGTATCGGCCATGCAGTCCAATGGCAATCGCGATATCCTCGTTCCCGCAGGAGACACATCTAGTGCGGATTAAATACTTTTCAGCGGCCGTGGCGCTTTCGTTGGCGCCCGTCTTTGCCTGGGCGGCTGATGCGCCGGCTCAGTTGCAGCAATTTGTCTCTACGGTGCAGTCGGCCACCGGCCAATTCACCCAGCAGACCGAGACGGCGGGTCAGGGCCGGGCCAAGGCGCCCCAGCAGGGCGATTTTTCCTTTCAGCGTCCGGGGAAGTTCAAGTGGCACGTCAAGCAGCCCTACGAGCAACTCGTTGTGTCGGACGGTACTCGAGTGCTGCAATACGATCCGGACTTGGCGCAGGTCACCGAACGAAGCATCGATCAATCCATCGGCACCTCTCCGGCGGCCATACTGTTCGGGTCAGGGTCGCTGGACGAGGCCTTTGAGGTAACCGCCCGTCCAGATGCCGATCAGCTTCAATGGTTGCGCGCCGTGCCTCGTAGCTCAGACGCTGGGTTCAAGCACGTGGACATAGGCTTTCGCAATAATCTGCCTGTGCGGCTGTTATTGCTGGACGCCTTTGGTCAAACGACTCGCATAGACCTTAGCAACATCCAGCCTAATCCCGGCTTGCCCGCCAACGCGTTTCAGTTCACCCCCCCTCCGGGTGTCGATACGGTCAAAATGCAATAGTGCATCCCAGTAACGATCTCTTCACAGGTGCAGCGACTGGTTCGCCCCACCTTCCATTGGCCGAACGCCTGCGTCCTAAAACGCTGGACGACGTAGTTGGCCAAGCTCACTTGCTCGGGCCCGGCAAGCCGCTCCGGGTGGCGTTCGAGTCCGGAAGACCTCATTCGATGATTTTCTGGGGTCCGCCGGGCGTGGGCAAGACCACTTTGGCCCGGCTGATGGCCAACGGTTTTGACGCCCAATTCATTGCTATCTCGGCCGTTCTAGGAGGGGTGAAGGACATTCGCGAAGCT
The DNA here is from genome assembly GCA_029268595.1 of Alcaligenaceae bacterium. Lineage (GTDB taxonomy): Bacteria > Pseudomonadota > Gammaproteobacteria > Burkholderiales > Burkholderiaceae_B > JAJUGB01. Next base: position 2,690 of record JAJUGB010000121.1, on the reverse strand, counting down.
GTGGTGGCGGCTCAAGTCGCTCAGGGTCAGGGACGGCGCACAATATTGTTTGTTGACGAAGTGCACCGCTTCAACAAGAGCCAACAAGATGCTTTTTTACCTTACGTTGAAAGCGGCCTGTTCACTTTTATAGGCGCGACCACCGAGAATCCGTCTTTCGAGGTCAACTCGGCTTTGCTTTCGCGCGCTCGCGTCTACGTGCTGGAGCCTCTTGAGCAAAAGGACTTGCTAGAGCTCATGGGCCGGGCCATGCAGTGGTTGCCTGATATACGGTTCGAGGACGACGCGAAAGCACAGTTATGCGCCTGGGCGGACGGCGACGCCCGCAGGCTTCTGAATGCCGTCGAGGTGGTGGCTGAATCGGCCATGGCGGCCAAGCGGGAAGTGATCGATTCACAATGGCTGGAAACCTCGCTTTCTCAAAACCTGCGGCGGTTCGACAAAGGCGGCGACGCCTTTTACGATCAGATCAGCGCCTTGCATAAGTCGGTGCGCGGATCCGACCCGGACGCGGCCTTGTACTGGTTCGCACGGATGTTGGACGGGGGCGCCGATCCCCGATACCTTGCGCGCCGCATTGTTCGCATGGCTGTGGAAGATATTGGCCTGGCCGACCCGCGGGCCACCCAACTGGCCCTCCAAGGCGCCGATATTTACGAGCGTCTTGGCTCACCCGAAGGCGAGCTTGCTTTGGCTCAAGCGGTCGTCTATCTGGCTTGTGCAGCCAAGTCCAACGCAGTCTATACGGCCTATAAGGCGGCGCGCTCTTATGCGGCGCAACACGGCAGTGCGCCGGTGCCTTTGCATTTGCGTAACGCGCCCACCCAGCTGATGAAGCAGCTGGGACACGGTCAGTCCTACCGGTACGCCCATGACGAGCCGCACGGTTATGCAGCGGGTGTGCGTTATTTTCCCGATGGCCTGGGTGCTCGGTTCTATAAACCGGTCGACCGGGGCCTCGAAGGTAAAATTGCCGAAAAGTTGGCGTTCTTGCGCGACCTCGATCAGAAGCAAGGCAAGTCTTAGGGCTACATCGCCTCTCTCAAACCCCTCTCTTCATCCATCTATTCCTTATGTTAGATCCGAATCAGTTGCGTAAAGACTTGAGCACAGTCGTCCAGGCTCTGGCGCGCCGTGGCGTCCAGTTCGATACCGAGCGCTTCAACGCTCTGGAAGCTCGCCGCAAGGCCGTGCAAGTCGAGACCGAGAACCTGCAGGCCCGCCGTAACGCGATTTCCAAACTGATCGGACAACTGAAATCGAAAGGCGAAGATGCCAGCCGCGAAATGGCCGAATCGCAAGAGATTCCGAAGCGGCTGGCCGACCTTGAAGCGTCGCTCAGCGTCGTTCAGCACGAGTTGAACGAATGGCTGATGACGCTTCCCAATTTGCCCCACAGCGATGTGCCCGACGGCGAAACCAGCGACGACAATGTCGAGGTACGCCGCTGGTTGCCGGGTGAGGCCGCGGGCGATGGCACCCCGAAGGCACTACCCTTTGAACCTAAAGATCACGTTGCCTTAGGCGAGCCCCTTGGCCTGGATTTTGAATCAGCCCGCAAGTTGTCCGGGTCTCGTTTCATGATGCTACGCGGGCCCATCGCCAGATTGCATCGGTCGCTGGCGCAGTTCATGCTCGACCTCCAAACGGGGTCTCATGGCTACACCGAGTGCTATACGCCATATATCGTCAATGGCTCCACACTGTTCGGAACAGGCCAGCTCCCCAAGTTCAAAGAGGATATGTTCTGGGTGACAAAAGGCGGTGATGACGACCAGGAAGGCGGGGCTGAAGATCTCTATCTTATTTCTACGTCCGAGATCACGCTTGCTGGCTCGGTGCGCGACACCATCCTGGCCGCCAACGAGCTGCCTCTGCGGCTCACTGCGCACACGCCGTGTTTTCGATCCGAAGCCGGAAGCGGCGGACGCGATACGCGCGGCATCATTCGTCAACACCAGTTCGACAAAGTCGAAATGGTGCAGGTGGTTCATCCCGAGCAGTCGTACGAAGCGCTGGAGCAGATGGTGATTCATGCCGAAACCGTTCTGCAGCAGTTGCGTCTTCCCTACCGGGTGGTGCTGCTTTGCGCAGGGGACATGGGTTTTGGCGCCGCAAAGACCTACGACCTGGAAGTCTGGCTGCCGGCACAGAACACCTGGCGAGAAATCTCGTCAGTGTCTAACTGCGAGGCGTTTCAAGCGCGTCGCATGCAGGCGCGGTTTCGCCCAGAAAAAGGCAAACCTGAATTCGTTCACACCTTGAACGGATCTGGCCTGGCGGTAGGACGTGCTCTCGTCGCGGTGCTGGAAAATTACCAGCAAGAGGACGGCAGCGTGGTGGTGCCGGAAGTATTGCGTCCCTACCTCGGGGGCGCAGAGATATTGCGTCCTTAGTGCGCGGTGCTCGGTCAGTCTGGGGAATTCGTACCGCTTGTTGATGTCCGATTTCCCCGTCTTGATCGCGCTGCTACCTATCGGCGATGAGCGTGGTGGTGGCCTCTGAAGTGCCCCCGGTGGTGCGGCCCTTTAAAGTGCCCATGGCGATGTTGGCTGGTCAACCCGTGCTGATTCCATCGTGGCGGCTGATAGCGATGGATGTTCCACGGCTCTGTAGACCAGTCGGGATGTAAACGCTTGTGAGCAGGGTGACCGGGCCTGGGTAGCACCACGATGACCTCTGGATGGAAG
>JAJUGB010000120.1 GCA_029268595.1 Alcaligenaceae bacterium | reverse complement strand
TTGAAGAAAGGCGCCTCGGGGTCCTTGTTGATTACGATGATGGTTTTGCTGCTGCTGACGCCCGCAAGGTGCTGGATGGCGCCCGAAATGCCCACCGCTACGTAAAGTTGCGGCGCAACGATTTTTCCGGTCTGGCCCACTTGCCAGTCGTTGGGCGCATAACCTGCGTCCACCGCGGCGCGCGACGCCCCCAAGGCTGCGCCCAGCTTGTCTGCCAGGGGCTCGAGCAGCTTGAAGTTCTCGGCGCTGCCCAAGCCACGCCCGCCAGATACAACCACCGTGGCGCCTGCCAGCTCGGGGCGATCGCTCTTGGCTATTTCGCGTCCGACAAACGACGACAAGCCCGAATCAGCAACAGCGTCGACATTCTCGATGCTGGCCTGGCCGCCTTCCGCAGCAACCGGATCAAACGACGTGGTGCGTACTGTTATGACTTTAACGGGGTCGGAGGACTGCACAGTCGCAATGGCGTTGCCTGCGTAAATGGGCCGCTGGAAGGTGTCGGCCGATTCCACAGCACTGATGTCGGAAATCTGAGCAACGTCGAGCTTCGCGGCGACGCGTGGTGCAACGTTTTTACCGTTGGCCGTGGCGGGGAAAAGAATATGGCTGTAGCCGTTGGCCACCGCCAACACCTGGGCCGCCACGTTTTCGCCCAGGGCGTTTGCCAGCGAATCGCCGTCAGCGACGATAACCTTGGCGACGCCGGCCGCCTTGGCGGCTTGTTCGGCCACGGCTTGAGTGTTGGAACCGGCTACCAGAACGTGAACCTCACCACCAATTTGCTGGGCGGCAGCCACGACGTTGAGGGTGGCGGCCTTCATCTGTGCATTGTCGTGTTCAGCTATGACAAGTATTGGCATGATCAGATCACCTTCGCTTCGTTCTTCAGTTTCTCGACAAGAGTGGCCACATCCGGAACAATGACGCCGGCCGAGCGCGCAGGCGGTTCGGTGACCTTCAAAGTTTTAAGCCGTGGCGCGACATCGACCCCCAGTTCTTCGGGTGTGACGGTTTCCAGCGGCTTTTTCTTGGCCTTCATGATGTTCGGCAGCGTAACGTAGCGCGGCTCGTTAAGGCGCAGGTCGGTAGTGATGATGGCCGGCAATTTGAGGGTGACCGTTTCCAGACCGCCGTCCACTTCTCGAGTTACCGTCGCGCTATCGCCCGACACCTCGACTTTGCTGGCAAACGTAGCCTGCGGCCAGTCGAGCAAGGCTGCCAACATTTGACCGGTCTGGTTGGCATCGTCGTCAATGGCCTGTTTGCCCAGAATGACGAGTTGCGGCTGCTCTTTGTCGACCATGGCCTTCAGCAGCTTGGCAACAGCCAATGGCTGAAGTTCTACATCGGTTTGCACCAGGACGGAGCGATCGGCGCCTATGGCCATGGCCGTGCGCAAGGTTTCTTGCGATTGGGCGGCGCCGCAGGATACGGCCACGACTTCTGTGGCGACGGATTTTTCTTTTAACCGCGTGGCTTCTTCGACGGCAATTTCGTCGAACGGGTTCATGGACATTTTGACGTTGGCGATGTCCACGCCGGTTTGGTCTGACTTGACGCGCACCTTGACGTTGTAATCAACCACACGCTTGACGGGTACTAATACCTTCATCGAGCACTTCCTCCGGATTAAAAACTCGAGCGCCCCGATTGCAAGCCCCATAGCGCGTGGACAGACAGCCTACCGCTAGCGGCACACGGGTTTAGCAACAAAAACATATCATTCTACAGCTTTGACAGCGCCTTGATATGCGCCACCACGCTGCGTCCCAGGGCGGAAAGTGCATAGCCGCCTTCCAGAAAACTAATAACTCGCCCCTGGGCTGTACTGTCCGCCACGTCGACGATGTTGCGGGTAATCCAGCTGAAATCGGATTCCACTAAACCAAGCTGGCCCAGATCGTCCTCGCGGTGCGCATCAAAGCCGGCCGATATCAGGATGAGTTCGGGTTGAAAGGCGTCGAGCCGTGGCATCCAGACGTCTTTGACCAGCTGTCGCACCACCGCGCCATCGGTGTAGGCGTCGACCGGTATGTTTACCATATTCCCGGCGGAATTTGCAGTGTGTACATTGGGAAAAATATTGTTTTGGTAGAAACCGCACATGAGAATGCGAGGGTCTTCTGCGAACATCTCCTCTGTACCGTTGCCATGATGCACGTCAAAATCAACAATGGCAATTCTTTGCAGCTGGTATTTTTCGAGTGCATACGCTGCAGCTACGGCCAGGTTATTGAAAAAGCAGAAGCCCATTGCTTGACCCGGTCGGGCGTGGTGGCCCGGAGGGCGGACCGCGCAAAACGCCGTGGTGGCTTCCTTGCTCATGATTGCGTCAACCGCTTCAATGCCGGCGCCCGCAGCCAAGAATGCGGCCGGCAAAGTATGGGGATTTAAATAAGTGTCTGGGTCAAGCTCGCGGTAACCTTGGTCGGGAGCCAATTTGCGCAGGCTTTCAAGATAGCCCGGCGTGTGCACGCGCAGTATGTCGGCATCATGGGCAGGAGTGGCCTCGCGTGCCTGCAGCAGACCCATCAAACCTGAAGCCAGGAGCTGATCGTTGATGGCATCGAGCCGCTGAGGGCATTCAGGATGCCAAGAGCCCATTTCGTGCAGGTGGCATTCAGGATGAGTAATATATAGGGTCGGCATAGGAAGGATTATGTTCAAACCCGTTCGACTTTTGCAAGTCGCCATCGCGGCGGCCCTTTTAAGCAGCTGTGCCTCCTCGCAGACCACCGAGCCGCCAAGCAACGCGGACAACGCCCCCGACGCTACAACTTCCTCCCCGCCTGCTACTACGTCGTCGGCGCCCCCCGTCACCCCCCCTACGGCGGCAACCGACCGGCCCGGCGAAGGCTTCCTGGACGGCACCGGAAAACTGCAGCCGGATGTGCAATCGTACGCCGAAGAGGTGGCAAATAGCCGGCGGGTGCCAATAGCGCATGTGCAAGACCTCCTGAGCAGTGCGCGCTACAACGCCACTGTCGCGCGTCTGATGGCGCCAGGCAAGGGTAAAGTGCGACGCAGTTGGGCCACTTACCGGGGCCGCTTTGTCGAGCCCATACGAATCAAGGCCGGAGTTGAATTCTGGCAAGAGCATCGTACAGAGTTGCAGGCGGTCGAGAAGCAGTACGGCGTACCGGCCTCCATCATCGTCGCCATTATTGGCGTAGAAACATTGTATGGGCGTCATACGGGCGACTTTTCTGTCCTTGACGCACTGTCCACGCTGGCATTCCGCTACCCGGATACGTCCCGGACCGATCGCATCCAGCTTTTCCGCGACCAACTGGCCGATTTCATTCGCCTGGACTATGACAAAGAACTGGATGCGCGGCATGCCAGGGGGTCTTACGCGGGAGCCATGGGTCTACCCCAATTCATGCCGGGCAGCCTGGTCCGCTTCGCCGTAGACGGGGATCACGATAATCGCATTGATCTGCACGGCTCACCGGCGGATGCCATTGCATCGGTGGCAAACTTCTTGCGACAACATGGCTGGCAACCCGGCTTGCCGGTCTTCGCTCCCGTCACCCTGCCCGGCAATGCCAAAAGCCTGGTCAAGGGTGGGCTCGAGCCGACTTATACCTGGCCTGAGCTGCAAAGCCAGGGAGCGCAGACTGTAAGTGCCGACGCGCCATGGCAAAAGGCCCGCCTGGGTGTCATCGATTTGGTGGAGGAGTCGCGCAACACGGCCGAGTACCGAGTCGGCACGCCTAACTTCTTTGCCATCACGCATTACAACCGCAGCTATTTTTACGCGACTTCTGTAGCAGAGCTGGCTGATGCCATTCGCCGCCGTATGCTTAGCACGAGCTAGCTAAGCTGGCTTTGCCGCATCAAACCAGCCACTTGGCCACAGAGCGTCGCGGCCTGGAGCTTGCCTATGAGTTTGAATGTCTCGACGCCTTGCCCCGAAACTTCAAAAGAGGCGCCTTTGATGCCCGATCTTGAAATCGTGCATCATGCTGCACCGCAGGCGCTCTCGACGCAGTTGATGGCTGCCCCTGCCAGCATTCCACCCAAGTATTTGTACGACGAGCTTGGCTCTAGGCTTTTTGAGGCGATTTGCTTGTTGCCCGAGTACTACCCCACTCGAACCGAGGCAGCCATTTTCCAGCAGCACCAGGACGAGATCATCGAAGCCGTGGGCCTGGGTCGAACTCTGGTAGACCTGGGCGCTGGCAACTGTGCTAAAGCGGCCCGCCTGATTCCAGCGCTTCAGACCGCCCATTACGTGCCTATCGACATCTCGGTCGATTTCCTCAAGCAGGCGATTCTGCCTTTGCAACAGCTTTACCCGCACTTGCCCATTACCCCTTTGGGGATGGATTTTTCGCAGGGGATAGAACTGCCCAAGTCCTTACGCGAAGAGCGGTGCATTTTCTTCTACCCGGGCTCATCAATCGGCAATTTTCAACCCGATGAAGCGGCGCAATTTCTTCAGCGCTTAACGGCCGCAAGCGACCAACCGTCCGATCTACTTATCGGGGTTGATCTGGAAAAGCCTGCCCATGTGCTGGAAGCGGCTTATAACGACGCACTGGGCGTGACGGCGGCCTTCAATCTTAATGTCCTGCGCCACGTGAACCGGTTGTTGGGCAGCGATTTCGATACCCACGACTGGCGGCACATTGCCCTCTTTAACCAAGCCGAGCACCGGGTGGAGATGCACCTTGAAGCGAGACGGGCTCTTACGGTGCATTGGCCTGCCCATAGCCGGCGCTTCCGCCAGTCCGAACGCATTCACACCGAAAGCAGTTACAAGTACACCAAAAAGTCTTTGAACGACCTCCTGGAACACGCCCGTTATAAGCTTTGCAATACCTGGACAGATGCCAATGACTGGTTCGCCATTGTGCACGCTCGACCCGCTCATTCCATTACCCGATGACTGCCATGAACCCCGTGACCGCATCCCTGCTGCCCCGATATGAAATGGTGCGAGCAGCCACTATGAGCTTGGTGGAGACGCTTAGTGACGAGGATTGCACGCCACAATCCATGATGGAAGCCAGCCCTGTGAAATGGCATCTGGCACATACCACCTGGTTTTTCGAGACCTTTGTGCTGGAAGCGCTCGAGCCGAACTTTAAGCCATTTGATCCGAATTTTCGGGTGCTGTTCAATTCATACTACAACCAGGTGGGCCACCAGCACGCGCGACATCAGCGGGGCTTGCTTACTCGGCCATCGTTGTCGGAAGTGGAAGATTACCGCCAGAATGTCGATGGACGAATCAGCGCGCTACTGCTGATTGCCGACAGCGCCGGAGCAGAGCCAGACCGAGAGCTGCACCGCCGCATCGAGCTAGGGCTACAACACGAACAGCAGCACCAAGAGCTGATCCTTACCGATGTGCAGCACCTTTTCTCGCTCAATCCAGTCAAGCCGGCTTTCTATTCGACGCCTCGGATTCCACACCAGCCGGCTCAGCCGCTTGAATGGCGCAAGTTTGAAGAAGGAATCGCGCATATAGGGGCCGACGCGGAGGATTTCTGTTTCGACAATGAACTGCCCCGGCACAGACATTTCCTTGAGTCGTACAGCCTTGCCAACCGTCTGGTGACCAACGGCGAGTATCTACGGTTTGTGGAAAGCGGAGGCTATCGCGAGGCAGCCTTGTGGTTGTCGGACGGGTGGGCTTGGCTGAACCAGGGTGCAGAGCCACGGGCTCATCCACTGTATTGGAGCAAGCAGGGAGACCAGTGGCTGGAGTTTGGCTTGCATGGGGTAAGCCCGCTTGACGAGCACGCGCCCGCTTTACATCTGTCCTATTACGAAGCCGACGCCTACGCCCGATGGGTGGGCGCCCGACTGCCTACAGAGTTTGAATGGGAGCACGCCGCGCGCAGTCAGAGCGGATGGGCCCCCGCAGAACAACCGCCAGACATTCCCCGCCTGATTCAACTGTTTGATACAGGCTGGCAATGGACGTCCAGCGCCTATGCGCCCTATCCCGGATACCACCCGGAGGAAGGCGCTCTGGGCGAGTACAACGGCAAATTCATGGTGAACCAGTACGTGCTTAGAGGCGGCTCTTTAGCCACTCCCTTGGGGCACAGCCGTCCCAGCTACAGGAATTTTTTCCCCGCCGGCACACGCTGGCAATTTAGTAGCATCAGATTGGCGCGCTAACCGGACGCGGTACTTTTGAAGCACTAACCCGACGCCGCATTATTGGCCGCATTACCGGCCCGCAGGACGCTGCATTAATTGAACACGCCCGTGGACAAGTAACGGTCTCCGCGGTCGCACACGATGAAGACAATTGTGGCGTTCTCGACCCTTGCGGCTACCCTCAAGGCCGCAACCAAAGCTCCAGCCGAGGAAATCCCGCAAAATATCCCTTCTTCAGCGGCAAGGCGTCGCGCCATCTCTTCGGCCTCTTGTTGGCCAATGTACTCGAACGCGTCCACTTTATCGGGGTGATAGATCTTGGGCTGGTAGGCCTCGGGCCATTTGCGAATGCCGGGGATGGAAGCGCCTTCGGCAGGCTGCGCTCCCACCACTTGTATGGAAGGGCTCTGCGATCGCAGATAGGCCCCCACGCCCATAATGGTGCCTGTGGTGCCCATGGCGCTAACGAAATGGGTGATTTCTCCGCCCGTTTGCTGCCAAATCTCAGGGCCGGTGGTATCGATATGGGCTTGCGTGTTGTCGGGGTTGGCGAACTGGTCCAGTACCTTGCCTTTGCCTTCGGCTTGCATGGAAAGGGCCAGGTCACGCGCGTATTCCATTCCACCTTGGCTTGCAGGTGTGAGGATGAGTTGTGCCCCATAAGCCGTCATGGCCGCCCGCCGCTCTAGCGACAAGTTATCGGGCATGATGAGTATCATCTTGTACCCGCGCATTGCGGCCACCATCGCCAATGCAATGCCTGTGTTCCCGCTAGTGGCTTCGATCAAGGTGTCGCCGGGGCGAATCTCGCCCCGCTCTTCGGCCCGCCGGATCATCGAGTAGGCGGGCCTGTCTTTTACCGAACCAGCCGGATTATTGCCTTCAAGTTTGCCCAGCACGACGTTGCCGCGGGCCTCACCCACTTCGCCCGGGATGCGCTGTAGGCGCACCAGGGGAGTGGACCCAATAGTCTGTTCAATAGTGGGATACGTTCTCATGCGGAAATGATACACCCAACCCGAATTGTTTCAGTCCCGACGCGTGCGTGCCCTGGCCAACTTCTCTGGGCAAATGTCTATTGGCAAACTTTTCTTGGCAAACTTTTCTAGCCCTATCTTCTCTAGAGCTATCTTCTTTTGGTCTCGATCTTGGGCTTGCCCTTCGACTCACCCGCTGCAGGGGCCTTGCCAGCCGAAGACGCCGTCGAACCGACCCCGGCGGCCGAACCCACTCGGAGTCCTGCAGATTGCATGGTGGCCGCTTTTTTGGGACCGATGCCCTTCACGCGTTCTGACAGGTCGTCGATAGATTCATAGCGACCCGCCCTGGTGCGCTCTTCGATAATGAGTTCGGCCGTCTTGGGCCCTATGCCCTTTATTGACCGCAACTGGTCGAGGGTGGCGACGTTGACGTCGACGGCCTGCACAGCACCAGAAAAACACAAGCTCAGGAGCGCCGCCCATAAGCAAGTCATTGGTCGGGGTCGGCGGCGGCACAAGCGCACGCCTGCCTGCCCTGACCACTTTGGCCGCCGCGCCCTTTTTTGTGAGTTCGAGACACCGGGCTCTGTCGCCGCCCCAACGCCGGGGGCGTCAGCGGCGTCTCTGGCGTCAGGACGGCGGTTCGAGTGCGATTTTCCGCGCGCCCCCGCCTCCACTCTGGTGTCTGAGACGCCAACGGCCTCTTTCGCATCGTTGCAATCGATGGAATCGGCACCGCCAGGCCTCCCTGGTGCAACAGTGTTGCCCGCGGAGCACTCGTGAGGCGGGCCTTCTGGCCCAACAGCAACTGCATGCGTGCCACGAAGTTGCCGCCGCCTGTAGCGCCGGGCCAGGCGCGAGGCAGGATGACAAGTGGTGTCTGCGTCCCAACTAGGATCAGATGAAGGTTGAGCCACCGTTGACTGGGTAAACGGATTCATGAAGCCTCCCGAGAAGAAAGACAGCCTGATGAGGTCCGCGTCGCGTTTCGCAGAAACGTAGACGGGACAAGAGGCTTCATGTTGCGGTACGGAGGCGCGTTAGCCTAGAGCCATTCCGGCTTTGATCCATGCGTACTTGCCCTCTTGGCCTGGCAAGCGCCGGCCGGCTGCGGTTTAGAGTTTTCCTTGCTGCAACAGCGTTTTTACGTAAGCCTCCACCCCGGTCTGCACGTCCGTGAATTCCGCCTCATAGCCGGCCGCACGCAGTTGCGTGAGGTCGGCCTGGGTGTGGCTTTGATAACGTCCCTTCAAGTCGTCCGGAAACTCTATATAACGAAGGAAGCCCTGCTGGACCAGCTCGTCAAGGGTAAGCCGGGATTGACCCTGCTGTTCTCGCAAGGTGTTGACCACGGTGGAAGCCACGTCGTTAAAAGGCTGTGCACGGCCTGTCCCGCAATTGAAGATACCGGACACTGTGGGGTTGTCGAGAAAGTGCAAGTTGACGTTCACAACGTCGTCGATGTAGATGAAGTCACGCATCTGGCCGCCCGCGTCGTAACCATCCCAACCACCAAACAGGCGCACATGCCCTTCGGACTGAAACTGCTTCATATTGTGGTAGGCCACGGAGGCCATGCGACCCTTGTGCTGCTCTCGAGGCCCGTACACATTGAAGTAGCGTAGGCCCACTACTGGTGCGACCAGCGTCTGCCAATGCCGCCGCAGCACCTGATCGAACAGAAACTTTGAATACCCATATACGTTCAACGGTGTCTCGTTGGCGGCGTCTTCTGCGTAAACAGGGCCCGCACCGTATACCGCTGCCGACGACGCATATATAAGGGGCGTCTGATGCTGCTGGCAATAATGGAAGAGCTCCAGCGTAACCCGATAGTTGTTATCGAGCATATAGTGGCCATTGCGCTCAGTGGTGTCCGAACAAGCCCCTTGGTGCAGAACAGCCTGCAAATGCGGCAGCGCTGAACTTGCCACCAGACGGCGAAACTCGTCCTTATGCATGTAATCGGCGATCTGGCAGTCGACCAAATTAACGAACTTGTCGCCTTCGGTCAGGTCGTCGACCACCAAAATGTCGGTGATACCGCGTCGGTTAAGACCCTTCACCAGATTACTTCCGATAAATCCGGCTCCGCCGGTCACTACCATCATGTCAGTTCTCCTGCAGTCACCACGGACGTGCCCAACTTGCCCACGACCACTCCGCCGGCCCGATTCGCCCACGCCATAGATTCCCCCCAAGACAAACCCGCTGCCCGGGTCACCGCCAAAGCGGCCAATACCGTGTCGCCCGCCCCCGACACATCGAACACCTCGTGCGCTTGAGCATCGATATGTTCACGACCCTGCTGGGTGAAGAGCGTCATGCCCTGCTCGGAGCGCGTAACCAGCAAGGCTTCAAGCTCTAGTTCGCGCCGCAATTGTTGAGCCCGGCGCTCCAGGTCCTCCTCGGAGGTCCAACGCCCCACGGCATCCATCATTTCAGCGCGATTCGG
>JAJUGB010000119.1 GCA_029268595.1 Alcaligenaceae bacterium | reverse complement strand
AGGCGTGCACATCCTTGAAGCAGCTGTTGTCGCAATCCGATGTCGTCACCCTGCATGTGCCGGGGGGGCGTGCAACGCAAAACATCATCAATGCCGAGGCGCTTGCCACCATGAAGAAAGGCGCCATACTCATCAATGCCTCGCGGGGCACAGTGGTCGATATCGATGCCTTGCACGACGCATTGAAAAGCGGTCACTTGTCGGGCGCGGCCATTGACGTCTTTCCGGTAGAACCCAAAAGCGTGGACGAACCGCTTGTAAGCCCCCTGATCGGCATGCGCAACGTTGTGCTTACGCCCCACATCGGCGGAAGCACTCAAGAGTCGCAGCAAAATATCGGCCGCGAAGTAGCCGAGAAACTGGTTCGTTTTGCCCTAAGCGGCACGACCAAGGGCGCGGTCAACTTCCCGGAAATCCCTTACCAACAGCCGGCGGGTGCAGCGCGCATATTGCACGTTCACCGAAATCTGCCGGGTGCACTGGGCACGCTCAGCAGCCTCTTGGCCGAACACGGGCTCAATATTGTCAGCCAGCAGCTGCAAACGCGAGGCCAAATCGGCTATGCCATCACCGATGTCGAGGGGCAGGTGGACGACGCGGTGCTCGCCGATTTGCGGGCCCATCCCAATACGGTTCGCTGCGACATCATCCCGGCTCAATAAATCATTGACGCCGCGCGCTTGCCTGTTTAAATGTAGCTAATTACAAGGGCCTCCATCACGGAGGCCCAAACATTTCCACCGTGAACGAGGAGCACAATGACAGAAGTAGCGATTCCCTACGGCGCCTATTGGTCCACGCCCTTTGCCCGTTGGCAGGGCAGTTTCGCCGAACTGCACAGCCTTAAATTTGCAGCCCATGTGGCAAAAGATGCACTGGCGCAGCGCAAGCTGGATGTGGGCCTGTTCGACCATGCTGCGTTGGGTTTGTCGGTCCCGCAAAAGGGTGCATTTTTTGGCTTGCCGTGGCTGATGGGCCAACTGGGAGCACAGGATGTGGCCGGCCCCACCATAAGCCAGGCATGCGCCACCGGTGTGCGCCTGCTGCAGTCCGTCGCGTCCAGCGTGCGTGAAGGGGACGCCAGCGTAACGCTGGCCATTGCTGCCGATCGAGTGTCCAATGGCCCGCACATCTATTACCCGGCGCCTCACGGGCCGGGCGGCACAGGCGAGCACGAGAACTGGGTTCTGGACAACTTCAATTTCGATCCCTACACCGGGGTCAATATGCTGAAGACTGCCGAGAACGTGGCTGCCGAATACAAGCTCACCACTGAAGAGCAGAACGCGCTCACCTTGGTCCGATACGAGCAATACGAAGAAGCGTTGAAAGACGACAGCGCTTTCCTGAAGCGCTTTATGTCCTTGCCCTTCAGTGTCCCCGACCCCCGCTTCAAACGGGAACAAGGGGTTCTGCAAGGGGACGAGGGCATTTTCCCCACCACGGCAGAAGGTCTGGCCAAACTGAAGCCGGTCATGGAAGGAGGGACGGTGACCTTTGGCGGTCAGACGCATCCTGCGGATGGCAACGCGGCCATGGTCGTCACCACCCCCGAAAGGGCAGCCGAGCTCTCGCTTGACCCCCATATCGGCATACGCATCGTCTCATTTGGACAGGCGCGGGTGAAGCCGGCCTTTATGCCGGCCGCGCCTGCTCCTGCGGCCCGTCGTGCACTGCAAGCCGCCGGCATCCAGGTGAAAGACCTGGCGGCCATCAAGACGCATAACCCGTTTATTGTCAACGACCTGGTCTTTGCGCGTGAAATGGATATCGATCCGCTCAAGATGAACCGTTTCGGTTGCTCGCTGGTATGGGGCCACCCGCAAGCGCCAATGGGCTTACGCGCAGTCATCGAGCTCATCGAGGAGCTGGTGATCAAAGGAGGGGGTTACGGGCTTTTTGTAGGTTGCGCTGCAGGAGACTCCGCCATGGCCATAGTCGTCCACGTTCGGGAGCAGCGGTGAGCCACTACAGCATGCCCCATGTCTGGCCGACGGTCGTACACATGCTGGCCGACGCGGCCCAACGGGCGCCCGATAAAGTGGCCTTGATATGCGGGGACGAGCAGCTCACCTACCAGCAATACGAAGCCAGTGTGAGCACGTTGGCGCACGAATTGCGCCAAGCTGGCCTCGGGAAGGGGGAGCGCGTGGCGCTGGTCATGGGAAACTCGGTGGATGTTGCCGTGGCCATCTTTGCAGTGCAGGCAGCCGGTGCCCAGGTCGTACCGTTGAATCCGTTCTATACCCGCACTGAGTTAAGTCAGGTGCTGCAAAACGCCCAAGCAAAAGGCATTGTCTACGACGAAAGCGTTGAAGAAGCGCTTGAGCCTCTGCTATCCGGCTTCGACTTGCGCTTGCGCATTGGTATACGGCAGGGTAGCAAGCGACTGAATCGATGGCGCGAGCAAGGCGCTTGTCGCCTGCCGCTACCCGAGCCCGACTGGCCGTCCATATTGCAGTATACGGGCGGCACGACAGGGCAACCCAAGGGAGTCAGCCTCGCTCATCGCGCGGTTGCGGTAAACGTCAGTCAAAGGGAAGCTCTCTTGCCTACTCGCGTCGAGCAAGAGCGCGTCCTGGCCATAACGCCTTTGTTTCATTCATACGCCATGGCAATGGGTTTATACCTTGCCGTTTATTGTCGCAGCACCTTGGTCATTGTGGCGCGCTACCGACCAGATGCCGTGCTCAGCACTATTGCAAGCCAGCGCATCACCTTGCTGCTCGGCAGTCCCACGATTTTCACGGGGTTGATGGCGTACGAAGGGTTTGCAGAAGCCGACTTGAGTTCGCTGCGCTTATGCTCGTCCGGTTCCTCTGCCTTACCGGAAGAGACCTTACGACGGTGGGAGGTCGCTACAGGATGCGCCGTATGCGAAGGGTACGGGCAAACTGAAGCAGGGCCCGTGCTGACCTATAACCCTCTAAATGGCGTTCGCAAAATCGGTACCGTGGGTGTGCCGGTTCCTGAAACCGAGATCCAGATAGTCGACGTCCAGGACGGCCAGAGCGTGTTGCCCGTCGGCGAAATGGGCGAGATTCGCGCCCGGGGGCCGCAGCTTATGGAGGGTTACTTCAACAAGCCTGAGGAAACTGCGGACGCCTTGCGCGATGGGTGGCTGTACACCGGAGACATAGGCAAGTTCGACCACGACGGTTATCTCACCATTTGCGACCGAAAAAAAGAGATGGCCATCGTCAGTGGGTTCAACGTTTATCCACGCGAAGTGGAGGAGGCGCTGTTTTGCCATCCGGATGTGCGTGAGGCGGCTGTTGTTGGGGTTCCCGACGCTTATCGCGGCGAAATACTGGTGGCCTATGTGGTGGCTAACGGCACGCTGAACGAAGAGGCCTTGCAGGAGTTTCTGTCAGAGCGCCTGGTTAAATATAAGTGGCCTGCCAAAATTCATATGGTCGACACACTGCCACGCACCGGAGTGGGCAAGATCGATAAGAAACAATTGCGAGCTATGTCGGTCTCGAGTTAGGGGTGTCGATCTTAATTGCGGATTTAAGCGGGCGCTCTTGATTTCGCACTAGAGGTTTTAAATAAGGGTTTCCATGCGTACTAATGGCGCCTCTTTTGGGGCGCCCTGGCCGCCCGCTTCGCCGGCTTGCGGAAGAATGTCGGCCAACGTATAGCTATCGAGGTGGCTCATGAACTGCTTCAAAGCGCCATCTATGATGCCGGTCAGTTTGCAGCGGCCGTTTAATGTACACATGGTGCCGGTAATGAAGCACTCAACCAGGGCGAGGTCGGTTTCTGTGTCGCGCACGACGTCGCCCAGCCGGATCTGCTCGGGGGGCAGGCCCAAGCGCATGCCGCCATGTTTGCCGCGTACCGTTTCCAGCCAGCCGCGCTGGCTTAGACGGTGGGTGATTTTCATCAAATGCGGCCGAGAAATGCCGTAAGCCTCGGCAATTTCGTTAATGGTGCACAAACGCTGCGGATGTTGGCCCACATACATGAGGAGCCTCAGGGCATAGTCGGTATGAGAAGTGAGACGCATAATTGGCGCCCGCCTATAGCCGAGGCCGAATCAACAGGGGAACAAAGCGCCACAGGTATAAACCAAAGGCGGCAATCCATGCCGCCGCGGCTGCGTGCAGCAGTCCTTGCACAGCCGGTGTCGGCCAAAGAGCAGCCACGCGAAACGCTACCGCCACTAGCAAAAGAACATAGCTGGTGACCATGCTTCGATCTAAGGTTAAGGGGCGTCCAAGGTGGCCCAGAGCGGTCCGCGTGACCATGCCGATTATCAGCACCGCAAACCCACCCATGCCCAGAACATGCACATACACCGCTGAACGCAAGAACGCGATGTTGGGCCAGCCGGCTTCGTGCATGGCCGCCAGCAGAAGCCCAAGGCCCATCAGCAAATAGCCCAAATACAAAATCCAGAGTATGGGCTTGTGCAGCACAGCCTGCGGTTTCCACTTCGATAGTTGGTACAGTGAAATCAGGCCGACCACAAGAAGGGCCAACGCCATCAAGTAAGACCAGCCTGCCAGACCGAAAGCAATCGCCAGTACGCCGCCGGCCATTTGTACATGGCCGCTGCGGGTAAGCATGGGAATGTCCAGCCCGGGCACCGCACGCATAGCGAAAAATGGTATGACGCGCCGTGCAATGAGCAGGGCGATGATGGCCATGCAGATCAGGCCAAGTTCAAAGTGCTGCATCAAGAGTGCGTAATTGCCTTCTTGTACGGCTTTGAGAAAAAGGGCGTTGGCCACGCACAGCCCGGCCACCAACCATGGAATGCCGTAGTTGCGTTTGCTCTTGGCTTTAAGCACGACTCGGGCCAAGGCAATGGCGCTTAGGCCAAAGAATAGCGATTCGGCCACACAGGCGATATGAAAGCCGCTGTCACCAGTAAGGTAGCCGATACGCGCTACCGCCCATAACAGCACCAGGCCTGCCAGTTGAGCCCCTTGCAGGGGGTTGAGGCCGGTCCAGGTGGCGGCCGCCGTCAAAAGAAAACCGACGGCAATGGTGGCAACGAAAGCCCACAGCATTTCGTGCGCATGCCACATAACCCCGCCCAACGGCCCGTTCAAAAACGACGGAAAATAAATCCAGAGCAGGATGGAAAGCAAAGCCCACCCGCAGCCGGCTATGTAAAGCGGACGGAAACCTAGGCTAAGGAACGATTTCAGCTCGGGCGCGGGGGTAAGCCGCTGTTGAGGCTCTTGGATGGAAATGGATTCAGCCACTGAAGACCTCAGTAGGTGAGCGGTCGGGATAATTATGGAACTGGTAGCCAAACCACAGGCTGCGCGCGATGCGATGCGCGAATTGTTCGGCTCGTTCTGCAAACGGACGGTTGGGCAGCTCTTGCACCGTATCGTGAAACAGTGTGAGCCAGCGTTGGAACAGTTCGGCCGAAAGATCGGGTAGCGCCACGTGGACGGGCATGGGCGTACCGTGGTATGTGCCCGTGCCGCGCATTAACGACGACCAAAAGCGCACCATCCGATCAAGATGCATGTTCCAGTCTTTAATGTGGCCATTGAAAATAGGGCCGAGAACCTCGTCAACGCGAATGCGGTCATAGAAGCTATAGACCAGGGTTTTGATTTCATCTTCTGTACATAGGTCGTCGCGAGTGGACATGAGAGCTCCTGTGCGGTCCCTGAATGAGGGAGAGCCGCCTCTTCAAAAGATATATTTTGTTTATATCTTAATGCGGTGGTGCGCTGTGGTCAACAGAAACGACTCGATAGTCTTTCACACTAGTAACTGTCAAGAGCTATCGCAGACGCGTTACGATACGAACTATTGATTTCACTCGGAGAATGTCATGGCTGTTCCTATTAACCCCTTAAGCGACAATTTTGCTGTCGCACCGCAGCTGCGCGCAGAAGACATGGCTGCGGTGGCGCAGGCGGGATACAGAAGCGTCATTATCAATCGGCCCGACTACGAAGGCGGCCCTGATCAGCCGCGGTCCGAGGACGTCATACGGGCCGCTCGCGAAGCCGGTCTAGAGGTGGAGTATCAGCCGGTGGTCAGTGGCGCCATTACTCCGGAAGACGTCGTCCAGTTCTCTCAATTGCTCGATAAATTGCCGGGGCCCGTATTGGCCTACTGCCGCAGTGGCGGGCGGTGCACCACTCTATATCGGGCTGCCAAAGGGTAGAACCACGATAGCGGCCCTGGCGCCGGCTCGTACTGCGTCAAGTAGTCCCGCCAGCGGGCCTGATGCGAAACGCGGATTACCTGCCCAGCATTTGATTCCGCGCAAGAAGTACTCGTTACCCTGGGTTTCTTTCGAAGCGCCTTCTGGGTAGCATAGGGCTTCCTTGCTTACCATCGGAAACGGCTATGTTCAAAAAAATACTTATACCTACCGACGGCTCTCCGTTGGCAGCCCAGGCCGCAAACAAAGGCATCTGCCTGGCTCGTCAGATCGGGGCAGAAGTGGTGGCTGTCTATGTCACCCAGCCGTTCGCGGCCACCGTCGGCTTCGATGGCATGGCCGCCGCCTACGCCATTACCGACGAAGACTACGAAAAAACCGCTGCGGAACAGTCACAGAAATATCTGAAAGCGGTGCTCGACCGCGCTGAAACCGCTGGGGTCAAAGCCAGCGGGTATTCGGTATCTAATTTCAATGTGGCCGATGGCATTGTGCAAGCTGGGCAGAAACATGGCTGCGATCTGATCTTTATTGGAAGCCATGGGCGCAGCGGCCTGTCTCGTCTGCTGCTGGGCAGCGTCACCATCAAGGTGCTGAGTCTGGCCCGCACGGCGGTACTGGTGTACCGCGTCAAGGAAGCAACTGAATAGTCAAGCAGTAGTCGACGTCTTGGGGGCCAGGCGCTGCGCGTTGGCGGTGATGGCCTCCAACACGATGGGCTTCAGCGCTTCGTTCTCGGTCGCGCCTGAAGGGTTTTCTTTCAGGAAGCTTAGCAGGGCAACTCGCATACGCGGCTCCCAAAACTTCTGGATGTGGTTGGCCACGCCTTCCACGCCTTCTGCATGGTCCGGAAGCGCTTCAAAAAAAGCACCGATACGGTTAGCCAGCTTGATCAGATGATCGATGTTCTTCAAAGCGATAAATCCTTCAAGTGTTCGGGATGCGCGTACACAGTAAAACTATCGTTGCGCGTGAACCCGGTCAATAGAATATTAAGTTCGTCAGCCAACTGGGCCGCGTAACTGGTCGGCGCCGAAACGGCCGCTAAGACTCCGATGCTTGCGGCGGCAGCCTTCTGCACCATTTCAAAGCTGGCGCGGCTGGAAATGACAGCGAAGCCGTTATTTGTCTTGCTGCCCGTACGCATCAGATGGCCAATCAGCTTATCGAGTGCGTTGTGTCGCCCGACGTCTTCTCGGACTTGCTGGATGGCGCCCGTGGCATCGGCCCAAGCGGCCGCGTGCGTCGCCCCGGTTTCAAGGTGCAGCGGCTGACTCTGCTTCAGCTCTCGGGCCGCCTGCAGGATTGCCTGGGCGTTTACGTAGGGCGCTCGCGGGGGCACAGCCGGTAGCTCTCGCTGCACTTCGTCCAGACTTTCCAGCCCGCACAGGCCGCAGCCGGTGCGACCTGCCAGGTTTCGACGGCGCAACTTGAGTTGATTCAGACAAGCGCTGGCGATAGTGAGCTGCACAACCACGCCACTGTCTTGGCTGTGGATATCAATGTCGTAGATGTCGCTAGCGCTGCGGACCACCCCTTCGGTAAAAGAAAACCCATAGGCGAAATCTTCGAGACTACAAGGCGTAGCCAGCACCGTGGCGTGGCTGATGCCGTTGTATTCCAAGGCCACGGGCACTTCATTGGCCAGTTCGTCTTTTTCGGCCAGTACGCGCCCGCTTAGCGGAACACGCCATACCGCTGCCTGACGACGCCCTGGTAAAGGGTCGGCGTCGTCAAGCAGGCGGGCAGGAGCCGGTTCGGGCCGCATGGCGTTTTATGCCGTGGTGGTTTCTTCGCGCAGGCGATCTTCCAGCAACTGCTGTTGCATATCGCTAAAGCGCGACCACTTGGCTTGCCAGTCGGACGGTTGAGTCACCAAGCGAGCTTGCACTGCAGTCACCTTATATTCGGGGCAGTCGGTGGCCCAATCGGTGCTGTCGGTGGTGACCACGTTGGCACCCGACTCTGGGAAGTGGAAGGTCGTGTACAGGACACCCGGCGGTACGCGGTCGGTGACGTCGGCTCGCAATACGGTTTCGCCGGTACGGCTTTGCACCGATACCCAGTCTCCCGCCTTGATGCCGCGGTCTTCGGCGTCTTGCGGGTGAATTTCCAGCACATCTTCGTTATGCCAGAGGACGTTGGGAGTACGGCGTGTTTGCGCACCCACGTTGTATTGCGACAGAATCCGGCCAGTGGTAAGCAGCAAGGGGTACTTGCGCGTACTGCGTTCGTCGCTAGGCACGTATTGCGTAATCATGAAGCGGCCCTTGCCACGCACGAATTCTTCGACGTGCATGGTGGGCGTGCCTTCGGGCGATGCTTCGTTGCAGGGCCACTGCACGCTGCCGCCCAGTTCGTCGATTTTCTTGAACGACACGCCCTGGAACGTAGGTGTGAGACGTGCAATTTCGTCCATGATTTCGCTGGGATGCGAGTAGTTCATGGGATAGCCGAGCGCGTTGGACAGAGCACAAGTCACCTCCCAATCGGCCATGCCGGCAAGAGGTTGCATCACTTGTCGCACCCGTGAAATGCGGCGTTCTGCATTGGTGAACGTGCCATCTTTTTCGAGGAACGAAGAACCAGGCAGGAAGACGTGCGCGAACTTGGCTGTTTCGTTGAGGAAGATATCCTGCACGACGACGCATTCCATGGCGCGCAGGGCCGCCGTGACGTGTTGCGTATTGGGATCGGACTGGACAATGTCTTCGCCCTGGCAGTACAAGCCCTTGAACGAGCCGCTAAGGGCCGCATCGAACATATTGGGCAGCCGCAGGCCAGGCTCGGGCTGGAGAGTGACGCCCCAATCGCGCTCGAACTGTTGGCGCACCGCGTCGTCCGAGATATGACGATACCCGGGAAGCTCGTGAGGGAACGAACCCATGTCGCACGAGCCTTGCACGTTGTTTTGACCCCGCAGCGGGTTTACCCCCACGCCTTCGCGTCCCAGGTTGCCGGTGGCCAAGGCCAGATTGGCGATGGCCATAACGGTGGTCGACCCCTGGCTGTGCTCGGTTACGCCCAAGCCGTAGTAGATGGCTCCGTTGCCGCCCGTTGCGAACAGGCGTGCGGCACCGCGTACGTCGATGGCCGGCACTCCGGTAACGGACTCCATGGCCTCGGGCGAGTTCTCGGGCTTGGAAACGAATTCGCGCCATTGCTCGAACGCGGGAATTTCGCAGCGCTCGCGCACGAAGGCCTCATCGATGAGGCCTTCGGTGGCAATGACGTGGGCCAGCGAAGTAAGCAGGGCGGTGTTGGTGCCGGGGCGCACGGGAAGGTGGTAGTCGGCTTTGACGTGCGGCGCATCGACGAGTTCGATTTTGCGCGGATCAATGACAATAAGTTTGGCGCCTTCGCGCAGACGGCGCTTGAGGCGGGATGCGAATACCGGATGCGCCGCGCTGGGGTTCGCGCCCATGACGATGACCACGTCGCTGAACATGACGGAGTCGAATGTCTGAGTTCCGGCGGACTCGCCAAGCGTGGTTTTCAAGCCGTAGCCAGTGGGCGAATGGCAAACCCGGGCACACGTGTCGACGTTGTTTGTGCCGAATGCGGCGCGCACCAGCTTCTGAACCAGATAGGTTTCTTCGTTGGTACAGCGCGAGGAGGTAATGCCCCCTACTGAGTCGCGTCCGTACCGATCTTGAATACCGCGCAACTTGTTTGCGGCGTAGGTCAGTGCTTCGTCCCAGGTGACCTCTTGCCACGGCTCGTCGATGCTATCGCGGATCATGGGTTTAAGCATACGGT
>JAJUGB010000118.1 GCA_029268595.1 Alcaligenaceae bacterium | reverse complement strand
GGCGCCAAAACTCGACCTCGCTAACGCTCGGGACTCGGACAGCTGGCGCCTCAACTACCCCCGACCGAACAGCGAAAACTCGGCGCATGCCAAAGCCGGGCGCAAACCCTCCGCACCCAGCAGCCGGCTCCATTTGAGAGTAGCGGACGATCGCTACATTGCCCTGGTCTGGTCTGGGAAGCAACTTTTTATTGTGAGTCGGTGCCAGGGATATACGGATATATCTTGTCGCGCCAGCCAACGTTCAATCGGTTTGAACGGTGTGCTGTTTTAAGAACCAGCTTGGAGGCGCCACACTGCTTCGATGCTGATGGAGACGGGTTCGAACTCGTTTGAACAGCCGACCTATTGCGTTTGGCACTCGGCTTTACCATGCGGTTGGCACTCGGCTTTACCGTGCGGTTGCACAAGCATACGTTGGTAGTCGAACCCATAGCAGGCCCCAATCTCTCGAATGCCGCATGCCGCACGCCAAGCCAGGCCAGGCCAGGCCGGGCCATTTTCGCCTCTTCCAACCTATCAACATTCTCCATCGTCCAGGTGTCGGGCGGGGCCCTGTGCTTGTGGGCCTTTTGCGTGCGCCGCCATATTGATCGATTCGGGGAGGCAAGGTCGCGGCTTGTTTGAGCGGGACGTTTTCGGGAGCACTGCTCCCGACCCGCGAGTTCCGCGACCGCCCCGAATCGGGCAATATGGCGGGAAGTCCGCAGGACCGCTAAGCGCAGGCCCACGAGCACAGGGCCTCGCCCGGCGCCGGGTCAAGAACTGCACACCGGCAAGTGCATGACCAAAACCGCCACATCCTAACTACCCGGCAATCCTAGATCTAAACAAGGCCATCACCCTTCAACGACTACGCCCAGAAACCCGTGGCCGAACACCTACTTCCACGTCAACAGCCAACTCCCGGCCTCCTCGAAGAAACGCAATCTTCGCCTCATCCTTCGGCACTAGCCGGGCCACCTGGTCCAGAAAACCCACCGTATCGTCCACCGCCTCGTCGTTCACGCCAACGATAATATCGCCCACCCGTATCCCTGAGGCCCACGCCGGACTGCCTTTGAGTACGCGGGCTACGATCACTCCCTCGTCCTTCTCCAGATCAAAAGCACGGGCCAAGTCCGGCGTAATGTCCTGGGGCTCCAACCCGAGCCAGCCGCGTGTGACCGAGCCCGTAGCAATGATCTGCTCCATGATGGTGCGCGCGGCGCTGGCAGGAATGGCGAAGCCGATGCCTAATGATCCACCTGTTTGGGAATAGATGGCGGTGTTGATGCCAACCAGTCGGCCTTGGGTATCGATTAGCGCGCCTCCGGAATTGCCCGGATTGATGGCTGCGTCGGTTTGAATGAAGTTTTCGTAAATGTTGATGCCCAGCCGATTTCGCCCCAGGGCCGACACGATACCCATGGTGGTGGTCTGCCCGACGCCAAACGGGTTGCCGATGGCCAGGACGACATCACCTACCTTGATCTCATGGTCGTCATGAAAAGTGATGCTGGATAAATGAGGCAGGCTGATTCGCAATACGGCCAGATCGCTTTCCGGGTCTGAACCGACCAGCTCGGCGCGCGCTTGGCGGCCATCGGTTAGGGCAACCTCTATTTGATCCGCAGCCTCTATGACATGGAAGTTGGTCAAGACGTAGCCATCCGGGCGAACCACGACGCCGGAGCCCAAGGCCGTTGAACGGCGGGGACTGGAAAAGCCGGGTGGCGCTCGCAGTTGCGGCGGTATATCTGGCGCCGCGGCAGGAGGAAGCGACTCGGAAACCTCTTTGCTAGTATAGACATTGACTACAGCGGCTGCCGCTTGCGCCACCGCTCCGGCATAGGAGACCAGCGGCATATCGTTTCCTTGGGGCAATGGTGCCGGCGGCGCGATGCTTGTGGGCGATGTTGGCCGAACCCGAAGCTGATCGCGCGCACCCGTGCGATTTAGCCAGTCGGGCCTCAAGGTCGAGACGGTGAACACGATCCCCAGACATACGGTCACCGCCTGAGCAAACAACAACCAATATCTACGCATAAGCAAAGGTACTCAATGAATCAGATATCCCGAAATGAGCTCATGAAGTGGCTGAATGAGACTCTGCAACCGGACAGCTTCCGAGACTACTGTCCTAACGGTCTACAAGTAGAAGGCCGCCCAGAGATCCGCCACATTATCACCGGAGTCACCGCTAGTCGGGACCTGCTACAGAAGGCCATCAGCCGGAAGGCGGATGCCATCTTGGTACATCACGGATGGTTCTGGAAAAACGAAGACCCCCGCTTGATCGGTCCGAAGCGGGAACGCATAGCATTGGCGCTCGAGGGTGGCCTGAATCTGATCGCCTATCATTTACCCCTCGATGCTCACCCGACCCTGGGCAATAACGCTCAACTTGCGCAAGTGCTGGGCCTGGAACCCGACCGCGATGAAACAGGTCGACCAAAAACCTGTGGTCCTGATGGCCTGGTTTGGCTGGGCCGGCCCACTACACCCTGCACGCTTGCCGACTTTGCTGCAAGCCTTGAAAAGGCGTTGAACCGCAAGGCGCTGGTGATCGGAGACGCTGACATGAAGCTGGAGCGCGTAGCCTGGTGCACCGGCGGCGCCCAAAACTATATGCAGGCTGGCATCGACGCCGGTGCCCAGTTATTTATTACCGGCGAGGCGTCCGAGCCCAATTACCACTTGGCCAACGAAACCGGTACTGCCTTTATTGCAGCCGGGCACCACGCCACTGAGCGATACGGCATCAAGGCCGTCGGCGAAGCAATCGCTGAGCAGTTCAAGATTCAAGTGGAGTTTCTGGATTTGAATAACCCGGTGTAGGCGCAATCGCTCCTTCGGTGGAATAGTGCTATTGCCCACGCAAGTGAAAGTCGCGGCCCAGACTTAGCCGCGACTGTGCCGAAGCCGGCACTATGCCTGCAGCAGACGCGGCTCCACGAAGAAACTCGTAGAAGCCGTACTTGAATGTGGACAGTGGCGGGCGTGATATGCAGTGGTACTCTGAACCAGTTGGAGCACACTGCACAACCAGACGGCTTTTCTTCCGGCCCGTTACTTGGCCTGACCGGCCTTCAGTACGTCGCGAATTTCCCGCAAGAGCTGTACGTCCTCGGGCGGGGGGACCACCTCGGGTTCGGCCGGCGCTGCCGCGGCGGCTTCGCGCCTCTGGAACAACCCGCGTCGGGCCCGATTAGCCAGCCTCACCAGCATGAACACAACAAATGCCAGCAACAGGAAGTTGATGAGGATAGTGATGAAATGTCCCCATGCAAGGACGTTGGCGCCAGCCTGCACCATGGCTTCATATGTGCGCGGACCGGTGTAGTTTTCGGGCGCCTTCAGTACCCAGAACAAATTACTGAAATCGACCTGGCCGCCCAGTATGAAACTGACGACGGGCATGATGAGGTCTTTCACCATCGCGTCAATGATTTTGCTGAAGGCCGAGCCGATGATCACGCCAACGGCCAAGTCCAGCATATTTCCCTTGATCGCGAACTCTTCAAATTCCTTCAAGAACCCCTTTATTCTGGCCATTCGCTTCTTCTCCTTACATACACCCCACATCGGGCTAACGCTATAATACGCGGTTGATAGAAGATTCAATACCTGAAAAACGTTTGCATGGTAGGCCCGCTCGTGGGCGAAATAAGGATACAAAATGAGTCAGGATCAGTCACAGTTCGACGACAACAGGAGTGATGTCAACCTGCCGCCCGACCCGTCGCGCCGGATGTGGGTCACCACCACCTGTGCAGTCGGAGGCGCCGCAGCGGTGGCCACCGCTGTGCCTTTCGTCGGTTCCTTCGCCCCGTCCGCCAAAGCTCGCGCGGCCGGCGCCCCTGTCGAAATGGACGTCAGCAGCATCCCTCCGGGCCAACTGCGTACCGTCGAATGGCGTGGCAAGCCGGTGTGGGTATTGCACCGTACGCCCGAGCAAATCAAGGCGCTCGAAGGCCAAGCCCACGACGAGCTGTTGGCCGATCCCAACTC
This sequence comes from Alcaligenaceae bacterium, assembly GCA_029268595.1. GTDB lineage: Bacteria > Pseudomonadota > Gammaproteobacteria > Burkholderiales > Burkholderiaceae_B > JAJUGB01. Next base: position 5,915 of record JAJUGB010000118.1, on the reverse strand, counting down.
CGAGCGCCCCGGCTTTACCCCTCCTTACGCTCAGAACGAATACCGCTCCCGCAAGCCCGAATTCTTCGTCGCGGTGGGCATTTGCACCCATTTGGGATGCTCTCCCACCCCGCAGTTGGGCGCCGCCAACGGTGGCGACTTCTTCTGCCCTTGCCACGGTTCCCGATTCGACTTGGCCGGCCGCGTTTACAAGAACGTTCCCGCCCCCGATAACCTCGAAGTGCCGCCCTACCAGTTCTCGGCCGACGGTTCGTCCGTAATCATCGGTGTCGACGAAAACAACCAGGCCTGACACCTGAACCGCACCCCATTCCGCTCGTAAAGATATAGAAAAAGGAACCGTTTCCATGGCTGGCAACAAAACCGTCGAAACGACTGGACTCTTAGGATGGATAGATAGGCGTTTTCCGCTTACTACCCTCTTCAAAGAGCACATGTCGGAATACTACGCGCCCAAAAACTTCAACTTCTGGTATTTTTTTGGTTCGCTGGCTCTGCTCGTGCTCGTCATCCAGGTAGTCACCGGCATCTTCCTGGTAATGAATTACAAGCCCGATGGCAATCTGGCATTCAACTCGGTCGAATACATCATGCGCGAGGTACCCTGGGGATGGGTAATCCGCTACATGCACTCCACCGGCGCCTCCATGTTCTTCGTGGTGGTTTACCTGCATATGCTGCGTGGCCTGTTCTACGGCTCGTACCGCAAGCCTCGTGAGCTGGTCTGGATCTTCGGTGTGGCCATCTTCCTGGCCCTCATGGCTGAAGCCTTCATGGGGTATTTGCTGCCCTGGGGCCAGATGTCGTACTGGGGCGCTCAGGTTATTGTGAACCTGTTCTCGGCCATCCCATTCATCGGGCCCGAATTGTCCCTCTGGATTCGCGGCGATTACGTTGTCTCTGACGCCACCCTGAACCGTTTCTTCGCCTTCCACGTCATTGCCGTGCCGCTGGTTCTTATCGGCCTGGTAGTGGCTCACATCATCGCCCTGCACGAAGTGGGTTCCAACAACCCCGACGGCGTTGAAATCAAAGACGGCCCCAAGGACGCCAAAGGTAACCCGGTTGACGGCATTCCTTTCCACCCCTACTACTCAGTGCACGACCTCATTGGTGTGGCCGGCTTCCTCATCGTGTTTGCCGCCATTGTGTTCTTCGCGCCTGAAATGGGTGGCTACTTCCTGGAGTTCAACAACTTCATCCCGGCCGATCCGCTGAAGACCCCGCCGCACATTGCGCCGGTCTGGTATTTCACGCCTTTCTACTCCATGTTGCGTGCGGTCACCGCCGACTTCACCTGGGTGTTGGCGGCAGCATCGGTACTCGGCGCCATTGCTCTTTTCATCAAAGGCAATATGCGTCCCATGTTCCGCATCTTGGTGCCGCTCATCCTTATCGCGGTAGCCGTCCTGCTGCGCGTTATTGACGCCAAGTTCTGGGGCGTGGTTGCCATGGGTGGCGGTGTGGTCATCCTGTTCTTCCTGCCTTGGCTCGACCATTCGCCGGTCCGCTCCATTCGCTACCGCCCCACCTGGCACAAGTACTTGTATGGCATCTTCATCGTGAACTTCCTGGTGCTGGGCTACCTGGGCACTCAGGCGCCCAGCCCGGTCTTCAACCTCATGAGCCAGGCTGGCACGCTGATCTACCTGGGCTTCTTCCTGCTCATGCCCGTATGGAGCCGCATCGGTACGTTCAAGCCGGTCCCAGAGCGCATCCTGTTCAAAGCCCACTAGGCCCAACAAAAACGGAATGATCATGATTAAAAAGTTGCTTGGCGTTCTGGCCTTATCCCTGACATGCGCAGTGGCGTCTGCGGCCGAAAGTGGATACAAGCTCGATAACGCTCCTTATCGTCTGAACAACATGGCCTCGCTGCAAAACGGCGCCAAACTGTTCGTCAACTACTGTCTGAACTGTCACAGCGCCAACTCCATGCGCTACAACAAGCTCGTGGACATCGGCCTGACTGAAGAAGACATTAAAAAGAACCTGCTCTTTACCAGCGATAAAGTCGGCGATCTCATGACTATCGCGCTCAATCGCAAGGACGGGGCCAACTGGTTCGGTGCAGCGCCGCCCGATTTGTCGGTCATTGCCCGCGCCAAATCGGTGAACCTCGGGCCCACCGGCGTCGACTACGTCTACACCTTCCTGCGTACCTTCTATCGCGATACCTCGCGCAAGACGGGTTGGGACAACGCCGTTTTCCCAAGCGTAGGCATGCCTAACGTATTGTGGGAGCTGCAAGGCCCGCGCTCCTACTCGCACACCTCGGTGTCGCAGGTAGACCAGGATGGTCAACAGGTATGGCAGCGCACGGTGGCCAACTACGACGAAGACGGTTTCTCTCAAGTCACGACCGAAGTCCTCAAGGATTACCACGGTCCTGCCACCAGCAAAGTCGTCTTCACGCCGGCCGACAAGCGTCAAGCGGCCGAGTTCGACAATAACGTCGCAGACATCGCCAACTTTTTAGGCTGGATGGCTGAACCCGACCAGCTTTTCCGCAAGAAGCTGGGCGTTTGGGTGCTGCTGTTCCTCGGACTGTTCTTCGTAGTGGCGTGGCGTCTTAACGCCGCCTACTGGAAGCACGTCAAGTAGCGCTCCTTCCGCTTCAGAACCGCCCCGGCCTGGCGCCGGGCGCTCTCACTTGAAATAGGCGTATGCGTATGCGCCTATTTCCTATTTCTGAACCATGAATTTCATGGCTTCTGTGTTCAATTTTTAGAGGGGAATCCCTACCATGATGGTGCTCTACTCCGGTACGACCTGCCCTTTTTCACAACGCTGCCGTTTTGTGCTGTTCGAGAAGGGCATGGATTTCGAGATCCGCGACATCGACTTGTACAACAAGCCGGAAGACATCGCGGTCATGAATCCCTATGGTCAAGTACCTATACTCGTCGAGCGCGACCTGATTCTGTACGAGTCCAACATCATCAACGAGTACATTGACGAGCGCTTTCCTCATCCCCAGCTTATGCCTGCAGACCCCGTCATGCGCGCTCGCACAAGGCTGTTCTTGTACAATTTCGAGAAAGAACTCTTCGTCCACGTGTCCACGCTCGAGAACCGCGCCACGCCTGACGAAAAAGCCCTCGAAGAGGCACGCAATGTCATCCGCGACAGGCTTTCTCAGCTGGCGCCTTTGCTCCTCAAAAACAAATACATGTTGGGCGAGGAATTCTCCATGCTCGACGTGGCCATCGCTCCGTTGCTTTGGCGCCTTGACCACTACGGCATCGAACTGCCCAAAAACGCGGCTCCGATTCAAAAATATGCCGAGCGCATCTTTTCGCGTCCCGCCTATATTGAAGCGCTGACGCCGTCCGAGAAAGTGATGCGCCGATAATGGCAGAAAAGGCGCCTCATCCTAGCCGGATGCTATGACCATGCAAGAATCATCCACCAAACCGTATTTAATCCGCGCTTTGCACGAATGGTGTACCGACAACGGCTACACCCCGCACATCGTCGTCACGGTCGATGAGAACACCGTGGTCCCTCCGGCGCATATACAAGACGGGCAAATCACGCTCAACATTGGCACCTTGGCGACCAACCGCCTTATTTTGGGCAACGAATATATCGAGTTCCAGGCCCGGTTCAGCGGCGTCACCGAGCAAATCTACGTACCCATAGCAGCCGTATCAGCTATCTACGCTCGCGAAACCGGCGCGGGCATGGGTTTCGAAGTACAGCCATCGCGCGCCTACCCAGGTGATGGCGCCTCGTCCACCGCGTCGCAAGCCCAGGACAACAGCCCGTCAGATGACTCGCCCGACGACGACCCGAAGCGGCCACGACTTACCATCGTCAAGTGAACACGGCCTACTTTAAAAACTGCTAGAATATTGTTTTTGCCGGCTTAGCTCAGTTGGTAGAGCAGCGCACTTGTAATGCGAAGGTCGAGGGTTCAACTCCTTTAGCCGGCACCAAGTATTTACGCGGGCATTCCGCCGAAAATGGCCTCCCACACGGGAGGCCATTTTTGTTTGCCCCGCTAACGGGCCGCCACTTCAGCACTTTAGGCGAATAACCCTGCGACAACGATGCCGTATCGTGTGCTAGGATTGAACCGCTTCTTCAGGTGATTCACCCTACCTTTGCGCCCGCTGCTCAGGCGCCCCGCTCTTTTCTCTCCCACCGATACCGGAGTTTCTCCATGACACATACGTTCTCTGCCGGGCGCAGGAAGTATTTGCATTTCGTATCCGCGCTGTCTTTGTCCCTGGCTGCCACGCTTTCCCTCTCTGGCACCGCCCTCGCTAAAGAAGTCCCCTCCAAACTCATCATCACTGCCATCCCGGACGACGGCGACGCCGATCGAATGCGGGAAAATTTTGGCGCCCTAGCCAAGTATTTGGGCGATGCCGTCGGTCTACCCGTCGAATATATGCATGTTGAAAACTACGCGGCCAGCGTCACGGCCTTGGCAACGGGCCGTGCCCACATTGCTTGGCTAGGCGCTGTAACGACTGCGCAGGCTCGCATGCTTATGGGCGACGAGCTAACCATATTGGGCAGCCGCGACATCGATAAAGGCTTTGTCAGTTATTTCATCGCCAACCCGTCAACCAACTTGACCCAGATAACCGATTTAAAAGAACTTGCGAAGATCGCCGAGGGTAAATCGTGGTCCTTCACCTTTGGCAGCAAAAGCAGCACATCAGGGCATATGATGCCGCGCAAATTCTTTACGGATCAGGCCGAGGCTCCGCCGGAAGAGGTATTTCGTACGGTGGCTTATTCGGGCAGTCATGACGTCGTCATGCAGATGGTGGCCGACGGCACCTACGATGTGGGCGCTTTAAATTACGCATCTTGGGATAAGGCGACGGCCGAACTGAAGGACAAGGCCCCCATTATCTATAAGACGCCAAGCTATACAAACTATGCGTTGACAGCGCGGGCGGATCTCGGTCCCGAGCTACTTGCCCAACTGCGCACTGCCCTGCTATCGCTCGACTCCAACAATCCCAACGGCGCCAAGGTGCTCCAGTACCTTAAAGCAGGGCGTTTTGTTGAGGCCGACATTTCGGAGTGGCAAGGCTACGTCGATCTCCTCGAGTCCGGCATCGATATCGGAAGCTGAACGAGCTGCCTGAATCAATATCGTGAATCGTCCCAATGGAGCGCTCACAGCCTCTGACGCTGTGCTTATCGACCATGCGACGGTGGCCTACGGCCGCCATCGCGTACTTCACGACATCAGCTTAACTGTAAGCCATGGCGAGCGAGTGGCCGTCATCGGTCCTTCGGGCGCCGGAAAGACCACCCTGTTCCGGCTCATTGTCGGGGTGATAAAACCCGTGGAAGGACGGGTTGTCACATTGGACCAGGGTACCTCGCAGCTCTCGGGAAGGCGGTTGTCGCGCTTGCGCCGCGAGGTGGGTTTTCTTCATCAGCAAGACAATCTCATTCCACAGTTGCGGGTGGTGCATAACGTCTTGATGGGAAGGCTGGGATACTGGTCTTTGCCAAGAGCCATCTGGTCCTTGCTTTGGCCTCAACAAATAAGTTTGGCAAGGACAGCTCTGGCGCAGGTCGAACTCGAGAGCCGGTTATGGGCGCTGCCCGACGAACTTTCCGGAGGACAACAACAGCGGGTGGCGGTCGCGCGGTTGGTTGTCCAACAACCGAAACTCATATTGGCCGACGAGCCCGTCAGCGCGCTCGATCTGCGGCTGGGTCAGGAGATCATTGCACTGCTAAGCCAGCTGGCGCAGCGTCACGGCAGCACCTTGCTGGTCAATTTGCATACGCTCGATCTCCTGCAAGGCAACTTCGATCGAGTCGTCGCCCTGCGCGACGGTGGCGTGTTCTGGCAGGGCAAACCCGCCGACATGACTCAACAGTTGCTGCGCGATCTGTACGGAGCTGAGTACCGCGCGCTGCATCTGGATGAGATG
>JAJUGB010000117.1 GCA_029268595.1 Alcaligenaceae bacterium | reverse complement strand
TCTCGTCGGCGATCTCGGTGCAGCGCATCGACTGCACCCACGGGGCAGCGAGCTCCAGGCCGAGGGGCATGCCATCGAGGAGCTGGCAGATGCGCACGAGCGCCGGAATACCCGCAGCCTCTGCCGCCCGGAGTTGGTGCTCCAGCATTTCGGTACCGGCCGCGCCGTGCTCCGCATCCAGGATCACGTAATCGAATCCTGCATAGCCGACCATCTCCACGACGGACGGAGACGGCAGCATGATGAACATGCCAAATAGCGTTTCACCGGACGTAACCCGTGCTTTAAACCCCTTCTGCATAATTTCTGTCTCCTCTTTCCTGTGTTGTGATTAAGTCCTGTGCAACTGCTACCTGGCATCCGATTTTTGCCAGAATGTCCTGCTGTATATCGACGCCAGCGTCTACCTCCACGAGCGTCAGACCTTTTTCAGTCAAACGGAATGTCGCGTTCTCGGTGACGTAATGAATGCTCTGACCCGTCGCCAATGCCCTTTGTGCAGAAAACGTCTTCTGCTGCACTTTGGGGACGAATTTGCGCTTCCCTTTGTCACCGATGGTGGTGCAGAAAACGATGCGTCGAATGCCCTGGGTAATCTCGATGAACCCGCCCGAACCGGGGATGCGATCGCCGAATTTGCTGACGTTGACATTACCTTCGCCATCTACTTCTCCAACCCCAAGGTAGGCGCAGTCGACGCAGCCGCCGGCGTAACCCCTCAGTTGTTCGGCCGCATCGATGATGGCTTGCGGGTCGTGTGCCATGGGAAAGGTGGAGCCCCCTGCGGCATAACCGTTCAGGCCGCCCACCACCCCATGTTCGATCGTGAAGGTCAACTCCTCGTAGCGCCCCTCCTGGACCGCAATGGCCGGCAGGTACCCTGGCAGGCCAAAGCCAATGGCCAGCGCGTCACCAGGGTTTGCCAGCCTCAGGGCGCGCCTGAGCACTGCCCGCTGCAGTGGGGGAATTTCCGGTAATGGGCCCAGGCCGCGACGCGCCAGGCCTACAGCTGTCGGATCGAATTTCACCCGTGTGGTCTGCCATTGCTCGGGATGTTCCACCACCGCATCCACAAATATGCCCGGCACACGCACCATGCGGGGGTCAAGCTCCCCAAAAGGCACCACTTTCTTTACCTGGGCGATCACCTTGCCACCGTTTGCCCGTGCCGCCTGCGCAAGGATGAGGGGCCCGCATATGGCCGGTTCTTCATCCATGCTGATGTTGCCGGCGGTGTCAGCCACTGTTCCGCGTATGAAGGCGCAATCCACGGGCAATGCCCGGTAGAACAGGTATTCCTTGCTGCCGAGGGTTATGGGCTCTACCAGTCGGGCGGTGGATATGGCGTTCAGCGCCCCTCCCCCCTGGCGCGGGTCCATGCATGTGCCGAGGCCGATCGAAGACACAACCCCTGGCCGCCCGGCGGCAGCAGCCTCCAGCAGGGCATAGATGATGCCGATGGGCAGGTTGTACGCCTCCATTTCGCAGTCATGGATGCGCTGTATGACCTGGGGCACACCGACTGGCCACATCGACCCCCCGATCATTCGGGAAACCAGCCCCGGCTCGCCGAAGATGCTGGTTCCCCTGCCTTCCACCTCTCCCGTGCGGATGGGGTGGATTTCCGTCAGGTTGCGTGGTTCGCCTGTCTGCCGATACCGGCGCAGCAGGGCAGCGAGCAAGGCATCGGGTTCCTGTACGCCCCCCGCTCCCCCCACTACCAGAGTGGCTCCCGATTTGACGAGTTTCATGGCCTCGTCGGCAGACACCACTTTTGTTATGTTGGTTTTCATTGGCTCAGTTTCCTGCAGCGTCGCGCACCATTTTCAGCAGGTCCTGAACATTCAGACTGGCCGCCAGTTCATCCTGCATGGGGCGCAGCCGCTCCTGGAACGGAGTCACGTCAATCTCCTGCACTGACACTTTCGGACGTTCCTTGAGGAACTGCAGTGAACGTTCCTGAAGGTCGACTGCCGCACGTGCCTGTACCAGGGCTGCTTCCCGGAAGGCGGCCATGAGTGCATCACGCGAACCGGCGGGTACTTTTTCCAGCGCCTTGTCGCCAATGAAATAGAACATCAGATTGAACTGGTGGTGCGTCAAAGAGATGTTCGGTGCAACTTCGTAATACTTGCTGGCAACGATGGCCGAGATGGAACTCTCACCCGCATCAACCACCCCGCTTTGCAGGGCACTGTAAATTTCGGGGGCGGGGATTGTGGTGGGCAGGGTGCCGAGATTGCTCCACACGCGGGATTCGGTAGGGCTGTTCATCACCCGCATCTTGAGGCCCTCAAGTTCCTTCAGATTGGTCACCGGCCGCACACGGTTATACAGATTGCGCGAGCCTGTAAGAGCGACGCCCGCCAATTGCATGCCCAAGTTGCGGTCCTTGACGATCTGTTGCAGCCGTTTGAAGAACTCCTCATTCTCCAGCACCTTCATCACGTGATTGAAATCCTTGAACAGATAACTGGCGCTGAATAATTGCACCTCCGGCACGAGAGCGGCCGTGTTGCCGGGGGATGCAACGCAGGCATCAATCACGCCGGCTGCTACGCTCTTGAGCAATTCCTTCTCTGGCCCGAGCATGGCGTTGGCGGAAACACGGACCTTCACCTCGTTATTCGTCAGACGCTCGGAATTCTCCGCAAGCCAGTCCAGCCCATATTGGGCAGCGACGCGGGGCGGCTTGCTAAAAGGTTCCTCACTCCCCATGCGCAAAGTGACGGTGGATTGAGCCACGCCGGCCCACAGCATGAATGAACCGGTCAGTGCCGCGATGGCGGTGCGGCGGATGATCCTTGCATTGAACATGTTTGTCTCCTGGATGTTTTGGAGGGAACGACAACTGCTGGGAAAGACCCCTCAACTCATGAACTCTGGCACCAGCCAGCGAGGCAGAGCGAGGGCAATGCTGGGGAAAAAAATCATGGCCACAACTACGGCCAGGTAAATGGCGAGCCATGGCAAGAGTGCGACAAACGCTCTTTCCATGCTCAGACCGCCGATACGTGCAGCCAGCAGCAGGCATAGCCCATACGGTGGAGTGACCAGCCCCAGCGCCAGGGTGGTGCAGACCACGATGCCGACGTGGACCTGGTCAAGACCCGCGGCAACAGTCAAGGGTTGGACAATGGGCAGGAAAATGACGATGGATGCCACGCCGCTTTCGAAGGTTCCGACGATGAAGAAGAGGATCATCACGAGAAACAGGACGAGCACGGCGGGAAGCTCCAGGCCTTCTACCAAGTCGCCAATCAAAGAAGGAACTTCCAGATAGGCCATCACCCAACCGAAGACCATTCCCATAGCAACGCAGAACAGGGTCGGGCCAAGATATTCCGTGGCGTCCGCGAGAACAGAGAAGAACCGGCGAACGGAAAGAGTGCGGTACACAGCACCCAGCACAATGGCATACAGAACGGCAACCACAGCAGCTTCCGTTGCGGTGAACCAGCCCCCGCGAATGCCGCCAATCACAATGACGGTCACGCCGAGTGGCAAGATGCCGTGCTTGGCCGCTTGAATCAACCGACGAGCACTAAAGGGCTCGCCACGTGGATGGCCGTCCCGATTTGCCAAGTAGTAACAATAGGCCAGCTGGGACCCAGCGATGAGCAGCCCCGGTACTACTCCCGCAAGGAATAGGGCGCCAATCGAGACATTGCCCAGCGAACCGTAGACCACCAGAAAAATGCTGGGCGGAAGGATGATGCCCACGGTGGATGACACAGCGGTTACCGCAACCGTGAACGCCATGGGATAGCCTTCCTTCTCCATGGCCCTTATAAGTACCGAACCAATCCCGGCAACGTCTGCCACCGCCGAGCCTGAGACACCCCCAAACAATGTGCTGGCGACAACATTCACTTTTCCGGTTGCGCCGCGTGAACTGCCAAACATGGCGCGTGCCAGTTCGAGCATGCGGTCCGTCAGCCCACCGGCGGTCATGAGCACACCCACCAGCATGAAGAACGGAATGGCCAGCAGCACGAAACTGTCCAGCCCGTGATAAGCCGTTTGTGCGATGATCGACAGGGGCATGTCCTGCAGGTAGATCACCAGTGCCGAGGACAAGCCCAAAGAAAATGAGATGGGCACACCCAACAGCAGCATGAGGAAAAAGGAGGAAAAGAGAACGGCAATCGGGTCCATCAGCGAGCCTCCTGCATGGATGTCTCCCCGCCCTGACCCCGAGGGCCACCGTGAAGCAAGCAGATCTTTTCAATTGCAAATAGCAGCGCTGTGGCACTGCAGGCAGGGACTGCCACATACGCCCAGAACATCGGCATGGCCAGGCCGGGTGATTGTTCATGTAGACCGGCAATAGCGAAGTCCACTCCGAGCACCGTCAGCACCAATGAAAGGACAACGACACAGACTAGTGCCACCAACTCCAGTACTTGCCTGGGCAAGCCGGCGAGAACCGGCAGGTCAATGAGGGCACTCACCCGGAAATGCCCACCGCTGCGAACCGCACAACTGGCACTCAAGAGCGCCAGCCAGATGAAGCAGAACACTGAGATATCCACCGTCCACAGTACCGGCATCTGCAATGCAAGACGGTTGAATACCTGAAACCCCACCACTACCAATGTTGCAAAGAAGAAAGCGACTGTCAGCCATCGCTGCACTAGCTCGACGCAGTCCAAAAATTTTCTCAATTTGCCCATCCATGCCTCCTCAATCTATTTATGTTGTGTGGATTCAGGCCCGGAATCTGTCAGTGCGCTCCTTGTATGATTTTTCGTTATGACAGCAGGCGGAGATCAGCCCATGCAGTTCGGGCGCCAGCGCGGGGTTCAGCTGCGCTCGCATGGCAAGCTTTGCGTAGCGGATCGCCTCTGCCGGCCGTTCTGAATAAATCTGGGCGAGACGCAGTGCTTCCGTCAGCGCCTCGCCCTGTTCTGCCACCGAGTTGACCAGCCCTATGCGCAAGGCTTCATCCGGGCCCACGCGCCGCCCGGAAAGGGCCAGCTCCAGAGTGCGCGGCTCGCCAATGAGCCGTGGCAACCTTTGCATGGCACCTGAGCCTGGGACACTGCCCAGGCTCATTTCGGGCAAGGCAATGCTGACGGAGGTATCGGCAACGCGCAGATCACAAGCCAGGGCCAGTTCCAGCCCCCCGCCCAGAACGTGGCCGTGCAGGGCTGCGATACTCACCAGGGGCGACTGTTGTATGCGGTCGAACGCTCGCCATGTCAGCTCAATGAAACGGCGCAAGGCCCGTTCGCCCAGGCTGCGCATGTGCCGCAAGTCAGCCCCGGCTGAGAACGCTTTCGGACCCTCGCCGGTGAGTACGATAATCCGCACGTCTGAGTGAGATTCCAGCGCGTCCAACTGCCGGAAAATGGCGTCGCAAACCTTGTGATCAATCGCGTTGAGAACCTGGGGTCGTGCCAGTTTCAGGACGGCGACGTGGTCACGATGCTCGCACTTCAGAACGGGCGCTTCTTCCGGGCATGCTTGGGATCTGTCGGATGACACGTCTGAATCGTTCATGGCATCAGCTCCCGATACGAGCCGGCGCGCACTTTGCACTTGTCGCCGTCACGGCTGATGAAAATGGCCTTGGCCAGCTTGTCGTCCTTCTCCGGGTAATCTTCCCGATAGTGGCTTCCTCGCGTCTCCTTACGGGCTTGCGCCGCCGCGATGATCATCAGGCCCGTATCAAGAAGATTGTTAACTTCAGCGAGCTCGATGCGCTGGCGGGGAGTAGATACACCGTATCTGCCTGATTCGATCTCTCCGCGCAGTTCCATCAGCTCATTTTCGGCGCGTTGGAGCCCGGCTTCATTGCGAATGATGAGCACATCACGTGTCATCACGGCCTTTAGACGACGGGCTGCTTCGCGCGGCGTCTCACTCCCGGACGGTGCCTGGGAGACATCTGCGTCTCCATTGCATGCGTGTGCTCGCGCAGCCCGTTCGCGGCCCACTTCCGCCGCCCGGGTACCGGCGCGACGGCCGAACACCTGCCCGTTGAGCAGCATATTGCCGCCCAGACGGTCAGCCCCGTATGGGCCACCAGCACTCTCGCCCACCGCCATCAGGCCCGGAACCGTGCTTTCACAGTTTTCTGAAATGACGAGGCCACCGTTGATGGCATGCCCGAAAAGCCCGATCTCCAGGGGATGATTCTCAAAATCCAGGCGTTTCTTGCGCATCCATTCCTTGGATACTGGCCACATCACGGCAAGATCGCTCCCGGGAACGAGACGGTTTTCATCCACGCCTCGCAAATCCAGCCGGAAGCCGCCCAAAGGTGTGACACTGCCTTCCAGCATGGCTCGCTTCGCCGCGATTTCCAGCCACTTCGAGGCATCGGAAGTGCTGAACGGGTAATGCTTCACCTTGGTGCGCATCACCTCTTCCGCGCTCAGGCCCTCTGGCAGGACGCCGTCCAGCAGCGGACGCCCATTAACGTCCACGAACCCCGGCATCAATGCCCAGAACCAGGCCATGATGATGTTGAGCGAAGGCTTGATGGTTCCAAAGCCTGCCTGGATGAATTCCATGTTCACCAGCGAGGCACCAGCCCTGTAGCCCAGGGCGTAACCATCTCCCGTGATGTCTGGCGGCATCAGGCTCATTTCGAACAACTGGCCTGCGCCGCCGGTGGCCAGTACCGTGGCTCCAGCGCGGACTCGCACTGTTTTCCCTTCGGCGTCCACGCAGATCGCACCGGTAATACCCTCATCATCGCGGAGCAACTCCAGCACGGTCGTATTCTCAAGAATCTGAACACCAGCTTCCTCCACTTTTTTCTGAAGGGCGACCGTGATGGGTTTGCCGTGGTGGTAAATCTTGCGGTTGCGCGGGCGCGATGCGAAGTCGCCCATTGCCACCAGCGGTTTCCCGGTTGCAGGGTCGGGAATGAACTCAACGCCCCAGCTTTGTATATCCTCCGAGGCCGCTGTGGCTTCATCAACCAGTATGCGGACCAGCCGCTCGTCATTGCAGCCCTGACCCGCACGCATGATGTCGTCGTAGTGGACATCGGGGGAGTCGAGAGGGTCTCCCGCGCCATCCGGCACCGAAAAACCGGCAAGTTCGGCTACACCGAAGGCTGTCGCGCCACTTTTGGTGATGCGCCCCTTGAGTACCAGTGCCGTGCGGGCTCCTGCGCGGGCTGATTCATACGCAGCCCGCAGGCCGGCACCACCACCCCCGACCACAACTACATCGACGTCGACTGTTTCACTATTCGCGCTCATGCCAGACCTCCCGGAGCCAACGAAACACCAACGCCGTTGCGCTGCAGATTGCTGCTAATCATCAGCCGCTGAATATCGGAAGTTCCATCCAGAATGCGATAGGCGCGGGCATCGCGATACAGGCGTTCGACATGAAACGCGCGCGACACACCCATGGCCCCATGAATCTGGATAGCCATGTCTGCCGCCCTGCTGGCGGCCTCCGTGGAGTAGAGCTTGGCGATGGAAACTTCTTGAACAGGATCCTTTCCTTCGTCGTAGAGTGCGGCAGCGCGGTAGAGCAACATTCGCGAGATGTAGACGTCCGCAGTCATGTCTGCGAGTTTCAGCTTTATGGCCTGATGCTCGCCCAGCTTGCGACCAAACTGTTCGCGGGTCTGCGCATGTTCCAGTGAGACCTGCAGGGCGCGCGCGCAGATACCTGTTGCTCGCGCGGCCGCCCAAAGACGCGCCCGCCCCAAAATGAACTTGAGAACTTCAAAACCCCCACCGACCTTGCCCAGCACATCGGCGTCAGTAGCTTCGACATCCTGGAAGGAGACTTCCGCGCTGCCGGAACCGGCCAGCCCCATCAGGCGGTCGGGCTCGCCAACATTCACGCCCTTGCGTTTGTCCACGATAAAAACCGTGATTGCACCGGCACCACGCTTGGAGGGATCCGTCACGGCCGAGACCAGGAATACTCCGGCGCGCCGAGCACGACTGATCCACAACTTGGACCCATTGATGATCCATTTGTCGCCTTGGCGGACCGCGCGAGCTTTGATGCCCGCAGCATCCGACCCTGCACCGGCCTCAGAGAGACAGAATGCGGCAAAGGTTTCGCCGCTGGCCAGCTGCGGCAAGTAGCGCTGACGCTGTTCGTCCGTACCGGCGAGTCGGATTGCCGCAGCCGGCGCGCTGGGCGCGAGATAGAACGTCACGCCACCAGGCCCATGACTGAGCGTTTCCACTGCAACGCTGGAGGCCAGTTCGCTCTCGCCCATGCCTCCAAATTCTTCCGGGATGGACAGCCCGCATAGACCTAGCTCGGCCGCCCTTTTGAGCAGTGCGTCAGGCAAATCATTTGTCCGCTCAATCTCTTCGGCGTAGGGCTCGACTTCGTTGGCAACGAAGCGATGCAGTGTGTCGCGGAATTCCTGCAACTCGTGAGGTAGGTCTGCGCTGGTCACCATTTGTCTCCTGTGTGTTATAGGAATTCACTAGATGAATTGTGTATCTATCCTGTGAATTATTCTAGGAGTGTGATCAAATAGGTGTCAAGGATTTATATTTGTCCTGCCGACATACACACTACTGACCTATCCTCTTGAAGAACATTGGAAAACGTGGCCAGAGAACATCAAAAAACAGAGCAGGGCGTGGGCGGCGAGCCGCGCCAAGTGGTCATCGCCCTTTCGCGGGGGCTTGAAATCCTTCAGTGCTTCAGCGTTGCCCGCCCTCAGTTGGGCACAGCTGAAATAGCCAGAATGACAGGGTTGCCTCAACCCACTGTCTGGCGTCTCTGCCAGACACTGGTTCAGGCTGGGTTTTTGTTGCCCAGTGTCAGTGGGCAGAGGCTGCAGCTGGGTCTGGCCGCGCTTTCGTTGGGGCTCACCGCCTCAGCAACATTCGACGGGCTGGAAATCGTGCGGCCTCGAATGCAGGCCATTGCGGACCGCTACGGCTCGGCAGTGTCCATTGCGACGTGCGAGCGTCTGGATATGGTCTATCTGGAACGGCGGGCCGCAGAGAAGACGCTGGCCACCAACCTACAGCGCGGTTCCCGCCTGCCCATCCACAAATGCACATTGGGCTGGGCTTATCTTGCCGCTCTGGACAACAAGCCACGCGCGCAGTTGCTCGCTCGGTTGAAAAAGGAGTATCCGGAAGAAAGCGAACTGCTCGAGCGTTTGGCCCGAGAAACCTTTCAGCAGTACACGGAGTTTGGCTATATTTGGCAGCGCGGCCTGGTCCACCGCGAAATCATTGCACTGGCCATACCCATTATTCCGGAATCGGACAAGGCACAGCCTTTGGCCATTAACATCAGCAGTGACACAGCGAACGTCAGCGAAGCGACTCTGCGCAGCGAAGTAGCACCTCAGCTGCGCGCACTTGCAGATATCCTGGAAGCAAATGTGTTGAATTCGAATTGATGGGGCATGCGAAGGAACATTGCTAGGGGATTCGGCTTTGGTCTTTCGAGTGTGAATCACACGTCAGCATCAGCGAATTCTCTTTAAGTAAACCAATAAATTGGTCAGCAGGTCATAACTGATATTATTTCTGACACGGGATCTTTCAGAGTTGAGCTTAAAGTCGGGCAACGCTACTTATCTATGGCGGCGGGCTTGCTTGTTGCTTTATCGAATAATTACCCATATGGTGCATATTCGATTTCCTTAGAAGTAAATGGCCATAAAGTATTTTTAGATATACGTGCGTCTGCCTAGACTCTCCATTCCAACTGGTTACCCATGGAATGGTGGGCAAGACATATGCGTATTCTGAAAAATTTATCTGTGGCGGTGTTGCTGGCCGCCTCTGTTTTACCCCTTAGTCGTCCCTGAAAAATCCCCGTGAGCCGCATAAACATTGGTGGTTGGGGGTTTATCGGATACCCGGAACTCCCAGTTTGTTGTCCAATGACGGTTGTTTTCTGGGAGTTTTACTGCCATGTTCGCCTGCCCCGCCACCGATGACTTCTTCCGTGCCCGCATTGAC
>JAJUGB010000116.1 GCA_029268595.1 Alcaligenaceae bacterium | reverse complement strand
GTCCCGCTTCGCCACCGCCTCCATCGCGGCCTGCAATTCCGCACTACTCGTCACCGTCATCCCCTCGCACCCGAAAGCCTCGGCAATGCGAGCAAAATCCCGCGACGGTAGCAGCGAGATGTCCGGATCCATATTGTGCATGGTTAGGGCAATATGCTCTGCCCCGTAGCTACTGTCGTTGCAGACGACCACCACCAGGTCCAGACCTTCGGCCACGGCAGTGGTCAACTCGCTAAGACCGCTAAGCATGAAGCCGCCATCGCCGGTCACGAGCAGGGTTGGCCGATCTCCGGCCGCTCGGGCGGCTCCTATTGCGGTGGCCTCGCCGATGCCAATGGACGAGAAACCGTTGCCGTCAACATAAGAGCTCGGATTCGGTACGGAAATTACGTTCCAGAAGGCAAACATGAAGCGACCGGAACCGGTGACAAACACTCGATCCTTGGGCAGCGCCTCTTCCACTGCGAAGGCCACCTCGTAAAGATCGACGGTTCCGTCGGGCGTTGAGCGCACAAGCTTCTTCTGCGCATTTTCGCGATAGGAGTTGAGTTCCTGAAGCAGGTCGTCGTTGCGCATGCCAGAGCCCGGGATCTCGGCTTCGTCCAACCACTTCACCATGGCGTCGGCCGTCAAACCGGGGTCGCCTACCAAGCCAATGGTTATCGGCGTGAAGCGTCCGAGTTCGGTCGGCACGGGGTTGATCTGGACGATGCGTTTGCCGCGGGTTAAGCCGCGCTCTCCGGATGTGTATTTGTTCAGGCTGGCGCCAAACACAATCAAGCAGTCGGCGCGGCCAATGACGTCAAGTGCCACCTCGTTGGCTACCGTGCCGGAAATACCCAGATGGAACGGGTCGTCATTGAATAGTCCTTTTCCACGCAAGGAGGTTGCCACGGGCGCCTCGATGCGACGCGCAAAACGCAGCACGGCGGCCTCGGCTTCGGGGTCGCTTACCCCGCGTCCGGCAATGACAACCGGCAGGCGCGACGAGGCGATAATGCCGATGGCCTCATCCATGTCGTCACTGCTCGCAATGGCGCTGCGTGTCTCGGGCAGGCGCAGGTACGGTTTTTGGTATTCAACCTCGTCCCACTGAAACTCTACCGGCACGTTCAGCACGATGGGCCGACGCTCAGAGTGGGCGCGATAAAACGCCCGCGACAAATCTTCGGCCACGGTTTCGGGGCCGCGCAGCATTTCAAAGCCCGCGCCGGTTGCGGCAACCAGCGCCCGCTGGTCTATGTTCTGGGCGTGTTCGCGGTCAATAACCGGGGTATCGCCGGCAATCAGCACCATGGGGGTGCCTGCTTTGACGCCTTCGACCAGGGCCGTGACAGTATTCGTCAATCCGGGGCCATGGGTAACGGCAGCCACGCCAACCTTTCCGGCTACACGGGCCCAGCCCTGTGCCATCAATACGGCGCTGCCTTCATGAACTGCCGCTACATAGTGCCCGTTGTAGTCACGGCGAAAGCTGTCAATGATGTAGACGCAGCCGTCTCCGACCACGCCGAACAGCTCTGTGCAACCTAGATCCGACAGTCCTCGGGCAATGGCTTCATAGACTTTCATGATTGTTCCTCCATTATTGAACTTCGGACGAATCCAGTAGGCGCCTCTGCGACCGTCAGCTACTGTCCGAAAGCGGCAGTTTTTTGGTTCAACCTAAATCATAGTTGACGGGACGCAGCCGGTTATTTTTCAGTTATTGCAATTGGCGAATATGACTTGGAAACGAACCTACAATGGCGCCAAAGTCTACGCGGCAGACAGCTGCCCTACGACTCTGGCTAATTAATAACAATATTGCATGCGTCTTATCCCGCCCACTCTTGAGCAAAACCTGGAGTCTCTTTCGAAGATTGCCGCAGCGTGCTCCAAACTTAGCGTATTAGCTGGCGGCCTTTGCATCATTGCGTATTGCTTGCGCATCAGCCACTTTCCGCAGGACTTATCCGTCGGAGACGGGTTGCTGTTTATTCTGGCAGCCGCTTGCTTTGGCATGGTGTACATGCTGTTTGTTGGAAGCCTGGTGTCGTTGGGGATAGCGTTGTCGCCGGTGACCCGGGCCGTATATTGGCTAATCTTCCGCGGCTGCTATTTCATCAAGCGCCGCCAACTCCGGCCTGCACACAAGCTAGCTCCGTTTCATTGGGCCTCTGTACTATTCGCCTCTTTTGCCGTTTTCATTATTCTTGCTTTCGGCAACAACGATTCAACGGCTTACTGGAGCTTGCCTTTGCTCTCCATTGGCCTGTACTTGTTCTACTCCGTGTATGTCTCTTGCGGTAATCACATCAAGGAAACCCGGGCTATTGAAAGCACCTTGGTGCATACGCCTGCCAAGGACAGCATCACAGATTCTGGCGATACAGAAAAGTCTCGCACGCTTCAGCTCTTTAGCCTTTTAACAATTTTGTTGGTGCCTCTGTTTGTGGGCGGCGTGTCGGGGCAACTACTCGATTCAGCGATGCGCGCTGCTAACGTCAGAATCGAGAAGCCGATTATCTATGTCAAAGAACCGTATGCCACGCTATTGCCACAAGCGCTCACTTCCCAAGATGAAGTAAGCCCACCAGGCTACACTCCCTTCGACGGAACCGATGTGCTCTTCAAAGGATTCGGCAAGACCACCGTCGTCTCGTTTCCGCACAATTCAACGACCAAGAAAATCGAAATACCCAACGACCATATCATCGTCGGGGACCGGTGAATTCGGTCGAAAGCCCGCGCTCCACTGACAATACTGCCGAGTTCGGTGGACTGCCTATGGCCTTGTGCATGCCCGAGCTACTGTTTCAACCAGCACGTTATGCGGTTCGCACGCATCTATAACGCCCTCAATAAGCGCATGGGTTTCGACGAGTACAGTAAGCATCGCCGCGCCGTCGGAAGTTCACCCACGCCCTCATGCTACGCCTTCCCAATCGCCTCCTCAGACGGCTTGTCCTGCAACATCTCGTCGTGCTCGGCCATATTCCATGGCAATACGCCCGGCGAGATCTGCAGGAAGCTCAAGTAGCGCTCGAAGTGATCGAGAATGTCGCCAATGAGCTCCTCCTGCGTATAGCCATAGACGTCATAATCCAGTCCTCCGCGGTGCAAGAACACCTCGGCTCGATAGTAACGGGCACTCGACTCTTGATTGGCAGCGTCTGGGCTGCCGACCGTCTCGGCATTACTTGAGCTTGCGGAGCTAGGTGAGGCAAAGGCCGGCGTCTCGTAGTCGCGTAACCGCACCTCGTACAGAAAGTCCAGTTGATCGGGTTTGTGCACTTCTACTTCCAGGAAGGCGCGGCAAGGAGCGCTTTCCAGCGTTACCTTTGCCGGCCAGCCTTGTTCATCCAAACCCCTTGCCAGGCGATTCATGGCATTCATTACGTCTTCAGTAATGTAGGTTGTGACGTGGTCCATGTCGGGGTAGTCCACGATGCCGGCCAAACGCCTTTTCCACGCACTGGATGAGCCGGCTGCTGGACGATTCTGCCGCTGCTGCTCCAGGCTTTTGTCACGGTGCGTTTCGATGGCCAGGGCTCGCCACATTCCAACTGCAGCGATAAGCAAAATAATAGCGAACGGCAGCGCACTAAGGATAGTCATACTTTGAAGCGCGTGCAGGCCGCCGGCCAGTAATAACACTACGGCCACGACACCTTCAGCAATGGCCCAGAATGCGCGTTGGGCTGCAGGCGTGTTTGCAATGCCGCCCGCTGCCAGCGAGTCAATGACCAGGGATGCCGAGTCGGAAGACGTGACAAAAAAGGTGATGATCAATATCACCGTCAGGAAAGAGACAATGGAGGTCAAGGGAAGCGTCTCTAACAGCTTGAACAGCGCGATCGCGTTGTTATCCTGGACTTCCGCAATCAGGGCGGTGTACCCCTCGTGCATGATCGCGAAAAGTGCCGTTTCACCCAACACGGAAAACCAGAAAAAGGTAAAAATTGTCGGAACAAGCAAGACGCCGAACACAAACTCACGAATGGTGCGGCCGCGGCTGATCTTGGCAATAAATAGCCCGACAAATGGCGACCAGGCAATGGTCCAGCCAAAAATGAACAGTGTCCAATTCCCTATCCAGTCGCTGCGCTCGTAGGCCTGCAGATTGAAGGTGCGCTCGATAATATTATTTAGATACGCACCGGTGTTCTGCAAAAACGTTTCAAGAATGAAAAGCGTCGGTCCTACGGTGAACACAAACAGCATTAACGCTGTGGCCAGCACCATATTGAGCACGGACAGGTTCTTGACCCCTTTGTCCAAACCCGCCACCACAGAAAACAGGGCTAGGGCTGTGATAGCTGCAATGGCAATTACCTGGACGGTATTGTTAATAGGGATGGTCGGCCACAAGTAGTTCAGACCGGTGTTGATCTGCATGACCGACAGCCCCAACGACGTGGCCACGCCGAACATGGTGCCCAAGATGGCAACAATGTCGACCGTGTGCCCGATGGGTCCGTGGATGCGCTTTCCTATCAAAGGGTAAAGCGCAGAGCGCATCGACAACGGAAGGCCGTGGCGAAACGCAAAATACGCCAGTACCAGCCCCACCAGTCCATAGATGGCCCAAATGTGGAAGCCCCAATGAAAGAAGGTGATTTGCATGGCTTGCTTTGCCGCATCAAGTGTTTGTGCGGCGCCTTGCGGGGGTAAGGCATAGTGCAGCACCGGCTCGGCCACCCCAAAAAATAGCAAAGCAATGCCATAGCCTGCCGAAAACAGCATCGCAAACCAGGACACGAAGCTATATTGAGGCTCGGAGTGATCCGGGCCCAGCTTGATGTTGCCCCATTTACTGGTCGCCACCAGCACAATAAACACCAAAAAGATGGCAACGGACAGCATGTAAAACCAGCCGAAGTTGCGAGTAATGTAGGCCAGAGTGTTGGAAAACACAGTACCAGCCGCGTCGGGATTGCTGATCGTGCCAACCACCAGCAGCAGAATAAGGATTACGGCCGGCAGAGCGACCGGCATCAATATCGTTGACTTCCAATTAGCTTTTGGTTGGGCTGCGGCCATTGCAACTCCTTCTTTCTTCTTACTGTAGGGGCAGAGCTAGGGTGCCCAGAAACATGCCCGGCTAGCCCCGGCAGGCACACCATAGTCCTACACAGCATAGTGACATTCAGAGGCTGATCCTCATTGTGCTGCTACACGCTTTGCGTAATGAGCACTTGGACCCGTTACGGGCTCGACTTTCGAACTGTTCCATAGCAAGCGCTTAGCCTGACCCTCTGCGGCTAGCGGCGCATTGCTTCTCGCCCGATGGAGTTGCGTTCACCCACGGCGGTTATGCGCCGGGCTCGGACAAGACGGGCCGCAACGAAACGGCGTACCCGGCAAACCACCGATTGCGACAGGCGCGTTCCCTTCGCTATTTTCAAGTCTGTTCTTTCAATGTCCGGAGGCAGCCGTGCAACTTGCCGTCATCCTCTTGTTCATGCTGGTGTTGCCTATTACCTCCATTGTTCTGGACGTGTCTGCCAACGAACTGGCCTGGATCGACGCACTCGGGAAATGGTTTGTTTTCTGGGGTGTGGGATGGCGTCTGGTGACCGCGGCACTTCGGCAAATGGTGCAGCCCAGCTTCACGGCACAGAAGATCTTTGAGATTGACGACCCGGCCGCGCAAAAAATCGTCATAGAACTCGGCGTGGGCAATATGGCGATGGGTATACCCGCCGTGGCAAGTCTTTATTTTGTGGAATGGGTACCCGCGCTGGCCTTGGCTGGGTTTATCTTTTTTGGCTTGGCGGGCGTCCAGCATGTCAGGAACAAAGCCACTACGCGACCAGAAATCGCGGCCATGGTGTCGGATCTTGCCTTGGCCGCTGTCTTGTTGGTTTATCTTCTCGGGCGCATCGCGTATTAAATGAGTAAAGGCGCTGCCCTTTCGGGTGGCGCCCTCGAAGCTTCCCATACCAGGCACCCGCGCCACAAGGGCGCGGGCCGGTCAATTAAATTAGAATCGGACCCCTAAACGAAGACTGAGCTCCTGATTCCTGAAGTCTTTACCTACCTGCGCCTTATATTCGGCCCGAACCTCGTACTTGTCCTCGTTATACAGCTGCAAGCCGGCGCCGACATTAAGCATCTTGTCGGGCAAGGACGAAGTGGAGGTGAATCGGATGCCGTGACCGGGGCCATCTGTGAACGACACTTCGCTCTTCAAGCTCTTGTTGTTCATAAAGGTAGCGCCTAAAGACAGATACGGGCGCAGCCATCCGTACTTGCCTACGTCGATGCGTGTGCCCGCCTCGATATTGGGCGACACGGCAACGGTCCACTCTTTCATGGCATCGGCTTGCAATGTGGCGCCATCACCGCTCAAGGTGTAGCCCGGCATATAGGTATGCATGAGGTCCAGGTCGACATAAGGGCGCAGGTACCAGTTTGCGCCTTCCAACTCGTAGGCGGCCCGGGCTCTTACGCCTGCGGTCCATACATCACCTGCGTTCTCGGCGCTCCACACGTCTGAGCCGACCAGGAACAAGGAGCTGGACTCGTAGCGCCCATACCCCGCATGGACAGCGCCGGCGAATAGCCACGGACCTTTTTGATGCTTGAGCGAAAAGGCCACGTCGCCGCCCTCGCCGCGGATGGAAGTAAGGTGATCGCTGGTGTGCAGGGTGTTGGTGTTGTAGGCGGCGGTGGCGCCAAAGAACCAGTCGGGACGAATCTCCCAGTGTGCTCCCATGCGATAGCTTCTGCCGTCGCGCGAAAAGCCATCGCTTTCGTCACTGCTGCTGTGGCTGGTGTGAGAACCGCTAATCCGCGACCAGACGCACTCGGTTTCGCGCAGCGAGACACCGGTGCCGTCGAACACAGGGCAGCTTAGCGCCGCGTTAAGCGACCGACGACCAGAGAGCGTCTGGCCAGAGGCGGCCTGGCCAAGATCATCGGTGGGAGTCAGGCTGTTGATGGCCAGGTCGTACTTTTGTGCGGAATCGATATTGGCCATATCGGCAAAGACGCCGGCCATGCTGCTATTGCCCGAATCCCACGCTTGTTGCAGACCCTCAAGCAGCGAGCGTTCGGTGACGTTGAGCTCGCCCGGTGCTCGTCCCACAAAGTCGGCGCTCGGGGCCACAGAGATATTGCCGCCATTCTGAGCTACCGACCACGACACAGGACTCAGGCGATATGCCCATGCCGTTGCGGGCCGGTTCGTTTCCATTGAAGTCGCCGTCACCACGGTGAAATCACTGCCCGGTAACAGGCCTTCGACGGCGTGAGGCCGGATTTCCACACCTTCAACCACTATCTTGGAGGCGATCAGGCGATCGGAATTTGGTGCACCTGCTGCGGCCACACTGTTCACATCGACAAGCAGAGTGCCGCCCAGGACGAGCTCTCGCCCTTGCACATTGGCGGTGGCGATCTTGCCGACGCCGCCTAGGTCGAAGCGGCCGGCGTTGTAAAAGGCGCCACGGGTATTGCCAACATTGATCGTGCCGGTGCCGCCGCTAACATATGTGGCGCCCGGTTCGTTGCGGAATTCGTTCCACTCGTTGGTACCGCCATAGGCGAGGTTGATGTCCCCCACAAGGGTGCCAAAGTTGCGTACGGTTTCCTCGCCAAAAGTGGAGATAACCGCCGTGCCAGAACGAGCACTAACATGAGAGCCGGCGTTGATGGCGACGGTGTTTCTCCAGCCCCCATCAACCACAATCGCCGCGCCGTCGCCGTCCCCACCCTGCAGTACGCCCGTGTAGTCCACATTGATGATTCCACCAAAACGGCTCGGGTCCAGCATGCCGTCCGCTTGCTGAAAACCGCTTTGTGCAAACAGACCGTGGGAACCGGCTCCCTCGGTGTTGACATTGCCGTTCACGCGAAGGCTGATGGGGCCGCCCGTGCCGCGGGATGCACTGCGCTGGTCCAAGGTCCTCTTGAGAGCGGTGAGCGCGCTATCAACCGTATCCTTGTCATTGCCGAACAGCTTGACGATGCTTTGGAGTTCGGCGGGCACTTTGTCAATATTGTCCGCCACAGTGCCCGAGCCACCCACCTTGCTGATTATGCTGGTAAGCGCAGCGGCCGTTTTATCGAGCGCGGCCCGAACCCGAGCGTCGGTCTTCAATACATCACTCACGGCGCCGCCTCCGCCGCCCAACGATTGGGCGAAGACGCCGTGGGCCTTGACCCCGGTGGTGTGGATGGTGTTGCCACCCGTTGTGCGAATGTCGATACTGCCGCCGTTACCGCTCGAGCCGCCGGCACCGCCCAAGACAGGGATCGTCCAGCCTTGCAGCACAGAGGCGCCGCCATAGCCGCCCCCGCCTCCGATTGACTGCGCGAAGATGGCCGTGGAGTAATCGCCGTGCGTTTTAACTGAAGCGGACTGGCCGAACTGAATATTGATGGCCCCGCCGTCGCCCGATGAACCGCCTTTGCCTCCCAGAGAGGCGGCGTACTTTACTCCTCCAGGGCTGCCCGCTGCATTCGATATGCCCCCGCCGCCGCCCACGGACTGGGCAAGTACGCCGAACGAGGCACGGCCCGACGTAACGATAAAGCCGTTCTGGACGACGCTGACTGCTCCACCGCTGCCCGACGCGCCACCAGAACCGCCCAGCGTGAAGCTGCCGGATTTGGATGACAGTTTTTTGCCGTCGGAGTTGCTGGCATTGGCAGGCACTTTTTCGATACCAACGGCTTTCAGGAGCTCTTTAATGGTGCCGGCAGACGCGGTGTCGGCATCGGCCGGCGCTGGAGTGCCGCCCTTTTCTTGGGGAACAGACATCATGAACGCGCCGCCACCGCCTCCAACGCTCTGGACAACGAGGGCGTGCGACTCGTCACCCCATGTCTGAATAGTGCCGGCATTGCGTGCGGTAACAAGTCCTCCGTGACCGCCCTTGCCGCCGGCCCCGCCGGCTGTGAAGTTGACGACAAGGTTTTCATTGTCACTACTAAGCGCGCCCACGCCAGTACCGCCTCCGCCGCCTACCGATTGAGCAAACATGCCGTACGAGGCGTTGCCGGTCGTCCGGATAGTGCCGGGGTTGGTAAGCGCTACCTCGCCGCCAAGATTGCCGTCGCCACCGCTGCCTCCCAATGTGGCGCTAAGGTTGGTCTTGTTGGTGCCCGAGCTATAAGCGACACCACCCTGGCCACCTCCACCGCCAATCGACTGGCCCAGCATCGCGTGGGAGATGTGCCCGGCGGTCACAATTTTGCCTGGGTTCTCGAGCTTGACGTACCCACCGCGATTGCCCGATCCACCTTCGCCTCCCATGGACAGCGCCAATGATACGTCGGGGCGCTTCACTGACCCCTTGGACTGCTTGTCGAGGTAGTCGCTAATTTTCCCGCTGGCGGCATTCATCTCTTTATAGAGTTCGGACTTCTTGAAGGCGTCGGCCAGCGATTTGTAGCGCTCCGTGTCCTGTATATCTTTGACGAATTTTTCCAGGTTCTCTTTGGTTTCCGCGTTGCGCTCGTCCCCCGCCCAGGCTTCGTAGGCTTCTACGCCTACGGCCCTCTTGAGCACCGCCCAAATCTCACCTACAGTGTCGGGTGTGTCGTCCGGCGCTGCCGTAAGATTGCCTCCGTTGCCACCGCCACCGCCAATGGATTGCCCAAACACCCCATGGGAGGCATCGCCGAAAGTATCGATATTGCCTTCATTGCCCACGACCACGGTTCCGCCCGCGCCGCCGGCCCCACCTTTGCCGCCAAACGACAGCTTTACAGAAAAGGTGCTGTCGGCGGTGGCCGAGCCGCCTCCACCCATGCCGCCTCCACCCCCAATGCTCTGGGCAAGGACCCCGTCTGATTGAGTTCCTTCAGTGCGAATGCGGCTTGATGCGTTCAAAATGGCCTTCACCTCGCCACCGTCTCCGCCATTGCCTCCATTGCCTCCAATGGCATTCACGATGGCCACGGAGTCGGCCAGGGGAAGCTTGTGAACCAGATCGTTCAATGTCTTATCAAAGGACAGCCC
>JAJUGB010000115.1 GCA_029268595.1 Alcaligenaceae bacterium | reverse complement strand
CGGCCGAGGGGCGTTGGTGGTTCTCAATGACGAAATCCACGACGCCGTCTACGCCGAAAAAGCCCACAAAGGCCTGGTGGACGCCTTCCAGTCACCCTCTGGCGGCCCCCTGGGATACTACTTCGAAGGCACGCCCCGCTACCTGAGCAACACCCCACGCCGCACCATACCCGGCCTTCACACCGTCTCCAGCTTTGGCAAAGTCGCCATAATAAAAACCGTCCTCGACGATAACGACGACTTCCTACGGGCACTACCCAACCTCGGCTATACCGGCCTCGTCATCGAAGCCATGGGCGCCGGTCACGTCCCCAAAGTCCTCGTGCCCGCGCTCGAGTTCCTAGCTTCTCAAATGCCCGTTGTCCTCGCCTCACGGGTCATGGGCGGCCCTATCTTCCGGCGCACCTACGCATTCCCCGGATCCGAAATGGACCTGCTCGCCCGAGGCCTCATCCCCGCCGGCTGGCTATCACCCCACAAGGCCCGCCTCTTGTTGGCAGCATTGCTGGGAGCCGATGCCGAGGGAAATGCCCTCACAAACGCCGACCCCGACTGGGATCGCATCCGCCAAGCATTTGCCGTCTTTGATATCTGAATAAAGGCTCAGCCGACCCTAGGCGAAGTAAAGTTTCTCTACTGAGAGTCTCCATGCCCAAATGCGAAATCTAGTCGCTCTATCCGAACACCCGGCAGCAGATCGCTCCCAGTATCTGCTAGCCACTAATCCTTTAGCCCGTCGGCAAGGAAGGCGACTGAGAACCAGTCCCCAAGCAACAATTCACGCCACCCAAATTCACAGTTGCTTTTGCGGCCTTCCCACGTACCCAAACACCAGGGGACGGGCGAGGCCTCGTGTCTGGGCCTTTCGCGTGCGCCGCCGGATTGTGCGATTCGGGGATAAAAGGTCGCGGCTGCTTGAGCGCGACGGTTTCGGGAGCACTGCTCCCGACGCGCGAGGTTCCGCGACCGCCCCGAATCGCACGATCTGGCGGGAAGCCCGGAGGGGACGCGGAGCGGAACCGATAGGGCCGCTAAGCGCAGGCCCAGACACGAGACCTTGCCCGGCACCGGCTTAAAAACCCGCTTCGACCCTCCTCACTTGACGAGGTTCTCTGCCGCCAACCCATCCAACCCCCGCAAGAACACCTCCGCAATCATCGAGGACAACTCCGCCGGCTTAATCGAACCCGACGGCTTGTACCAGGCGTGGATCCAGTTCGTCATCCCAAAGTACAACATCGCAAGCGCCGTCACCTTCTTGCGCGAAAACTCAATATCCGGCCTTAGATCCTGCACCAGCAACACTAGCCGATTAATAATCCGGTGCTGAATATCAGCCACCTGTAGCATGGCCGTCTTATTCAAGTGCCGCGGCAAAGTCATCAGCACCGTCACCTCGTCCGGGCTGCGAATGTACTCATTCACAAGTGTGGCGGTCATCGCGTGCAGCTTCTTTTCCGCCGTGTCCTCGGTTTCTACCGCCGCTTCCACCTTCCAGGCCAGATCCTCCACCTTCCATTTAATGAGCCCGTGCAAAATAGCGTGTTTGGATCGATGATAGTGGTAGAGAGACGACTTCTTGATGCCGCACTGTTCTGCGATGTGTTCGAGCAAGGTCTCGTTATAACCTTGGCGAGCAAACAGCACCGCCGCGGCCCGCAAGATGTCCTTCTTGCGGTCCTCGTAGTCCAGCGATTTGGTGCGGGCCATCAGCCTGCCTTGTTTTGTTGCTGCTGTTGCTGGAATAGGCGCGCAGCCTGTCTGCGATCGGCGTCGACGCGCTGGATGCTGGCGCGGTTCGACAAGGCCTCGAAGTACGGTCCAAGCTGTGGCAGCTTCGTTTCAAGAAAACCTGTATGGCCCAGCAACGACAAGGCATGGCGTAGAGTCGCCAGATGCACCCAGGCTACAGCATCTGCATGGGTGAACTGATCGCCGCACAACCATGGGCTGAAGTTTGCGCGACGCGCCAGCGCCGTCAGGCCGCGCTCAAACTGGGGTAGGGCGGCGTCAAGGGCTCCGACAGGCAGTTCTTTGCCCCAATAGGCTGCTTTGAACAAGGGCCGAGCGGGAGTATCCATATAAATTTCCAGATACTGGATGAGCTCTCGGCAGCGCGCACGGTCCAGAGGGTCGGAAGGGTACATGGAGGGCGAGTTGGCCGGCCGAATCTCTTCCAGGTACTCGATAATGACTTGCGATTCGTACACCGTATCGTCCCCATTTTTCAAATAGGGAACAGTACCAGCTGGGCTGCCGGTGTCAGGCCAATTCAATCGGCCTGGCATGGTTTCGATTTCTTCAAAAGGCAGTTCCAGTTCTATCAGGGCAATCTTCACCTTATTGAAGTAGGTGCTTATAGGTGTGCCGTATAGGCGCAGTGTCTCGCTCATATCCCTCTCGCTCTTCAAGCCGCAAAAACCAGGCAATTATCACCGTCGCTTGCGGCCCCGTACAGTTGTTGTACACAGTGGCTGCGCAGCGCAAGCACGCCGCGTTGGTTTATGTGTCCTTTATCCGTGATTTCGCCGTCGTCGATACTGGGCGGCGAGTCGAGTAACAAAGCGCGCGCGATCCGAGTACTGCTCGCCGGATATTGCTGGTTATAGTCCCGTATGCCATCGGCGATTTTCGCCAACAGGGGTGGGTGGCTGGTGATTTGCACGTCGCTGGCTTCGCTCAGTTCAGGAAAGGCCTTCCGTATCTGGCTAGAGTTCAAGAACAGCAGGGCGCCCAATTCATCCTGGTTGGGTCCGCACAATACGGCGTCACTAACGAATGGGCGCAGGTGCTCGAGCATATTGGTGCGTACCGTGGCCACCGAGACCCATGTGCCCGTTGCCAGCTTGAAGTTTTCCGACAGGCGTCCCGCGTAGATCAGGCCGTGCTCGGGTGTGCCTGGGGTCGCCCAGCTGACAGCGTCGCCCGTGCGCAGAAAGCCTTCTTCGTCAAAAGTCGCTTCATTGGCCTTGGGGTCCCTGAAATAACCGGGTGTGATGTTGTCCCCGCGGAAACGGATTTCGTAGCGTTCGCCTTCCGGAACCAGCTTGGCTTCGACGCCCGGGCAAGGCAGGCCCAAGGTGCCGAGCTTTTGAGGCGGCCACCAGATCAAGGTGGCCGGCATAGTGGTTTCCGTCGAACCCAGGGACGCCGACACGGGGACACGAAAACCAGTGGCCTCGGCGCTAAGGGTTTCAAGCTTGTGCAGGGTGGCCGGCGACAAGGCCGCGCCCCCGTACACGATGACTTGCAAGTTGGCAAAAATGTCTTTCGCCAGGGCCGGCTCTTCTTCAATACGGCTTACCAGCATGTCCAGGCCGCGCGGGACGTTGTACATGACGTTCGGACGAATCTGACTAAGCCTTTGAACGGTGCGATCAATCAATTGAGGCACGGGCTTGCCGTCGTCAATGTACAGTGTGCCGCCGTGACGCAATACGGCGCTAAAGGCACCGTGGGCGCCTGCCGTATGGTTCCACGGCAGCCAGTCCACAATACGCAAAGGCTCGTCGGCCAGAAATGGCCATACCTGGTCCCACAACACGCCAGAGGTCAGAATATTGCGCTGTGTCATGGTGACGGCCTTGGGCAAGCCGGTAGAGCCGGAGGTCAGCAGAAGGCGAGCTGTGTCGTCATGGCCCACCCGAGCATACCAATCGTCAACAGCGGGTGTTACCCGAGTGGCCAGTGCGTCCTTGAACACCGCGTCCACCAGCCCAGGCGCTGGCGCGTCGGCCAGCAACACAGCGTCTTTACACAAGGGTTTGGCCACTGATAGCGCTCTTCCGTAGCGGACCGGGTCCGATGCATAGATGACGGAAGGCTGAAAGCGGCTGACCAGATCGGCGATTTTCCCGCAGGTGCTGGACATAAGGCTGTAGGCTACCGACACCGGCATGGCGGGCATACCTATTTGCATGGCGGCCAGCTGCAACAAGGCGTGATTGATGCCGTTGTCACTAAGCACCATGACGGGTCTATCGTCACGCAAATCACGGTCGATAAGCCACTGCGAGAGTGCATCCACCTGAGCCCGCGCTGTACCGTAGGTGATTTCCCGCCAACCCTCGCCGGCGGGTTCGGCCAGAAACACCTGATTGGGGCGTTCTTCTGCGTACTTGCGCAAATAGTCGCTCAATTGCCGGACAGGCAGCGGCTTAAGTGCCTGTCTATTGCGCACAATGAGTGTGCCGTCTTCACGTGTTTCCACGTCAATCTCGACCGGCGCGAAGCGAGTTGGTCGGAAAGGGGCCGTGCTGCGTTGTAGTGGCGGGACCACCAACGCGTCATGTAGGGCTTGGCTCATGATCGGGATTCCGAATAACAAAGGGCCTGACTGTCAGGCCCGGAACACAGTCAACTAAAACCGAGAATTACTTTAGTGCCGCGCGGCGCGGTCGAAAAGCGCTCCCAGATGCGGGGGAAGTCCTGTGCCGGCAGCACCTCGTTAGGTGAGGGCGTGAGCACTCCCAAACTCATGATGTGGAACATCTGCTCGAGCTGGGCAGTAAAGCTTTTGGTTTCCTGAATCAGAAGCCCGCCGCAATAGACGCCGAGTATCGCCGCGCCCTTAAGCAGCAGCAGATTGGTCGGAATACGCGGGATGTCGCCGGCCGCAAAGCCTATGACCAAGAGCCGGCCGCGCCAGGCAAGGTTGCGCACTGCCGCCTCGGTGTGATGGTCGCCCACCGGGTCGACCACGACATCGGCTCCTTGCTTGCCCAGGAGGCGCCGCAAGCCGTCCTTGAGCTCGCCGGCCGAAACCGTAAATGCGTTTGCAGATGCGGCGGTGTTGGACTCGCCACCGTTTTGACCCAAGAGGAAGGAGCCATCCGGTTCACGACTGACGGTGAACACCTGTGCGCCCAAGTGCCGGGCAATTTGCACGGATGC
This sequence comes from Alcaligenaceae bacterium, assembly GCA_029268595.1. Classification (GTDB taxonomy): domain Bacteria; phylum Pseudomonadota; class Gammaproteobacteria; order Burkholderiales; family Burkholderiaceae_B; genus JAJUGB01. The sequence goes on along the minus strand of JAJUGB010000115.1, from coordinate 5,133 downwards.
TTTACCCACTGCCCCGTTAGCGCCAAGGACCACAACTCGCTCGCCGGGCGCGACCGCGGCACGGTCGACCAGCCCGTGGTAAGCCGTAAGATGGGAGTTGATGGAACCGACCGCGTCAGCCAGATGCAGGTTGTGCGGCACTTTGACAAGACGGTGGTCGGGGGCCGTAAGCTGAGTGGACCAACCGCCCACCACGCCGCTGGACACGACCCGGTCGCCCTTTTGAAACGCCGTGACTTTATCGCCCACAGCACTGACAACGCCTGCCGCATCCAGGCCCGGTACAAAGGGCAGCGCGGGCTTCTCTTGGTAGCGGCCCTGCACCAGCAGGTGATCGGTAAAGTTAAAGGCGGCGTAGTGGACATCCACCCGAACATCATGAGGACCTAAGGGTGGCGGTGGTTGCAAGGGCTCGCACGCCACGGAGGGCGGGTTTCCGTACTCGCGGCAAACCAACGCAAACGCCGAAACAGATTGCTGTGAAGTCATAAATGCAGCTAAGAGTGAAGAAGGCCCGGCCAGCCAGGAGAAGTGTGGTTGGGCTGGATCAGATCGGCCATAGAGCACAAAGATCGAGCGACCGGGCTGGGTCCGCAGCCGGTGGCCGGCTGCGGATGGCGGCCATGGCGCCGCCTATATGGCTATAGGGCTAACCGGTTACAGCTTTACTGAACCAGTTTGAACTCGCCATCTTTGACGGTGATCAGTTCAACGCCGCGCTCGTCAAAGCCGCTGTGGTCTTCGGGCGTCATGTTGTATACGCCTTGAGTGCCAGGCAGCTCTTTGACGCCTTCCAGCGCGTCGCGCAGGGCTTCGCGGAACTCGACGGTGCCGGGCTTGGCCTTCTTGAGAGCTTCCGGAACGGCGCGCTCGAGCAGCAGGCCAGCGTCGTACATATTGCCGCCGAAGGTAGCCGGAACACCGCCGTTCAGCTTGCGGTAGTCGTTGATGTATTTGAGCGCGACCGCTTTAGCGGGGTTGCTGTCTGGCGCATCGTCAGGCACCAGCATGACGCTGCCGCCAAGGATCGTGCCTTCTACTTTCTTGCCGCCCAGCTTCAGGAATTCGTTAAGCGCAGCGCCGTGCGTCTGGTAGATGGTGCCCTTGTAGTTCATGTCGACCAGGGTGGCTTGCGGCAATACAGCCGGGCCGCCGGGTGCAGCGATAAGCACGGCATCCGGCTTGGCAGCCAACACTTTCAGTGCTTGGCCGGTCACGGACGTATCGGGACGCTTGAAGCGCTCGTTGGCGACGATCTTGATGCCTTTGTCGTCGACCATGTCTTTGATGACGCCGTACCAGGTTTCGCCGAAAGTATCGCCCGTGCCGATGAAACCAAGCGTTTTCACACCATTTTCGACCATGTGATTGACCAGCTTCTCTGCGACGAGGCCATCGTTTTGCGTGGTCTTGAACACCCAGCGACGTTTTTCGTCCATGGGTAGCACGATGGCGATGGTGCCCACCGGCGCCAGGGTGGGGATCTTGGCTTCGGCGATGAAGTCAAGAATGGCCATGGCGTTGGGCGAGCTTGAAGGGCCAATAATGGCGTCCACCTTGTCTTCGGTGATTAGTTTTTTGACCAGAGTGACCGACTTTGATGGGTCGCTTTCGTCGTCATAAGCAATGTACTGCACCTTTTCTCCGCCCAGTTCTCTCGGAAGAAGGGGGATGGTGTTCTTTTGCGGAATGCCGATGAGGGCCACGGGACCCGTATTTGACGAAATGACGCCGACTTTGATGTCGGCTTGTGCGGCCGTGACCACGGCGAAGCTGGCCAGCAGACCAGCAACAAGTCCTTTGTATTTCATGGATTGTCTCCGTATAGGTTTCTTAGAGAATGCAGCAAAATATTACATCAATGCTCTTCGCACGCTGCAGTGGCGTAGCGGCCCTGCCAATATACCAGCGGAGCGCCGTCCCGGTGCTCAAAATATTGGATGCGGCCCAGCACAATGTCGTGGTCTCCGGCCTCTACCATGGCATGGACCTCGCACTCGAAAGTGGCCAGCGCGTCTTCAATAACGGGAAGCCCATCACTGGAGTGGCGCACAGCCACGCCCTGGAAGCGGTCTTCCATACGGCTGGCCATTTGCTGTGCGACATGCCGCTGATCTTGCGAAAGGATGTTCACAACAAAGCGCTGCGCCTGGCCAATCGTGGCGTGGGCCCGGGAGCCCCGAATGACGTTCCAGCTAAGCATGGGCGGGCTCATGGACACGCTCGCAAACGAGTTGACCGTGATGCCGTAAGGCTGGCCGTCTTCATCCAGGGTGGTGATCACGGCAATACCGGTAGGAAAGCGGCCAAAGGCATGGCGCAGTTCCGGTTTGGGCGCGACAGCGGCCGGCGCTGGGGCGGAAGAGGTAGCGGTATTGGCAGTGTGGGCGGTCATCATGAGGTCACCTCGTATGCATCGGATCGAAGCGTTGTTATTGACGCTTTAATCGTCTCGCTCGTTCTCGTTATAAAGCAGGCCGTGGCCGAGTCGGTCAATACATATTTCGGAAGTCCAGGGCAGCATCAGTGCACCGCAGCGGCTATCGCGGTACATGCGTTCCAAGGGGAAGGTCTTGAGCATGGCTTGCCCGCCGCACACTCTGACAGCCGCAGCGCAGATCTCGGCGCAATATTCCATGACGGTATATTGGCAGGCGTAGGCGCGCAGACGTTCGGCTCGAGAGGGGCTGCGTTTGAACTCCGATGTGACGCGGTGGAACAGGGCCCACGCCTGTTGAAGCTTGATGTACATTTCGGCAATGCCGAACTGCTTGGTCGGATACATGCGGCGCTTGACGTTGACACCAGCCACTTCCCCGCGCAAATACGCCACGGAAAAATCGTAAGCTGCCTGCGCCACACCGATATAGCAGGGAGTCAGCGTCATGAACATGTGTGGATACTGGCTGGCTGCCTTGATGTAGACGCCACGCGGCATCAGCTGCGAGGTTTCCGGTACGAACACGTCTTTGAATAGCAGGGTGCGCGACACCGTGCCTCGCATACCGAGAGGGTCCCAGTCCCCGACCACGGATACACCCTCGGCCTCTGCGGGCACCGCGATGAACATGGTGTCGGCATAAGACGGGTTCTCGACGTCTTCCGTGCACAGTACGCCGTAGTAATCGGCGGCGCCGGACAGGGAGGCGAAAATCTTCTTGCCGTTGATCAGCCATCCGCCTTCTGTGGGCGTGGCAATCGTGCCAAAGGGGTGTTTGCCGGCAGCAGCGCCGCCCCCTTCGGAAAAGGGCTGAGAGTAGATCTTGCCCGCAAGCATGTTGCCATAGTGAATTTGCCGGTTGCGGTCCTGTTGCGCGCGCTGCTCGTCCGTCAGATTCATGGCGTCCACCATGTCGGCCGTCCACAAGGCGTTGGCGTTATGCATATTGAAGGTGTTGGCTGTGCTGCCGCAGTAGTACGCAATACGGGAAGCCACAAGCGTGTACGTGCGGTAGTCAGCGCCCAAGCCGCCGAAACGCTCGGGTACACACAGGCCCAGAAAGCCCATCTCCTTCAAATCGTCGTAGTTTTCTGTCGGGAAGCTGGCTTCGCGGTCGTATTTGAACGCGCGTTCTGCCCACGCGACGCCGTATTCATCCACCTTGGCGATCAGCTCGCGTTGCTGTTCGGTAAGGGCTTCGGCATCGAACATCGTATTGGCGTCGGCCGATTTTGAATACTCTTTGAGGTAGTCGCTATTCATGGTGTTTCCAGTGTCGTGCGGTGTGTCTTGTGCAGTGAATCAGCCGATATAAAAGCCTGCACCACTGCGTTGAATTGGGTAGGGGCTTCGATATTGGCCATGTGGCTGAGACCGTCCAATTGGGCGAAGCGGCCATTTGGGATTTGCTCGGCCAGGCGTTTCATGCCTTTGGGGGGCGCCTGCGTATCGAGCTCGCCGGCCAGCAGTAAGGTAGGGACAAGGATGCTGGCTGCATCGCCTTTACGATCAAAAGTGGTCAATAGGCGCATCACCTGCACATACGCCTCTTTTTGAATCGGTTGGGCCGCCAGCACGGCCAGCTGCCTCATGGTTGCGGGTGTATCCGGGCCCATGAATTTCTCCAGCATGTGCGGAGCCGCCTGTTCGAAGCTGTCGTAGCGGTCTAGTTCGTCGGTGCGCTGGCGCAGAAAGTCTTCGGTCCATGCCGGGTCTTTGCTGCCAAAGGCGGCACTTGTCGCTGAAAGAACCAGGCTGGCGACACGCTGCGGATGCCGGTGGTAGAACTCCTGCGCGATCATGCCGCCAATGGAGTGTCCCAGCACATGGGCTCGTGCAATGCCGGCGGCGTCAAACATATCGGCCAAGGCATTGGCCAAGCCTTCCCAGCTCAATTCAGGTATGGCGGGCGAACTGCCAAAACCAGGCATCGTCCAGGCCAGCGTCGGGCGCTCGCGACCGAAGTAATCGAGCTGTGGCAGCCAGATGGCGGCGGTGGACCCCATGCCGTGCAGCAGAACCAAGGGGATCTCTTGGCCGCTGCCGCTGGCCAGCCAGGAAGGCGCTTTGTTCATTCGAAGACCTCGCACAGTTTTCCTTCGCGAACGACTTCCAGACCGTCCAAAGCCACCGTGCAATGGCGCAGTGGCAAGTCAAAATGCCCCAAAGTGTGCCGGCCGGCGGTGTCGTTGGCCCCGGTGGAATAGAGGAAGTTTCCGGCAAAGGCCCGTAGCTCAGTGCCATTGGTGTCGTTCTTGTCGAACATCTGGAGCGCGTCCCAACGAGCAAAAGGATTCATGCCCCAACCGACATGGCTGACGGCATACGCGTCCTTGTCGTTCCACGCCTCCAGGTAGCTGCGCATGAGTTCCGCGTCCAGACCTTTGCCTTCGATACGAGTGATGTAGTCGTTCTCGATGTGTAGGGTGATGGGCGTTTCGAGATAGCGCTTGAACGTGAGGTTGACATCGCCCACATTCATGACGAGCGTTCCGTTGACGGAATTGGCCTTAGGGAACGCCAGGCACAAGCCGCCCGGCCAGTGCTGAACGAGGCCAGGCCGGTCGGCGCCGCCCCATACGCCGCCGGCTTGGGCGCCTTCGACGCGAATTTCCAGGTTTGTCCCGGCCGCGGAAGTGACCGTCATGGTTTTGGCTTTAGCCAGCATGCGAACGCCGTTTTTGACGCGCTTG
>JAJUGB010000114.1 GCA_029268595.1 Alcaligenaceae bacterium | reverse complement strand
GGCCACCATGACTCAGGTAGTGATGCCGGAACTTCGCCGTCATAATTATTCGCCTGCTTTGGCCGGGGGGTCGATCGCGGCGGGAGGCACCTTGGGCATCCTTATACCGCCTTCCGTGCCCCTGATTATTTACGCGATCTTGGCCGAGCAGAACATTGCCAAGATGTTCATGGCCGCCCTGGTTCCTGGCATTTTGGCGGCCGTAGGCTACATGATAGTGGTGGGCATTATCGCGCGCATCAATCCGGAAGCGGCGGGTGGGGACGTGCGGCGCAGCACGTGGCCACAGCGTCTGCAGGCACTGGTGGCCACCTGGCCGGTCATACTAATTTTTGCAGTAGTTATTGGCGGCATTTACAGCGGCATTTTTACGCCAACAGAAGCGGCGGCTGTGGGCGCCTTGGCCACTGGGTTCACGGCCTGGAAATCGGGCGGCTTACGTAACGGGGGTTGGGAACAGTGCATTTCGGGCACGGCTGTGGGAACCGGCATGATGTTCCTCATTCTTATCGGCGCTGACATGCTCAATGCCTTGCTGGCCGTCAGTCAAATTCCCAATGCAGCCGCCGATTGGGTGCAGTCCATGGGCCTGAGCCCCATTGGCGTGGTCATCTGCATCCTGATCATTTATTTGGCCCTGGGCTGCGTCATGGACGCGCTTTCCATGATTCTGATCACCATTCCCATCTTCCTGCCCGTCATATTCAGCATCGAGCTTTTCGGTCTGGGACTTGACGAAAAAGCCATCTGGTTTGGCGTCATTGCCATGTCGGTCATGGAGGTCGGTCTCATCACTCCGCCGGTGGGCATGAACGTATACGTCATCAACGGAATCGCCAAAGATGTGCCTATGGGCACCATATTCCGGGGCGTGATGCCGTTCTTGATGTCCGACGTGGTTCGAATTGCGCTGCTGGTGGGCTTCCCTATATTGTCATTGGCGCTACTGCGCTGGTTTAGCTGAGGTAAGAATTATGCCGATTGCCCGTTTGTCCATTATGGAGGGTCGTACGAAGGAAGAAATTGCGGACCTTATCACTGCCGTCACTGAAGCCATGCATAACAGCTTGGGCGCGCCCCATCGCAACATCCGGGTGCTGGTGGATGAAGTGCCCCTTTCGCACTGGGGCATAGGTGGAAGCAACGCAGAAAGCCTGGGCGAAAAATAGTACGGCCGACGGCGGCCTCTCTTTTGAGCCATCGCAATCGATGCTCGGGAGGCCGCCGTTACTTTTACCTGCGTCGGTTTTTTAAGCGCGTAGGGCAAGCATCTGCTGCAGATACCTTCCTGTATGGCTATCGGGACTGGCCGCAATATCTTCGGGCGTACCTTGCGCCACGATGCGGCCCCCGCCGCCCCCGCCTTCGGGCCCCATATCAATCACCCAATCGGCAGTCTTGATGACGTCCAGATTGTGTTCGATGATGACCACGGTATTGCCGGCGTCGACAAGCTGGCCCAAAACGTCCAGCAGTAGCGAAATGTCGTGAAAATGCAGGCCCGTGGTGGGCTCATCAAGTATATAAAGCGTGCGCCCCGTGCTGCGTTTGGATAACTCCAAAGACAGTTTCACCCGCTGCGCCTCGCCGCCTGACAGGGTCGTGGCGCTTTGGCCCAGACGAATATAGGAAAGCCCCACGTCCATCAGGGTGCGCAGCTTGCGGGCAATGGTCGGCACCGCCTCGAAATATTCGAAGGCTTGTTCAACTGTCAGGTCAAGCACTTCGCTGATGTTGCGGCCGCGATAGCGGATCTCCAGGGTTTCCCGGTTGTACCGCTTTCCTTCACAAACATCGCAGGGCACATACATGTCGGGTAGAAAATGCATCTCGACTTTCACCACGCCGTCGCCCTGGCAGGCTTCGCATCGTCCGCCCTTTACGTTAAACGAAAAACGGCCCGGATCGTAGCCGCGTGCCCTGGACTCGGGAACGCCCGCAAAGAGTTCACGAATGGGCGTGAACATGCCAGTGTAGGTGGCCGGGTTGCTGCGAGGCGTGCGGCCGATGGCGCTTTGGTCGACATTAATGATCTTGTCAAAGTTGTCGAGCCCTTCCAGCGAAAGGAAGGGAGCCGGCTCGGCTTGCGCGCGATGCAGCTCGTGCGCGACCGCCACGGCAAGCGTGTCGTTGATGAGCGTGGACTTGCCCGAGCCAGAGACGCCACTTATGCAAACGAGGCGCCCGGTGGGAATGGCCAGATCCACCCCCTTGAGGTTGTTTCCGGTCGCTCCGTAGAGTCGAAGCCATGGCATATCGGGGTCTACAGGGCGGCGGCCGGGAGTCTTGATGCGCCGGGTACCGCTCAGGTATTGCCCGGTAAGGGAATGTGGATCGGTCAATAATTCCTGCGGGGTGCCCTGGGCGACAATGCGGCCCCCGTGCTCGCCGGCCCCGGGACCCATATCGAGCACATAGTCGGCCGCGCGGATCATGTCCTCGTCATGCTCGACCACGATCACGCTATTGCCCAGGTCGCGCAAGTGCTGCAAGGTGCCAATAAGGCGGTCATTGTCGCGCTGGTGAAGGCCGATGGAAGGTTCGTCCAGCACGTACATGACGCCGGTCAGGCCCGAGCCTATCTGGCTGGCCAAGCGAATACGTTGCGCCTCGCCTCCAGAGATGGTGTCGGCGCTGCGATCCAGGGACAGGTAATTCAAGCCGACGTTATTGAGAAACTCCAGGCGCGCTTCAATCTCGCGCACGATGCGAGAGGCGATTTCCTTTTTGGCGCCTGTCAGCTGCAGCCGCCGAAACCATTCCAGACAGTCCGAGAGGGCGAGGGCTTCCACTTGGTAGATGGCGCGGCCTTGACGCTGCCCCTCGCCGGGTTCGTCGCCAATGAGCACGTTGCGAGCTTCCGCGCGCAGACGCGATCCGCCGCATTCGGGGCAGATCTTGCTATGGCGATACTTGCCCAGCTCTTCTCGCACGGCGGACGAATCGGTTTCGCGCCAGCGTCGCTCAAGATTGGGAATGACGCCCTCAAAAGCGTGTTTCTTTACGCTGGTTCGTCCCTTTTCGTTCAGGTACAGAAACGGAATTTCTTCCTCGCCCGAACCGTACAACACCCGCTCGCGGACCGTTTCGTCCAATTCATTGAAGGGCGTGTTCAGGTCAAATTCGTAATGGGCCGCCAGACTGGTCAGCAAAGAATGCGTGAACGCATTGCGTCGGTCCCATCCGCTAATAGCGCCGCTGGCCAAGCTCAGGTCGGGGAAGGCGACGACGCGCTTAGGGTCAAAAAAGTCCACACAGCCCAGACCGTCACACTCGGGACAGGCGCCCATGGGGTTGTTGAAGCTGAACAAACGCGGTTCAAGCTCGGCCAAGCTGTGGTGGCACACGGGGCAGGCGTAGCGACTGGAAAAAGCCAGTTCTTCGCCCGTGTCCATGTTTAGCGCCAGGGCCCGGCCCTCTGCAAGACCCAGGGCAGTTTCGAAGCTCTCGGCGAGACGTTGCTGTGATTCCGGTCGAACGCGCAGTCGGTCGATCACGACATCCACGTCGTGCTTCTCGTTCTTGTTCAGGGGCTGCAGTTCGTCGATTTGCACCATGTCGCCATCGACGCGCAGCCGTACGAAGCCTTGCGCCTGCAGGCCGGCGGCCTGGTCTTCAAAGCTGCCTTTTCGGGCGCGCGCCAGAGGAGCCAGAATGGCCAGGCGGGTGTCTGCCGGCCACTGCATCACCTTGTCCACCATCTGACTCACGCTTTGCGCCTGCAGCGGCAAACCGTGCTCGGGACAGTAGGGCGTGCCGACTCGCGCATACAATAGACGCAGGTAGTCGTGAATTTCGGTGATCGTGCCTACGGTGGAGCGCGGGTTGTGCCCAGCCGATTTTTGCTCAATGGAAATGGCCGGCGATAAACCTTCGATTAGATCGACGTCCGGCTTGTCCATCAGTTGCAGAAACTGGCGTGCGTAGGCCGACAGGCTTTCGACGTACCGCCGCTGGCCTTCCGCATACAAGGTATCGAAAGCCAGTGACGACTTGCCTGAGCCCGACAGCCCTGTAATCACCACCAGCTTTTGCCGGGGCAGGTCGACAGAGACATTCTTTAGGTTATGGGTGCGGGCACCCCGGATGCGAATCGCGTCCATCAGCGGTTTCAGTATTTCAAAGGCTAACTTGCTACTATAGCGCGCAGCGTTCGAGCCTGCGCGTGCGCTGTCCCTGCGGGCAGTAGGCCCGGTCGGGCTGATGTTTCATTCAAAGTTCTCATGACGGACCCCATTACAACGACTTCACCGGACGCCAGCGCGGCGGCTCCCAAACTCAGGTTGACCCCTCTTGAGCGGCGCGCCAGCGTGATGCTGGCCTTGTTATTTGCTTCGCGCATGTTGGGCTTGTTCTTGCTGACCCCTGTTTTTGCCGTTGCTGCACTTTCCATACCCGGCGGCGATAACGCCAGCAAAGTGGGTTTGGCGCTGGGCGCTTACGGCTTGACTCAAGCGGTACTGCAAATCCCCTTGGGCATGGCGTCTGATCGCTGGGGGCGACGGCCGGTCATTGTGGCCGGAATGGTGCTATTTATAGTGGGCGGCGTCATCTGTGCGCTGGCCTCCGACATAAACTGGATTATTGTCGGCCGCGTCGTGCAGGGCCTGGGCGCCGTCTCAGCCGCCATCACAGCCTGGGTGGCAGACGCCACCCGCCCCGAAGTTCGCACCCGCGCAATGGCGGTGGTGGGCGGGTCCATCGGGCTGTCATTCGCGGTGTCGCTGGTGTTATCCCCGCTGCTGGTGGGTCAGTTTGGCTTGTCGGGCCTTTTTTGGGCCATCAGTTTGCTTGGGTTTGTCTGTTTATTGATAGGGGCCTTCGCCGTGCCCGCCGTGCCCCGTGCGCAGGCGACAATGGCGGGTGCAAAGATCAGCGACGTGCTGCGTCATGCCGACTTGTTGCGTTTGAACTTTGGCGTTTTCTGCCTGCACTTTATTTTGATGGCGCTTTTCGTTGTCGCGCCTGCCATGCTGGCGCGTCTGGGCGGCTATGGGCCGGAACGCTTGTGGGAAGTCTATCTGCCCGTTATTTTGATTTCCTTCATCTTGATGGTGCCCGCCGTGTTCTATACCGAAACGCGCCGCGCCCACAAAGTGGCACTGGAAATTGCCGTGGCCGGCATGGTGGCGGTTCTTGCTCTGTTGCCCTTTGCCAGCCAAAGCTTCCTGGCAGTGGTTGCCTTGCTGGTGGCTTTTTTCGTTGCGTTCAATATTCTGGAAGCCCTCCAGCCCTCGCTCGTTTCCCGTGTCGCGCCGCCTCACTACAAAGGCTTGGCGCTGGGTTGCTATAACACTGCTCAAGCTTTTGGTGTGTTTGCCGGCGCGGCGATGGGCGGAGTGCTTGCTGCCGCCGGAAGCGAATCACGCGTATTTCTTGTATCGGCGGCCCTGGCCTTTGTCTGGTTTGTGACGACCCGTGGTTTCAAGAATGGAAGGGGCGAGTTGGTCGAGCAGGACGATTCCCCCCGCGCAATCTGATCACACGTAGTACTACCAGCGGGGCTGAATCCCGCGTACAAATGGCCGATAATAGTCATCAAACCCATCACCCGTTTCAGGAACAGCCATGGCCTCAGTAAATAAAGTCATACTCGTTGGCAATCTCGGCCGCGACCCCGAAGTGCGCTACAGCCCAGACGGCGCCGCCATCTGCAATGTCTCCATAGCCACTACATCGCAATGGAAAGACAAAAACTCGGGCGAGCGCCGCGAGGAAACGGAATGGCACCGCGTTGTCTTCTATAACCGTCTGGCTGAAATCGCGGGCGAATACTTGCGCAAGGGGCGTTCGGTGTATGTCGAAGGGCGCCTCAAGACCCGCAAGTGGCAAGACAAAGACACCGGTCAAGACCGCTACACCACTGAAATCGTGGCCGACCAAATGCAAATGCTGGGTGGCCGTGAAGGCGATGCCTCCATGGGTGGCGGCGACTATGGTTCCACACCGCAGCGCAGCAGTGCACCGCAACGTCCGGCACAACCCCGTCCGGCGGCTCCTCAGGCGTCACAGGCGGCCAACCTGGCCGACATGGACGACGACATCCCGTTTTAACGCCCAACGCTATTCATTATTGATCGCGACCCGTTCCTCGAGAGAAGGGCGGGTGTTTCTTCACCCGCTCATTTTTATGGTTTGCTGCCTATGCGCATAACCGCTACTCGATAGAAATGGCAGGTTGTTGACTCAGTCCGCCTTAGTGACTGTAACGTTCAGGTCGCCACCAGTCACAGGTCAGTTCTAAGCATCCCTTTACAATTTCCCCTCGGGAATAGGGAACGGATTTACAGCGCCTTTACCATCATCCCCACTGAGACGATTGTGCAGACGGCGGCAAAGGCAATCTTGAGATGTTTGGGTGAGAGCCGCGCGGACAGTGTGCCCCCCCAGAGCATTCCTAATACTGCTCCCCCGGCGAATGGAATGCCGACGGCATGATCGAAATGGCCACGCGATATGCTCGTGACCACGCCAGTCAGTGATATCAGTGCAATCACCGAGAGCGACGTTGCCACGACCGATTTCATTTCCAGGTCGGTATAGCGCTGCAGCGCAGGCACCGTCACAAACCCGCCTCCCACCCCTAGCAGCCCCGACAGCACGCCAGCAATACTTCCTGCAGAGGCTAGCCTGGTGGCGCATTCTCGGGTCCAGATAAAGCGGCCACTCTCCACGTCTCGAACGCACGGCCTTTCGAAGTCAGGCAAAGTCGACGAGCTGCCTTGCCTGCTCTCCTTCAGGTTCTTGTATGCGACCCAAAGCAGCACAAGAGCGAATATCGCACTCAGAATGCCGGTATCCAATTGCTGTGCTAGCCAAACGCCGGCGGGGACCAGCACTATTCCTGTGGCGGCAATGAGGATTGCCGCCCGGTACCGGACAATCTTCGATTTCAAGCCGATGATTGCGCCGATTGCCGCAGCAATACACACCGCCAGCAAGCCTATTGGTCCGGCTTCTGCAACCGTCAGGTGCAGCCCGAATACCAGTGCGGGTACCGCAAGAATGCCTCCTCCTGCGCCGGTCAGCCCCATGACAAGGCCGACCACTGCCCCCAGAATGATGGCCAGTGTCATTTCGGGCCCGTTATGCCGGCTTGGTCAGGGACCGGTTTTTCATGTGTTCCATAAGTTCGAACAGCGCCATGCCGGCCAGCATGGCAACGAAGAACAGCAATGGCTTGATGCCACCTTGGGCAAGCGATGCGAGCGCTGGTCCCGGGCAGTAACCCGCCAGCCCCCAACCTACGCCAAATGTCAGCCCGCCTAATACCAACCGGCGGTCGATTCGTGTGGCAGTAGGCAGGCGCATTGCTTCGCCCAATATGGACTTGGATCGCTTAACAATTAAAGGGAATGTCAAAGAGCCAACCAGTAAGGCGCCACCCATCACGAAGGCCAGTGAGGGGTCCCACGCGCCGGCCAAATCGAGAAATCCGAGCACCTTGGACGGGTCGGTCATGCCCGAAAGGATCAGGCCCAGGCCAAACAGCACACCGGCCAGCCATGCCATCAACACTTTCATCTTCTTCTCCTTACCCCATCAGATGACGAACGACATACACCGTCACAAACCCTGCAACCATGAAGGCGACAGTTGCCGCCATGGAACGCGGCGATCGACGGGATAGTCCGCAGATACCATGTCCGCTGGTGCAACCTGAGCCGTAGCGGGTGCCCACACCCACCAGAAGCCCAGCCGTAATGAGCATGGGGTATTCAGCCTCGATGGTTACTTCCGGCAAGGGCGCTGCCAACACAAATACGAAGGGGGAAATCACTACTCCCGCCATGAATGCGATGCGCCAGGCAATATCGCCCCGTCCCGGATTGAGCAGTCCGCCGATAATGCCACTGATGCCCGCAATCCGACCATTAAAGGCAAGAAACATTGCGGCTGCCAAGCCAATGAAGAGGCCTCCTGTCAACGATAGCCAGGGCGTGTAGTTGTTCCAGTCGATAGTCATCCGGGGCTCCTGGTTCTAAGGGCAGTAAATTCGATACAACACGCGTAGTACGGACATGGCTTCAGAGCTGACAATGCTATAGAAGATTTGTTTGCCTTCGCGGCGTGTATCCACCAGCTTTTCCTCGCGCAGTACAGTCAGCTGTTGCGACAGTGTGGGTTGCCGGATGCCAGTCATGGCCTCCAGCTGGCCGACAGAGAACTCGCCCTGCGTCATCTGGCATAGCAACAGCAGGCGGTCGGGGTTGGACAACACTTTCAAGAGATTGCACGCCTGGCCCGCCGCCGCGCGGAGTTTCGGTAAATCAGTCACGTCCGGAGTAGTCATCGGAATTCGTCTGTCAAGCATTTAGGGATTTCATTATACCATCTGACATAATATATTATGATATATTGAATGCCTGATTCTGGTTCCTCTTATCCAATGACTTACCAAGGAGTGCCCATGATTTTCCGCCAACTGTATGAGCCTCTGTCGAGCACCTATACCTACTTGCTAGGCGATGAAGTCACGGGGCAAGCCATTCTCATCGACCCGGTGATTGCCACAATGGACCGCGACTTGGCCGAACTTCAGCGCCTTGGGTTGAAATTGGCTTATACCGTTGACACCCATATCCACGCGGACCACATTACTGCGGCACTCGAAATGAAGCACTCGGTCGGCAGCAAGATTGCCGCCCCAGCGTTTGACTGCCTTCCGTGCACCGACGTGGGTATCGAGGAAGGCAAGCCGTTCCGGGTGGACGGCATTACCCTACAACCATTGCATACCCCAGGACATACGGATGGGCACTTCGCCTATCTTTGGAACGACCGGGTATTCACAGGGGACGCATTACTGATTGAAGGGTGCGGCCGCACCGACTTCCAGAACGGCGACGCCGATGCGCTGTACAAGAGCGTGCGCGAAAAGCTTTTCTCCTTGCCGGACGAGACCTTGGTCTACCCAGCACATGATTACAAGGAGCGCTTTGTGTCGTCCATTGCGCAGGAGAAGAAGCGCAACCCGCGTCTGGGTGGGGACAAGACCCTGGAAGAGTTCAAGCACATCATGGCGAACCTGAATCTGCCTTATCCGAAGTTTATTGACTTCGCTGTTCCGGGAAACCGTCAGTGTGGTGTTTGTCCGCCCGACCTGCCGGAAAACCTGGCAAGCTATTGCCGCCAGATGTCGCAGAGCCCGCAAGGATGAATGTACATCCGTGACGGAGGGGCTGCCTTCATCAGACGGGTAGCTGGCGGGTAAGCCTATACTACGGGTACGCGTCCAGCGTCGAACAGGGATTGTGGCTGCAGTTCCCGAGGCCACGGTAAAGGGAAACCATCCGAGTAATGAGGACGCGAGGGCCAAGTGAGAAGCGCCATTCCTCGCCTTCCCGAAGATTGTCGAATCAACCGTAATCCACCTGCACAAGGAGGCAAACATGCTGTCGACAATTGAAGCCGCGCGCACAAGCTCCGACCGTGTCCGCCGCTCCACCCCCTCACATCTCAACGAAAAGATAGACCGCGAAATCGCCCGCAACGTCGAAACCTACGGCAACACCAGCCAGAGGGAGATTCAGCAGCGCATTCATGATCTGGACAGGGAATGGGACGTTGAACGGGTGTTGGAGGTTAACGCTTCCACCTTGGCGCTTACGGGCCTGGTGCTTAGTCTGACCGTAAACAAAAAGTGGCTGGTATTACCCGCAACCGTCATGACATTTCTGCTCCAGCATGGAATGCAGGGCTGGTGCCCCCCCTTGCCAATATTGCGCCGGCTGGGCGTCCGTACCCGGGGCGAGATAGACCGGGAAAAGTACGAGTTGTTAAGCCGCATGAAAGAGCGTGGATAAGTACACTCGGCGCTGTTAGCCGGCATCTGCATCATCGCTCGGCACGTCCGTTGCTCACCTCCCATACTGCTCAAGCACGCCATGGGAGGGCTCGATGCGCATCCACCACCTCAATTGCATTTCCAGCTGCCCTCTTGGCGGGCGGCTGATGGACGGCTGGAGCCGCGGCGTACTGGAACGCGGCACCTTGGCCTGCCACTGCCTTTTGATAGAGACCGAGAGTGGTCTGG
>JAJUGB010000113.1 GCA_029268595.1 Alcaligenaceae bacterium | reverse complement strand
GTAAGCGCGGCGCTGAAATCTACGAGGAAATCGCTCCGCAAAAGGGCGACCTCGTTGTGCGTAAGCAGCGCTACAGTGGTTTCTTCCAGACCAATCTCGACTTGCTCTTGCGTAACAGGGGTATCAAAGACGTCGCCATCGCCGGCGCCACGTCCGAGGACTGCTGCCTCGCCACCGCTCGTGACGCCATGTATCGCGGCTATCGGGTGGCCTTCCTTGAAGATGTCATCGGCACCTACGATTATCCGGACATTGGGTATGGCGCTATCGCGGCCGAAGACTTGCATCGCATGATACTGACCGTGGTGGGCGTCACCACTGGGCACGTCATGAAAGCGGAAGAATTCAAGGCGCTCGTTCGATAGCAGATTACCTCTTGAGGCATTCTTGACCTCCATTCCAGTTTGAGACCTTGCCAAGGCGCCTGTGGGTTCACGGGCGCCGTTTTCCGTGAGCGCCTGTCCTCGTGACGTGGCCATTGACTCTCAAGCGATCCACTCCCAAGCGATCCACTCCCAAGCGATCCACTCCCAAGCGATCGACTCTCAAGCGCTCGACTCTCAAGGGATCCACTCCCAAGGGATCGACTCTTCAGCGCTCCGGAAAGTACTTCATTGCGCCGCTTGACCCTGTCCGGTGCCTATCCCCACGCTGGCGCCCCGAGCCCCTCTAGTGCGAATCTGCGCATCCATTCGCTCCGTGAATCATTCCCCATCGGTGCTCACTCTACGCCGACACCACATTTCGTCCCTGATGACGATTTCCATTGACGCCAGGCAGCAACAATAATTTACAAACTGCCTGTTGCTATTAGGCCGCCTGTCAGTTTGACGTAAGCCAGGGTTTTTACCGTTAGCTTGACCGCTCTACGCGTCCCTGCCGCAAGTACGTGACGAAGAACAACCAACGCTGCACAGGCCTGAGAAGGAGACATCATGAGTACACCTAGCACTGCCATTACGCCCCCGCCACCGGGCAAGCCACTGCAAGGAGCACCCGCCGCCACCAATCGCCCCATGTCGGCGGAAGAGCGACGAGTGATCTTTGCATCGTCGCTCGGCACCGTCTTTGAATGGTATGACTTTTATCTGTATGGCTCCTTGGCGGCCATCATTGCGGTTCACTTTTTTTCCGGCGTCAACCCAACAGCGGGGTTCATTTTTGCGCTCCTGGCCTTTGCCGCCGGCTTCGCAGTTCGGCCCTTCGGCGCTCTGGTGTTTGGGCGCCTGGGCGATCTGGTGGGCAGGAAGTACACCTTTCTGATCACCATTCTTATTATGGGTTTATCGACCTTCCTGGTGGGCGTCCTGCCCTCCTACTCCTCCATAGGCATTGCCGCTCCAATAATCCTTATTGTGCTGCGCTTGCTGCAAGGCCTGGCTCTCGGAGGAGAATACGGCGGCGCCGCCACTTATGTGGCCGAGCACGCTCCGCAAAACCGCCGCGGCTTCTACACCAGCTGGATACAGACCACGGCCACCATGGGCCTGTTTCTTTCGCTGCTGCTGATTCTCGGCATACGTAGCGCATTGGGCGAAGAAGCTTTCGTGGATTGGGGGTGGCGTATTCCTTTCCTGATCTCCGCCGTATTGCTGGTTATCTCGGTGTGGATACGGATGCGCCTGAATGAATCGCCGGCGTTCAAGAAGATGAAAGCCGAAGGCACCCAGTCTAAAGCGCCAATCAAAGAGTCTTTTGGACAGTGGCGCAATTTGAAAATAGTCATTCTGGCATTAATTGGCCTGACGGCCGGCCAGGCGGTGGTCTGGTATACGGGCCAGTTCTATGCCCTGTTCTTTCTAACCAAGACCCTGGGCATTGAAGCCAACACAGCCAACATCATGATTGCGCTGGCCTTATTGCTGGGCACGCCCTTCTTCATTGTGTTTGGTGCACTGTCCGACAAGATTGGCCGCAAGCCCATTATTATGGCCGGCTGCCTGATTGCCGCCTTGTGTTACTTCCCCGTGTTCAAGGGCATTACACATTTCGCCAACCCGGCGCTTGAGCAAGCACAGGCCACGGCGCCGGTCACTATCGTGGCCGACCCTGCGACATGCTCGTTCCAGTTCAATCCTGTGGGCACCTCGTCCTTTACAAGCTCTTGCGATGTGCTGAAGGCCTTTATGGCTGGCAACTCCGTCAACTACAGCAACGAAGCCGCGCCTCCGGGCACGGTAGCCTATGCACGCATCGGAAACGATCAGTTCGTCTCATTTGAAGGTACCGGGATGAACAAGGCAGAATTCACGGCCCGGTCCACCGAACTGAAACAGCAGTTGACCGAGGCAATTCGAAGCCATGGGTACCCGGCCAAGGCAGACCCATCCCAGATCAACTATGTCATGGTGGTCCTGCTTCTGACCTTCCTGGTCATCCTTGTGACCATGGTGTATGGGCCCATCGCTGCGATGCTGGTCGAAATGTTCCCGACCCGGATTCGCTACACGTCCATGAGTCTCCCCTACCATATCGGTAATGGGTGGTTTGGGGGTTTCCTGCCGCCGGTGGCGTTTGCCATAGTGGCTGCGACCGGCAACATCTATGACGGCCTCTGGTATCCGATAGCGATCGCCGCCATGAGTCTCATCATAGGAACACTCTTCGTGAAAGAAACGCGTCATAACGACATCAACGCTTAAACACCAGTTACGACGGCGCTTAACGGCCGGCACACCCTTAGGGCTTGCCGGCCGTTTTTTCTTCTGACGCCTAGACCAAACCGCCTAGTGGTGAATTGGCGCGTTTAAGGACAACGTCAGCCGCGACACTTAGAATGGGCCGCATAGAGAACGCCCTGCACGCAGGCCAGCAATTGGGGCCAACCGACACCATCGCAGGCGTTGCTATCTCACCTTGCCATGCGCCCCGCGAATCTGCACGGCAAGGTGTGCCCTTCCAGGCCCAGTGCTCAAAGTGCACTGGGCCTTTTTTTTAGTGCTCCATCGGGTCTCGTAGCGCTTTGACTCGCGCAGGGCTTACAATCGTCGGTCTTCGACCATCCGCCCCTTACCAGCAGCCACGCTGTGCGCCAGGCATATCGGCGGATTCATCTCGCATAGGGCCAAGGCCCCAACATCAACAAGCAGAAGCTGTTCATGTGGTTCAAAAATCTTAAAGTATTCAGACTCGCCCCTGACTGGTCCGTCTCCCACGACTCCCTGCAGACCGCCCTCGAAAAGCAAGCGTTCCGTCCAGGTTCCAGTCAGGATCTGCAAAGCTTGGGCTGGGTCCCTCCGGTTCAAGACGGCCCCCTTGCCTATCCCCTGGACGGTCAGGTTCTGTTATCGCTGCGAGCCGACAAGAAGCTGCTGCCCTCGAGCGTCATCAATCAAGTGGCGCGCGCCAAAGCGCAGGAGATCGAAGAGCAGCAAGGGTATCGGCCTGGCCGCAAGCAAATGAAAGAAATCAAGGAACGGGTGACCGAAGAGCTGATGCCCCGCGCCTTCAGCGTCTACCGCGACACTCGCGTGTGGATTGACACCAAGAACCACTGGCTTGTCGTCGATGCCGCTGCCGCGGCAAAATCAGACGAGGTGCTCGGCATGCTGGCCAAGTCCCTGGATCCTTTCCCCGTCGTACCGCTATACACAGAACTGTCTCCCGCATCGTGCATGACGAACTGGCTGATGGATGAGGAGCCCCCGCCGGGATTCAGCATCGACCAGGATACGGAGTTGCGTTCCACAGGCGAGACCCGGGCAGCGGTTCGCTACGTACGTCAAACGGTAGAAACGGACGACGTTCGCAAACACGTACAGGCAGGTAAACAGTGCACCCGTCTTGCCATGACCTGGGACAACCGGGTGTCTTTCGTACTGACGGACGGCCTTGATATCAAGCGTGTCTCGCCCCTGGATGTCATCAAAGAGGGCCAGGAAGCCGCGATCAACGATGCTGAACAATTTGATTCTGATTTCACACTCATGACCGGCGAACTTTCCCGCCTGCTGGACAGCCTCGTGGATGTGCTTGGCGGAGAAAAGAAGCCGCATTAAATAGCAAAGCAGAAAAGCAGAAAAGCCGAGTGCACGTTAATTGCGCCCTCGGCT
Source organism: Alcaligenaceae bacterium (assembly GCA_029268595.1). Taxonomy (GTDB): domain Bacteria; phylum Pseudomonadota; class Gammaproteobacteria; order Burkholderiales; family Burkholderiaceae_B; genus JAJUGB01. Next base: position 6,102 of record JAJUGB010000113.1, on the reverse strand, counting down.
TGCTTCTGTGCACTGACGGGCTTGGCTATTGATCTGACCGCCAACCGCGAATCCGTTTAGATGCTTATTCCATGCCCGGGAAAATTGCGTCGTCCGGACCGATATACGAAGGGGGGCTCCAGGTAACATCGCGCAGCGAATGCTGGACCAGACGCTCCACACCCAGCAATACCGCGAAGATCGCCATGCGAACGGGAATGCCGTTGTCTGCCTGACGGAAAATGGCCAGACGAGAATCGTCGTTCAGGTCCACGCTCAGGTCGTGAGAGCCTTCCCGGCTATCCCGCGGCAAAGGGTGCATGACAATGACGTCCGGGCCGCAGCATTTGTCCACCAAAGCCTTGTTTACCTGAAAGTCAGCAGAATACCCTTCTATTTCCTCACCGGCGAAGCGCTCTTTTTGAACGCGTGTCGCGTAGATGACGTCCGCGCCTTTCAGTCCCTCTTCAAGTGAACTGGTTTGCTCGATGACATGGCCATGCCGCCCCGCCTGATGGAGGATTTCCTCTGGCATTTCCAGCCCTTTGGGCGCAATCAGCGTGAACTTGAGGCCGCGATACAGGGCCAGCAGCTTGATAAGCGAATGCACAGTGCGACCGTATTTCAGGTCGCCGACCAAAGCAATATGGGCGCCGTCCAACAATTTGCCGAGCCGCGAAAACTCAGTCAGTATGGTGTAGAGATCGAGCAAAGCCTGGCTGGGGTGTTCGCCTGCCCCGTCTCCGCCGTTGACCACCGGTATGTTGGTAGCGCGGGCAAACTCGGCCACCGAACCCTGCTCGGGATGACGTATGACCATGGCGTCAACATAACCGCTCATGACGCGGCTGGTGTCATAAATGCTTTCGCCCTTGGCCATGGACGAGAACGTAAATCCGGTTGTGTCGCAGACTGAACCGCCCAGACGACAGAACGCGGCGCCAAAGCTCACGCGGGTACGGGTGCTTGCTTCAAAAAACAGATTGCCCAGCACTGCCCCCTCGAGCACGCGAGACACTTTCTGACGGCGCGCAATGGGTTGCATCTGGTCGGCGATGCGAAAGAGTTCCTCGACCGATTCCCGAGAAAACTGGTCGACGGACAACAGTTGATGCTTGCCCTCATAGGCAATACGATCGCGCAGCGGGCCGGATTGGGCACTTTGCGAATATTTCTTGAGTAGCGCCTCGTTTTCCACGATTTCCGTCACGAACCGGGCCACTACATCGGGCATAGTGCGTGACTCTTGCGACCCTTCCGGCAGCAGCCAGGTATCCAAGGCCCGCCGCTTGACGCCGATGCGTGCCGCAAAGACGTCGCGGGTAAGATTCAGGCGTCGCATTGCGTCGCGCAAAAAGACTTGTTGGGATACGGACATCGGGGCTTGCTCCAGTAATATACGCAAAGCGTACATTTTAGAGCGGAGCTAAAAGTCCGTCCTGTATTTCTAGCGGAAGAAGCAAAAATACAACTTCGAAAGCTCAGCGCCCATAGGGTAAGCCATGCGGAATTTGCGGCATGAAGTCCTGCACCTGAGACACATACGCGCCGAGATTGACCAAGAACCAGCACCCCACGGCGAATGCAGCCATGCTGAGACTGTAGGCCAGTACGGTACAGAACAAAGGTAACCAGTGCGCCCTTTTTCGTCTTGCCTCGTTCAAGGGCCGGTCAAGGTTCACTTGTACGATAAACGCCCAGAGAAGTCCCAGGCCCGCCAACGCCAGGCCGGACAAAAAGGCGGCAACCGGTAGCTTGAGGTACTGGACCGGAAGCTCCGTCTCTATGACTCCCATTGCACAGGCAAGCACTGAAGCCAGTGCCAGGCCATTCAGCCAGGCAAGGAAGCGAAAGCCGACGAGTAGCGCTGATGAAGTGGCCCGGCCGCTACGCCCTGCGTCTGCAGAATAATCGTTCATCTTTTGTCCAAGACCTTTAATACCGGGACGCCGTACTTCGGCCCTGGTTGTGAATCAATGCGCGCCAGGCCGATCAGCGATAACCCACCGGCGAACACGTTAAAAATGCAAAAACGGCCCGCCCGGGCCGTTTTTACTTTAACTGGCGCTAGACATCTGTTAGCGCTGGAGCTGCTGCAGAGGGTTTACCGAACGCCGGATCCGACGGCTGAACCGGCGCCCGTGCCAGTTGCCGGCGAAGTGGTGGTCGTGCCGGTCGCCGGCGTCGTAGTGGTTGTGCCGGTTGTCGTACCAGTACCGACTGTGCCGCCCGCATTTGTCGAAGCATCGTCCTGGGCGCCGGCAATGGCTCGCACTGCGGCCACAGCGTTTTGCTCTGTGCCCACGGCGAAAACCAGTTCAGGCGCGGTGACCTCTGTGGTGTAGCTAGGAGCCGCCAACATGGTGTGACCTACAACCAAAGCCAACCGCTTGTTGGGATTATTGCGTGTGATGTCAGCCACCTTGCGCTTGCCTATGTCGCTAAGCGTCAAAGCCACCAAACCGTCACCTTGCTGGCTTGTACCCGCCTTGACGCCCACGAGATCGTCTCGGGTAAGTACGGGTTGGGGATTCACATAAAGCGTGCCGGCCTGAATCTGCACAGGCGTCCAACCTGCCTGGTTTTCTGTATCGGCCAGGAACACTGCCACAGGCGCGCCTTGACGGGCAGCCTGGACGGTACTATCGGCGGGTCGCTGGTCGGTCTGAGCTGTTGGAGCCGTAGTGGTGGTCGGAGTTTGACTCGGCGTAGTTTGACACGCCGCCAATACGACTAAGCTGGCCGGTACCAGGATACGACTTACCGCACGTAAGGATTTCATGTATGTCCCTCTTCTTGGTTGTACAACTATCGGATTCTAGCAGGGCGCCCCGAGCTTCCCGAGGCGAAGTGTGTAAGATTATGGTTCAATTAGTGCTTTCACTTTATTAAGTAGCCGGAGGCCGTCCATGGCTGTTCACAATTCAAAATCTAAGAAACCCGGGTTCTCGGCAGGCATGGTCACTGCCATTGTCACTGCGTTCTGGGTCATTGTCTTTGCTCTGGTCACTATTTACGGAATTGGCGGTATCAATCAGGACGACATCTTGTCTCAACTTGCGCCGGCAAGCTCTCAGGCCGAGTAAACAACGTTATTTCAGTTTTGGCGCCGCGCCTCGGACACTAATATGAACCGAGTCCAGTGTGGCGCCCTTTGCATCGGTCAATTCGATTCGGTGCAGGCCTGGCGACGGCATCCACATGGCTACCGGCTGGTCAGCAATAACCGTTCCGCCTATACGCCATTCGACCCCGCGCTTGCTCCCTTGCAGGCCTGCCGCCACTAATTGCAAGCGCTGATGCGCCGGCGGGATGTCGGGGTCCAAGGCGAGGATGGTTCCATCCACTGGCTGTACGATGGACGGCTTCGCTCTTCCATCCTCGTTGGAGGCCAGTCGTATTACCGACTGCTCAGTCCCTTCCAGAAAATGGTCAATGCGGGTCGGTTCCAGAACCCCATCAAACCGGACTTTTTGCGACACAATAGTGGACGGCATTGCCGGCCGACTGGCGTTTGTCCCTTCTCCGTGAAGATACCCCATCACGTCCTGCCAGACTGGCCCCGCTCCCGACACACCCGAAATATGGCGCATGCTTTCTCCGCCGCTATTGCCCGCCCACACACCCACGGTGTAGCGTGCTGAAAAGCCAATACACCAGTTGTCCCGCATGTCTTTACTGGTGCCTGTCTTGACTGCAGTCCAGAAGGGCGTGGTCAGGGAGCTATCCAGGCCGAAGGTGCGGGCGCGCGCTTGCGAGTCTGACAATATATCCCCGACTATCCAAGCAGGGCCTTCGGCCATCACCCGTCGCAAGCGGTCCGTGGATGCCGCCACCGCTGGCGTGCCGGTCAACGCCGAATACCCGCCCAGATTCGCCAAGGCGCGATAAGCATTGGTAAGCGATAGGAGGGTTACTTCGGCGCTGCCAAGGGCCAGGCTGTAGCCGTAGAAGTCGCCGTTGTGATTCAGTGGCAAACCCAAATCCGTCAGCCTTCGAGCAAATTGTTCGGGTCCTACCATAGTCAATACCCGCACAGCCGGGACATTAAGCGACGAAGCCAAGGCGTTACGCGCGCTGACCCATCCGGCATATCCCTCGTTGTAATTGCGTGGCGCATACACGCCGGCACCGGTATCGACATCCAGGGGCCCGTCAAGCAATAGCGATACAGCGGTTAGCCTGCGCTGCTCGAGCGCTTGCTCGTACAGGAATGGCTTGAGAGTGGAACCCGCCTGCCGCAACGCTCGGGCGTGGTCCACCCAAGGCGCGTCGGACAACTGCCCCGACGAGCCTACATAGGCCAGCACCTCGCCTGTCATGTTATCCAGGACAACTACGGCACCGTCGCGCACGTTGTACGAACTCAATGCATGCAAGTGACGATTCAGAACGGCAAGCACATGCCTTTGTAATTGCGCATCGAGGCTGGTGATGAGCTGCTTGCCGCCTTGATGGTCCTGCTTTGCCGAAAGTACCCACCGGGCAAAGTGTGGAGCCAGACCTTCGGCATCCCAACGCGGCGCCGAGCGCCGGGCAATGACGCTTTCTACAAAGTCGCGCAGGTTCTTACATTCGTGGGGTGCCGACATCTCTTGCAGTAAAGCGCAGGCTCTCTCACGCAGACGGGCCGCGGAGGCGTTCGGGCTGCGCAACATTGCCGCCGCCAGGGCTGACTCCCGAAGATTCAACCCACTGGCGTACTTTTGAAAGAGGACACGAGACAAGGCGTCCACCCCAATAAGCTCGCCCCGCCATGGAGCCAGATTCAAGTACGCTTCCAATATCTGCTGCTTGGACCATCCTTGCTCCAGCTCGCCGGCCCGGCGCATCTGGTCGATTTTTTGTAGAAAATCTCGTCCGCCTTTGGGTCGTTGATGCGCTTGCACAAGATCGGCCACCTGCATCGATATCGTGGATGCACCTCCGCGCCCCTTGCCGATGAGACGACCCCAAGCAGCGCCCCCTACCGCCAGCCAATCCACGCCTTCGTGGTCGTGGAAACGGCGGTCTTCCGAAAGCAGAACCGCGCGGACCAGAGCCGGTGATATCTCGTGCAAGGCCAGCCAATCGCCACGCCTCTCGTGAAAATTGTCGCGCACTCGTTGGATAAGTTCGCCACGTCTATCTAATATCAGCAGGTCGGAGGCTCGGTAAGACGCCTTGACTTGTGCATAAGTCGGTAAATAGGGCCGGGCCTGGACCTGCGGCGATATCAGGCCCAGGCATAGAAATAAGCCAAGACATAGACATAAGCCACTAAAGTAGCGCAGCCCTATCCCTTTGAAGACACCGACCCAGGCGCCATCAGGGGTGCGCGTTGTGCTTGCGGCGGTTACGGAGCCATGGAGGCGTTCGGCGCAGGTTCGATCTTCCATGGTTCGAGTGGTGGCAAAACACCGTAGACGTCAGGTTGGTAGAGGGATTCGACTCGCGTGGGAGGCGTTTGAAACTCACCCGCCAAATTCAGACGCACGGTGTACTCGAGCTCAAACTCGCCTCTAGGCACCTGGCGATAGTATGCTCTGAACCCTTCCTGGCCACGTTCTATGTAACTGGGCGCTGGCCCCGAGCTGGCAGAGATCTTTTCTTGGGCAATAAGAGAATCTCGCCCCAGTCCGGACCCCAATATGGTTGCGCCTGCAGGTATGGGGTCGGAAACAACAGTCCAGCCTGAGTCGGCCCGAGCCTCGATCTGCAATCTTACTCGGTAGACATCGCCGACCGACCACTGCCCCGGCCGCGCCTGCTGGACAGGAATAACCTCCCGTTGTATGGCGTATCCGGCCATATGCGGTTGACGAACCGGTACGGCAGCCACCGATTGCAAGGTTGCCCAACCGTTGCCCTCCCCTTCATGCTGAATATCAAACTGCCCGTTCTGACTCTGTGGCCAGGGCAATTGTTCTCGAATCGGCTCATTTGCATTGGGCCATTCGACAAAACCCGCGGGGGAGTCCGGGCCGGACGTGATGTAGGTTCTGCCTTGCAAGGGTGTGCTTTCGTGATGCAGGGCAAACTCGGTCAATGCCAGGAGCCCCATCAGATTGGCTGTCGTGGTGCCCCAGGCTCCGCCTTGCTGTGTCTGCATCAGTCCTTGGGCTAAACGAGGCGCTTCATCTT
>JAJUGB010000112.1 GCA_029268595.1 Alcaligenaceae bacterium | reverse complement strand
GTGCATTCCACACGCAAATCGCTCGAAGAGTACGGCGATAAGCTGGAAGCCTCCGAGAAGGAAGCCATCGAGGCCGCCATCAAGGATCTCGAGGACACGCTCAAGGATGGTGATAAGGCAGCCATCGATGCCAAGGTCGAAGCCCTGGCCAAAGCGTCCCAGAAACTCGGCGAAAAGATGTATGCCGACATGCAGTCGCAAGCCGGAGCTGCTCAGCAGGCTGAGGGTGCTGGTGGCGACCGTCCCACTGAGGACGATGTGGTGGACGCGGACTTCAAAGAAGTGAAGCGCGATCAGTAAGGCGTATATTCGCCGCACAAGCCCGGTTTTCGGCCTTACGCTGAAACCGGGCGTTCTTGTTGCACATAGAAAAAGGCGTCAGTGACGCCACTATCCAATATGGCAAAACGCGATTTTTACGAAATACTGGGCGTAGGCAAAAACGCGACTGACGACGAGCTTAAGAAGTCGTATCGCCGGCTCGCCATGAAATACCATCCTGACCGCAACCCCGGCAACAAAGAAGCCGAGGAGAAGTTCAAAGAGGTCAAGGAGGCGTACGAGGTACTGGGCGACGCTGAGAAGCGCGCTGCTTACGACCGGTTTGGACACGCGGGCGTCGACCCCAGCGCCGGAGGCGCCGGCATGGGAGGCGCCGGTTTTGCCGATGCCTTTGGCGATATTTTTGGCGAGATTTTCGGCGCGGCAGGCGGTCGTCGCGGCGGGCCGCAAGTGTATCGGGGTGCCGATCTCAAATACACGCTTGATATCTCACTTGAGCAGGCCGCGGCTGGTTTCGATACCGAAATCCGTGTGCCCAGCTGGGAAACCTGCGAGACCTGTAACGGCAACGGCGCCAAGCCGGGCACTCAGCCAACGACTTGCCGCACCTGCGGCGGCAACGGCGCCGTGCGTATGCAACAGGGCTTCTTCAGCGTTCAGCAAACCTGCCCCACATGCCATGGCACGGGCCAGGAAATTACCGACCCCTGCACGGCGTGCGATGGTGTCGGCCGCATCCGCAAGAACAAGACCTTGCAGGTGAAGATTCCAGCGGGCATCGACGATGGCATGCGCATCCGCTCGAGCGGCAACGGCGAGCCCGGCATCAATGGTGGCCCTCCGGGCGATCTATACGTCGAAATCCATCTGAAGCCGCACCCCATTTTCCAACGGGATGGCGAGGATCTCCACTGTGAGCTGACCATACCTTTTACCAAAGCGGCATTGGGTGGTGATATCGAAGTGCCCACACTCAATGGCAAGGGCGAGATAACCATTCCCGAAGGTACGCAGACGGGCAAGACTTTCCGACTGCGGGGCAAGGGCATCAAGGGCGTGCGGTCCAGTTATCCGGGCGACCTGTATTGCCACATTTCTGTGGAAACACCGGTACGCCTGAATGAAGAACAGAAGAAGTTGCTGCGCCAGTTCGAGGCTTCCTTAACGCAGGGTGGCGAGAAACATTCGCCAAAAAGCGAGTCCTGGACCGACCGGGTTAAAAACTTTTTTACCTGATCCGATCATCACGAAAGAGGGTGATGCAGCGCTCTGGAATACTGCGCCACCGCACTCTCCGGTGGATTTAAAAGGCGCGCCCGCAAAGGCATAGGCCCCGCGTCCTGACACTCAGGTCGGAACGCGGGGCCTTTTTCGTCTGCACGCTCTGGCAAACAATTGGGTGGCTGCACCAAAGCAAAGGGGTGCGTATTGACACCCCTTTGCTCAGTGCGATAGTGGCGAGCTGATTACTATGGCGACTGCGTTTTCTTTTGCCGGCTTTCGTCGGCAGCGATGGCGATACTCAGTTGCTCTGGCTTAAGGACTTCGCGCAACGCTTTGTTGACGTCGTCTGCTGTAAGAGCAGCAAGCTCGCGGTCTACCTTGGCAGACCATTCGAACGTCCGTCCGGCTTGCAGATAATTGATCCAGGCTGATGCAAGGACGTTGTCGCGGGTGCGTGCCAGGCGACGCAGGTTCAACAAGGCCTTCTTGCCGTCTTCGACTTCTTCCGCAGAGAACCCTTGTTCAAGGACCCGCCGTATTTCAGAGGTCATCGACTCTTGTAGACGTCGGCTGTTTTCCGGAGCGTGTATGGCGTAAAAGGTCCATTCGCCCGACTCTTCGTAAGAAGAGGCGTCGATTTCACTGCGCACGTTGTACGACAGGCCTTCTTGCACGCGAATGCGATTCCAGAGCTTGGAGTTTTCCGAGCTACCCAACAAGTAGTTGGCCAGATAAAGCGCCGTGAACCGGGGGTCGGTGTCCTGCAGCTTCAGCGGAGCCGTTGCCAAGTAGAAAGCGTTGGCTTTGTCCGGTGTATTGATGCGGAAGAGCTCGGGCGCCACCGGCCTGTAGGGGTCGCTTACCCGCGTATATGGTGGGGCCTTTTTCCAGCCCTCCAGGCCTTTGGCCAACGCCTCTTTGACGGCGTCGGGCTCAAAGGCTCCCACAGCTGAAAAGCGGATGGTGCCGGCGCCGTAGAACTGGTCGTGGAATTGAACGAGGTCTTGGCGTTTGACCGCCGCTACTTCCTTGAGCATCTGTTCGAATGTGGGAACATAGCGGATATCGTCCTCGGGCCAGTGGTTGGCATGCCGAGACAACGTTTGTGAGGCGAGCGAGCTGGGTTCATCCATGCTGCTGCGTATGCTTGCTGCTGCCTGCCGCTGGTATTCGGCCAATTCCTTCTCGGGGAAATTGGCGTTGCGAACGACGTCAATGACCGTGGCTACCAGTTCCGGCAGGTTTTCGCCGGTTGTGCTCATGCTGACGGTGAGATTGCCGGCGCCTCCGCCGAAGCTGACTTCTGCTTGCAGCGCGTTAAAGCGGTCTTCGATTTCTTGCCGGGACATGGAAGTGGTGCCGCGGTCGAGCATCGAGGGAACAATGTTGGAGACGACCCGCTTGCCTTTTAGTTTGTCGGCGTCCGCGAACTGGACGAGCAAGATGGCCTGCACGCGATCTCCTCGCGTGGGTTTGGGAAGCAAGGCCAGCTGTACCTCGCCATTGGCCAGCTGCAAGGGTTCGCGCAGCGTTTGGGCGTCGATGTTCTCTGGAGCGGGATTAAAGGCATCGACATCTCCGGCGCCTTCTTTACCTTTGTAATCCGAAAGCACCTCGTCCACGTCGACGGCTTCAGGCAGCGGCGCGCGTACCGGCGATTCGGTGGGCAGATACAGCCCTTCCGTGCGATTGCTGCTAACCAGATAAGCGCGTGTTGTGTCTTGAACCTCTTTTAGTTCGGCTTGTTCGACCTGGTCCCGATGCAAGAAAAACAAGCGCCAGTCGCCGGCAGCGACGGCTTCGGACAAGACGCCGGCCAAGCTGACGGGGTCGGCGTAGGTTTGTGCCCAATCGGTAAGCCATTTATTGCGTATACGATCGAGTTGCTCTTGTTCGAAGGGTTTTTCGGCCAGGGAGGCAATGGACGCGTTCATGGCATCCAGGGCCTTGAAGGGATCCATGTCGTTTTCGAGTTGGGCTCCGAACAGGGCATAGCCGGGGTACCGGTTTGAGCTGGCAAAGCCGAAGACATTGGCCGTGATTTGCTTGTCTACCAGGTCGTGATAAAGCCGCCCCGATGGCATGTCGCTAAGCATGTTGACGCCCAGGTCTAGCCAGGTGTATTCCCTGTTGCTGGCCGCTGGGATGTGGTACATGGTGGCAATGTAGGGGCTGCCCCCGTGTCGACGCAAAATAATGCGTCGTTCACCGTCTTGAACCGGCTCAACGGTGTACTCGCGGGGCAGCCGGCGTTCGGGCTTGGGTATGGGATTGAACGCGTCCGCAATAATGTTCAACACGCTCTGAGGGTCGAATTTGCCAGCCACGATGAGCACGGCGTTGTCCGGCTGATAGTAAGTGCGGTAAAAGGCGCGAAGTTGTTCAATTTCAACCATTTCCACATCAGAACGCGCCCCTATGGTGTCCTTGCCGTAGCTGTGCCACTGGAAGGCGGCGGCTCGCATCTTTTGCATCAGGATGCGAAACGGGTTGTTTTCGCCCGCTTCCATTTCATTGCGCACCACGGTCATTTCAGCGTCCAGGTCTTCGCGCAGAATAGTGGCGTTGACCATGGCATCGGCTTGCCAGCGTATATACCATTCGAGCGTTTCGGGGTCGGCCGCAAAACTGGCGTAGTAATTGGTGCGGTCCGCCGAAGTCGAGCCATTGGCGCGTAAGCCGCGACGAGAAAATTCGGCCAAGGCGTTGGGCAGGCTGGGCGTGCCCCGGAACAGCATGTGCTCTAGCAGGTGCGCCATACCGGTCTCGCCGTAGTTTTCGTGTCGCGACCCCACAAGGTAGGTCATGTTGACCGTTGTGGTAGGTTTGGACGCATCGGGCGTCAATAGAACTTTAAGCCCGTTTTGAAGCAGGTATTCAGTGGTGCCTTCTACGGAAGGCCCCTTTGTGACTCCTGGCGGAAGCTGCAATGCGGCGGCAGGCAGGCCGCCGGCGAAAGAAAGCAGCAAAACACCTAGCGCGGTGACGAAACGGCGGTACAAAGCAAGCATTGTTGTTGTTCCTTTGATCGGCGCGCCGCGAGGCAGGCCTTCTACTATCTATTTCGACAGGTGGCGCATGGCCCGTTCAAGGCCGTCGACTGTGACGCCGTACATATGATCGTGCATGATATTGCGGATGATGGCAATGGATTGACGATAGGGCCAATAGCCTTCCGGTTCAGGGTTGAGCCATACCGCGCGCGGCCACGCATCAAGCAAGCGCTGCAGCCAGACTGCGCCGGCTTCACGGTTGTTGTGTTCCACGGAGCCTCCCGGGTACAGGACTTCGTAGGGGCTCATGGTGGCGTCGCCCACGATGACGAGGCGCCAGTCGTCGTTATACGTCCGCAGTACGCCCCAAGTATCGAAGCGTTCATCATGACGTCGTGCGTTGCTGCGCCAAAGCGTTTCGTATGGGCAATTGTGAAAGTAGAACACTTCCAGGTTACGAAACTCGCTGCGCGCGGCGGAAAAGAGCTCTTCTATCCGGGCGACGTGGTCGTCCATGCTTCCACCCACGTCCAGCAGCATAAGCACCTTTACGGTGTTGTGCCGCTCGGGCACCATTTGCAAATCCAGGAGTCCGGCGTTGCGGGCGGTACTGCGTATGGTGTCTTCCAGGTCCAGTTCGAGTTCTGCGCCTTCCCGGGCAAAACGCCTGAGTCGGCGAAGGGCCATCTTGAAATTGCGCGTGCCCAGCTGCTGCTGGTCGTCGTAGTCTTTGTATTCGCGCTTGTCCCACACTTTAATGGCAGTTCGGTTACCGGCCGAGGGGCCCCCCATCCGTATCCCTTCCGGGTGGTAGCCGCCGTGGCCGAAGGGCGAAGTGCCCCCCGTACCTATCCATTTGTTGCCGCCCGCATGGCGCTCTTTTTGTTCTTCAAGGGTTTTCTTGAACAGCTCCATGAGCTTGTCCCACCCATGCTTTTTGATTGCTGCCTTCTCTTCCGGGGTAAGCCGCTTCTGAAACTCCTTCAGTAACCAATCTTCCGGAATGCTTTTGTCTGCAGGCAAAGACGCTTCAACCTGACGGTAGAACTCGCCGAAGGCCTGGTCGAAACGGTCGAATAAGGTCTCGTCTTTAACCAGTGTAAGCCGGGCTGTGTAGTAGAAATCGTCGAGAGTGGGCGGCGTGACCGCACTACGCAGCACCTCGAGCAGCGTCAGGTACTCCTGCACCGATACCGGCAGGCGATGCGCTCGCAGATGGTAGAAAAAATCCGTCAGCATAGACCTAGCGCCGTTGGCCAGCGCGGGTAATGGCGGCGAGCCGCTGCAGCAAGGTCAGGTCTTGTTCGTTTTTGAGCAGCGCCCCCGCCATCACAGGTAAGCCTTGCTCTGAAGAGGCGATTTCCTCGGCGGTAAAGGATTCGCTCATGAGCAGGCGCAACCAATCGAGGAACTCGGACGTGGACGGTTTCTTCTTGAGTCCGGGCGCTTCGCGCAGAGCAAAGAAGGTGTCCAGGGCTGCAGCAAGCACTTCTTCTTTGATGGAAGGGAAGTGGACGTCAACGATTTCTCGCAAGGTGTCGCGGTCCGGGAAGTTAATGTAATGAAAGAAGCAGCGCCGAAGGAAAGCATCCGGCAGGTCTTTTTCGTTGTTGGACGTGATGATGATGAGCGGACGATGACGTGCCACCACAGTTTGCCGGGTTTCATAGACGTGGAATTCCATCCGATCCAGTTCGCGCAATAGGTCGTTTGGAAACTCTATGTCCGCCTTGTCGATTTCATCGATAAGCACCACCGCAGGTTGCTCGGATTCGAACGCCTGCCACAGCACGCCCTTGACAATGTAGTTGCCAATATCGCGCACCTTTTCGTCTCCCAGTTGCGAATCCCGCAGCCGAGAGACGGCGTCGTACTCGTACAAGCCTTGATGGGCTTTGGTGGTGGACTTGATGTGCCACTGCAGTAGCGGTCGGTCGAGCGCCGCAGCCACTTCTTCAGCAAGCAGGGTTTTGCCGGTGCCTGGCTCGCCCTTGATGAGCAGCGGTCGCTGTAGCGCAAGGGCTGCATTGACGGCTAATTTAAGCTCGTCAGTAGCGACATAACGCGACGTACCGTCAAAGCGTTGAGAAGGGGACGCGGAAGCTTTTGAGGTCATTACTGTATCCGTGTGTCAGGCGCCAGGGCGGCGCGTTAATGTTGCTTGTCTGGTCTAGCAACAATTATCGTACAATCCAACGGGTTGCCGGGGCATCGACTCGGATGGGCCGGCTTTTATCTACCGCAAAAAGAGCCATTATGAAGTTGCGAACAAATATGACGCGCACTCTGTCTGCGCTGGCCGTTACGGCCTTCTGTGGCATCGCCGCTCAGGCCCAGGCGGCCGACAAAGGGCCCATTGGCGATCCAAAAGCCGCGGTTAACCATCTTTCCATGTGTATCGGCTGCCACGGCATCCAGGGCTATAGGTCCGGTTTCCCGGAAGTCTATCAAGTGCCAAAAATCGCCGGGCAAAACGCCGAGTACATCGTCGAAGCGTTAAAGCAATACGCCAGCGGTGCTCGTAGCTTCCCCACCATGGAGGCAATTGCGAAAGGCCTGTCCGAACAAGACATGGCAGATATTGCCGCCTACTATTCAAATATCAAGTAAGCCGGAGCCTCCATGAAAAAACTGACTCTTGCCGTGGCGGGTTCGCTCTTCATGTTCGCCGGCTCAGTACAGGCCGCAGATCTCGTTGCCGGCCAAGCTGCTTTCGAAAAATTCGCCTGTGCTTCCTGCCATGGCGCAGACGCAAAAACCAGCAGCCTGCCCACCTATCCAATTTTGGCCGGTCAGCACGCCGACTATCTCGAGCACGCCTTGCGCGCGTATAAGCGCGGTCAGGCCGGCATGCCGGCAAGTGCCAACGTGCGCAACAACGCTGTCATGGGCGCCATGGCCACGCCGCTCAGTAATGCCGATATCGAAAATATCTCGGCCTGGCTGGCTTCCCTGCCTTCGCCTCTATCCACAAGCAAGTAAAATTACTGCCTGTTTGTCGATCAAGCCCGGCTGGCCCGGGCTTTTTGTTTATTAGCGGTCGCGAGAGACCCGTCGTCGGATCAGGTCCAGATAGGTGTCGTTGCTGAATGGGCGTCCGAGGCGTTGTGCTTCCCAGACCACTTCTCCCAGGCATTCCATGATTTCGTGGATGGCTTCGTGCGGGTCGTAGCGACTGAGAAGTTGTTCGTAGGCGGCTTTGATACCGGGAGGCTGGTCGATGGACAGTTGCTCGGCAATGGCCAAGTGCATGGACAGGTGCAGAAACGGGTTCGTGCGTCCGTCTTCAACGGCGTAATCGGCCTGTGCCGCCTCAGGGTTGCTGAAGTCGTGGTGGTATTCGGGATGCTGCACCATCCAGTCGACGGCCATGGCTTCCAGCGGAGTGAGAATCTCTGACTGCTGGTGTTTGCGCCAGGCGTCTGTAAAGAAATGGCGAACTTGCTCGCGCGAAGGATTAAACATAGTGCTGTGGGGCAAAAGCCTATTTTACCCCGTGGACTCTTTCCAGAAGAGGGTAAGGGTGCGCTATGTGCACTGAAGTGCCAGAGCCGCTAAAATGAAAAAATCGCCGGACAGGCAAGGTCTTATATAAGACTTACCACTATAATGACGCCTGTTTGCCGGTTTTCAAGCCGAATTTCTTTTTACTGGAGCATCTGGAGCATCCATGTCTTACCAGCATATCAAGGTCCCCGAGTCGGGCCAAAAAATTACGGTCAACGCCGATTTTTCGCTTAACGTTCCCGATGAGCCTATCATTCCCTTTATCGAGGGCGATGGCACGGGCGCCGACATTACGCCGGTAATGATCAAAGTGGTGGACGCTGCAGTACAAAAGGCTTACAGCGGCAAGCGCAAGATCCAATGGATGGAAGTCTACGCTGGCGAGAAATCCACCAAGGTGTATGGTCCCGACGTTTGGCTCCCCGAGGAAACGCTGGAAGCCGTCAAGGACTACGTGGTGTCGATTAAAGGTCCTCTCACTACGCCTGTGGGCGGCGGCATCCGCTCATTAAACGTCGCGCTGCGCCAAGAGCTGGACTTGTACGTCTGCCTGCGCCCGGTGCGCTATTTCAAGGGTGTTCCTTCGCCTGTTCGCGAACCCGAGAAGACCGACATGGTCATCTTCCGCGAGAACTCCGAAGACATCTACGCCGGCATCGAGTTCGAAGCCGAGTCCAGCGAAGCAAAAGCGCTTATCCAGTTCCTGCAAGACAAACTGGGCGTGAACAAAATTCGCTTCCCCGAAACGTCTGGTATCGGTGTCAAGCCAGTGTCGCGCGAAGGTACGCAGCGTTTGGTGCGCAAGGCCATTCAGTACGCCATTGACAACGATCGCCCCACCGTTACCCTGGTGCACAAGGGCAACATCATGAAGTTCACGGAAGGCGGCTTCCGTGATTGGGGCTACGAGCTGGCACAGAAAGAATTTGGCGCGCAACTGATTGACGGCGGCCCGTGGTGCAAGTTCAAGAACCCGAAAACCGGTCGCGAGATTACCGTGAAGGATTCGATTGCCGACGCCTTCCTGCAGCAGATTTTGCTGCGTCCGGCCGAGTACGACGTAATCGCTACGCTGAACCTCAATGGCGACTACGTTTCTGATGCCTTGGCCGCACAGGTCGGTGGCATCGGTATCGCTCCTGGTGCGAACCTGTCCGATTCAGTCGCCATGTTCGAAGCCACTCATGGCACAGCACCCAAGTATGCCGGTAAGGATTACGTGAACCCCGGTTCCGAAATCCTGTCCGCTGAAATGATGTTGCGCCACATGGGTTGGACAGAAGCGGCCGACCTCATCATCAGCAGCATGGAAAAGGCCATTCAATCCAAGAAGGTCACTTACGACTTCGCCCGGCTGATGGAAGGCGCGACGCAAGTGTCCTGCTCGGGCTTCGGCCAAGTCATGATCGACAACATGTAATCAGTTCCCAACTGATGCATTGAAGTCCGGCAAAGCCCCGTTCTCACACGAGACGGGGCTTTTTTCTGTCCGTATGAATCTGGGTTGATCGAGATGGGTCAACTTGTTTTGGGGCCATGGTTTGGGGCCACAGGTGGTAATATGGCCCCAAAATTTTTTCACATGGCCCCATGCCCCGTACATTCACATATTCTCTCCGTGTAGCCGCCATTGAGGCGGCAAAACCCAAAGACAAAACCTATGTGCTGACCGACGGCGGCGGCCTTCATATTGATGTGCTGCCTTCTGGCACGAAGGTGTGGCGCTATAAATATCACTTTGGCGGCCGGCGCGACAAAATCACTATCGGTCGCTATCCGGCTATTTCGTTGAAGCAGGCCAGGCAGATTCACGAGGCTTTGCAGGCTGCTGTGGAGCAGGGCGGCGATCCCAAGGAACTTGAATTTGCCGGTTTTGTCGGAACGCGTGTCAAACCCGCCGGGCCAACGTTTGAGGTGTATGCCCGGCAATGGGTGGACGAAACACTGTTTTACCGTTCAGCGGCTTATCGTGTTCAGCAATTGCGCTGGCTGGAGTCCTATGTTTTCGGCAAGATCGGCGCTATGCCCTTGAGCTCGGTGCAGCCTAAGCAAATTCTTGAAATTCTGGATGAGCTGCGGCCGACGCCGACCACTGCTGAAGGCGTGCGATCCCTGATCCAGAGAATTTACAATTACGCGATTCGCAATCTGCAGGCTGAATCCAACCCGGCCTTGATGGTGCGTGGTGCGGTGTCAGTGCCGAAGCGCACCCATCATCGCCACCTGTTGGAACCGGAGCTTGCCCGATTCTGGCGCTTGAT
>JAJUGB010000111.1 GCA_029268595.1 Alcaligenaceae bacterium | reverse complement strand
GAGCAGTCGCTCGATTTCTGTTTCGTCTATGCCGGCCCCGCGGTCTGCCACCTCGATGACCACAAGATTGCCTTCGGCGCGGGCAGTGAGTTCGATATGGGCCGTGTTATCGACTCGCGAGCGCCCGTAACGACGCGCGTTCTCGATAAGATTGCTGACCACGCGCTTTAAATCGTGGGCGGCCATGCGCACGTACAGGCCTGGCGCAATCACCCCGGTCAGTTCTCCGCCCAGGGATTCCGTATGGGTGCGTTCGCGTTCGTAAATGTCGTTAAGCACTCGCGTGACGTCCATGCCCTGGGAGGGAACCGCACCCGCCGGCCGGGCGTACTCCATCAGTTGCCCGATGCTGTGGTCAATCTGGGCCAGATCTTCGTCGATTGCCTGGCGGGTCTCATCGCTGACCGAGCTCATCTCAATTTCGAGCCGCATGCGGGCCAGTGGAGTTCGCAAGTCGTGCGAAATACCCGCCAGCATGATTTCGCGATCAGCCTCGGTCTGACGCAGGTCGCGCGCCATTCGGTTGAAAGCGGCATTCATCTCTCGAATTTCCAGAGGCCCTTTCTCTGGCAGGGGTGAGGGGATTTCCCCTCGGGCCAACTGCTGGGCCACCTTGGCTAGCTGGGCCAGAGGCCGGTTTACGAATCGAACGCTGATGGCCGAGCCAATCAACGCCAGAAGCAGGGCCGTGGCGCCCCACCCAAACCACTCAATGCCTGCTGTAAGGCCAAGTTGCTCGCGCTCGAACACGAGCCAGTAGCGGTCTTTATTAATTTCAAAACTGACCCAGACCCCGGGCATGCCATTTACCGACCACATCACCTGGGTATTGGACCCGAGGCGCTTCTTGATTTCGGCTGCGACGTGGTTCCAATAGTTTGAATTGGGCAGCGGCTCGAACTGATCGGTCGGTTCCCGCGGTTGTACCCTTAAGCTTTCCTTGGTGGCCAGATCCAGCAGTAGGGCAGGCCGAACGTTGGTCGGAGCGTAGACCAAGGCCGATCGAGTGATACTGACCGAAGTAGTGACCCTTTGCGCCATCTGGGTGGCGCGGGGCCCTTCCTCCATGCTGAAAAACACCTGCAGCCAGGCCCCCAGGCTGACCAGCATGAGGGCGGCGAGAAGAAGAAAGGAGCGACTGAACAGCCCCAGGCGCAGCCGGGACGTGAGCCGTCTGAATTGATCCGGCATGAGCGACATGAAAAGACCTATGCCGCTCGACGGGAATGTTTAGCGGCCGCCATCGGGAACAAAGACATAGCCCAGTCCCCAGACCGTTTGAATGAATACGGGTTTTGACGGATTCGGTTCGATCAGCTTACGCAGGCGGGAAATTTGCACATCGAGACTGCGATCGAATGCCTCGTATTCACGGCCGCGCGCCAACTCCATGAGCTTGTCGCGGGAAAGCGGAATTTTGGGATGACGGGCAAATACCTTCAACACCGAGAACTCACCAGTGGTGATGGGCACGGGCTCGTTGTTGCGGGTAAGTGTGCGGGTCGATAGATTGAGCACATACGGACCAAATTCAATCGACTCGTTCTCTTGACTGGGGGCCCCGGGGTGCTCTTCGGTGCCTCGCCGGCGCAGAATGGCATTGACCCGGGCAAGCAGCTCGCGGGGGTTGAAGGGCTTGGACAAGTAGTCGTCGGCGCCCATTTCGAGGCCTACAATGCGGTCGATCTCTTCTGCTTTGGCGGTGAGCATGATGATGGGCGTGTTGTCGTGACCGCCGCGCAGGCGCCGGCAGATCGACAAGCCATCTTCGCCCGGAAGCATGAGGTCCAGCACAAGCAGATCGAAGTGCTCGCGCTGCCAAAGCTTGCCCATTTCCTTGGCGTCTTCGGCCACGAAAACGTTGAATCCCTGTTCCGATAGATACCGGCGCAGCAGATCCCGCAGCCGTGGATCATCATCGACAACAAGAATTTTGCGTACTAGGGATTGGTTCTGTGTATTCATGGTCGAAAATGTAACAGGGAGAGGGGAAGGCGTACAGAGGGCCGTAGCAAGATATTACACATTAAGTATTTCGTAGAACATGCTCAAATGACAGAGGGCATTCGGCCCAAGTCCCTAGGCGGTTTTGCCGGGCTGCACCTCGCTTAATCTTCTACAATGGGACGCTCCCCCGCCGAAGGCCGCTTATGGCGGACGTCACACCCCGTTGATTACACCTTGCATGGACAGTACCCCCACACACATACTGGCCCTCGAAACGTCTTCCAGCAGCTGCGAAGTAGCTTTGCTTTCTGCCCAAGGCGGCGAAGTCTCGGTTTTCAGCCGGTCGCACGCCGGGGTGGCCTCGCACGCGGAGCGGCTATTGCCCATGGTGGACGAGCTGCTCGCCGAAAACGG
The DNA here is from genome assembly GCA_029268595.1 of Alcaligenaceae bacterium. Classification (GTDB taxonomy): domain Bacteria; phylum Pseudomonadota; class Gammaproteobacteria; order Burkholderiales; family Burkholderiaceae_B; genus JAJUGB01. The sequence continues at coordinate 7,975 of JAJUGB010000111.1, read as the reverse complement.
GATTACTCGTAAGCAGCTGAGCGCCGTGGCGTTTGGCCAGGGGCCAGGCGGTTTTACGGGTTTGCGAGTAGCTTGCGGAGTCGCTCAAGGCCTTGCTTTCGCTCTGGATCTGCCGGTTATTCCGGTGGTTTCTCTGCGCGCGGCCATGGAACTGGACGCAGGAGAGGAGGCCGTCCGCGTGGTGGTCCAGGATGCCCGAATGGGAGAGGTATACGTGGCCGCTTATGCACGCCAGGGTGAGGGGGTCTCGGCATCATGGCACACTTTGTCAGAGCCTAAACTCCTCAATAGCCGCGACGTCGTCCCCTGGATTCAGCTTCAAGCACCCGCATGGGGCACTGAAGCGGGTGAGCCCCTTGATGTCCGGCTCCTGGGCGATGCGCTCGACGCATATCCGCAGCTGCTGGAGTCGGCTGAAACGTCAGGTTCAGGCATAGTGCGGCTGCATGAGGGTGCTAGGGTCAGGGCTTCGGCGGCATCGGTGGCCCGCATCGCGTGGCGCGACTATCAGAGGGGGCAAACTATACCGGCCGATCAGGCCGCGCCTCTTTATGTGCGAAATAAAGTGGCCTATACGACCGCTGAGCGGGAGCAAGGGTTGGGCGGCAATCCGAAGGCAGCCGCGCCGATTGCCTTGCGGCCCATGATCGAAAACGATGTCGATGCTGTCGTAGAGATCGAGCGTTCGGTCCAATCGTTTCCCTGGACCAAAGGCAATTTCCTTGACGCCCTGAAAGCCGGCTACACCGGTATCGTGGCAGAGCAAGGCCGAGAAATTGTCGGCTTTTATCTGCTCATGTTTGCTCCCGATCTGGCTCATTTGCTGTTGATAGCGGTGTCACCCGACCATCAGCGCAAAGGGGCGGGTCACCAGCTACTGCAGCATTGCGAAAAGCTTGCCACGCAACGAGGCTCTCCGGCCATATTGCTCGAGGTACGGCCGTCCAATCGCAAAGCCATCGATTTCTATCTGAATCGCGGATTTCAGCAGATCGGAACACGTAAAGACTATTACCCCAAGGACCGGAACACACGAGAAGACGCTTGGGTCATGGAGAAAAAGCTTGGACGTTAAGCCAACGCTCTGGCCTTTGAACACGTGAACGATATGTCTTTCCCTCCCGCTCCGCGCATTACCCCCCTGCAACGTGCCTGGTTGCAGGAGATCGGTATTGAGAAGCGCCTGTTGCCGGGCAGTCCGGCCTCCTCAGCGCCGGTCACGGCCCCAGTCCCGGTCAAACCTCGTCCAGCAGACGCGGTCGAACAGACCCAAGCATTGCAGCGGCCGGCCATCTCAAATCCTGGCGCCACCGGTTCAACCCATGGCGGTCAGGAAGTAAATAGAGGGCAAGAGGTAACTAATGGCGAGGAGGTAAGCAGGGGCGCGGAGGAAACCAGGGGCGCGAAAGCGAATAGAGCCCAGGAGGCGCCTCCCACCGCTCCCAGGACTGCAAAAGGGGCGACCTTAGCCGAAGGGTTAGATGCCCTGGTTCAGCAGGTGCAACAGTGTGATGCGTGCAATTTGCACGTCAGTCGCACTCAAGCGGTATTCGGAGCCGGCGCCGTGGACTCGCCGCAATGGATGTTGGTAGGAGAAGCCCCCGGCGAGCGCGACGACAGACTGGGCATGCCTTTTCAAGGCAAGGCGGGAGAGCTTTTGCAAGCTATGTTCGCCGCCATTGGAGTCGATATTGCCGCGCAGGGCTACAGCACTAATCTGGTGAAATGCCGGCCTCGAGGCAACCGCATGCCTCAGGCAGACGAAATCGAGGCCTGCCGGCAGTTCCTCGAGCAGCAGATTGCGCTAGTGCGGCCGCGCCGCATTCTTGCACTTGGCCGTCTAGCCGCCTTGGCTTTGGTTGGAGGCGACACAAACTTTGAAGAAAGCCGAGGCAAAGTCCACCATTATCTGACGACTGATGGCCAAAAGTTGCCTCTGGTTGTGACATATCACCCCGCTTCGTTACTGTCGCGGCCTTTGCAGAAGGCCGCCGCATGGCGCGATCTGAACTTGGCCTTAAGAGCGGTGCACGAATAAGAACCTTGCTCGGAAAAGAGCCGCGCAGGATATGAGCCGTGCACGTAACCGGAACCTTGAAACCGATATCCCAAGGCCTAGTGCAGGGCAGTTCCGTGTCCGTGCTGGCCGATCTGGTTCGGCAAGGACGGATCAGCGCGATGGTTGAGCGTGTTCCACCGCATTATCGCGAACATAAGACTGGCAACGAGCAAGCCGAAGATGACGATAATGGTGTTGATGGGCAGGTTGAACCACAGCATCAAGCTGTAAACGGCCAACATCAGCAAAATGTTCAACTGCTCATTGAAGTTTTGCACGGCAATCGAGTGTCCCGCTGAAAGCAGCACATGGCCTCGGTGCTGAAGCAGAGCATTCATGGGTACGACAAAGAACCCCGACAGTGCCCCCACCAGCATCAATACGCTATAGACGGCCCAGCGTTCGTAGACCATGGGCATGAGCAATACGGCAAAACCCATGATGACGCCCAGGGGCAAGACCGAAAGCGCGCGGCGCAGGGGAACCCGACCGGCCAGAATTGAGCCGAAAACCGTGCCGATGGCGGCGATTCCCATCAGCACGGAAGCCTGGTCCAATCGGTAATTCAAGTGGCGTGCGCCCCACTCGATGACGATGAATTGCAGAGTGGCGCCGGCCCCCCAGAACAGGGTGGTGACTGCCAAAGATATTTGCCCAAGTTTGTCGCGCCACAAAATCTTGACGTAGCCGCCAAACTCGCGGATGAGCGCGACGGGACGGGTCTGTTGCTTGGGATAACTGATACCGGTACGCGGAATGAACAGATTGCAGATTGCTGCCAGCAAATAGACAAAGCCTACGATAATGACGGCGCCTTCAGCCGGGCTGCGCACGAGATGGCGCAGCCACGTGCTGTCGAACAACACCGGCGCGACATGGGGGCTGATGAGAACCCCGCCCAGCACAGTGCCAAAAATGATGGATAAGACTGTAAGGCCTTCGATCCAGCTATTGCCTTTCACTAGCTGATCGGGCGGCAGCATCTCGGTGACGATGCCGTATTTGGCGGGCGAGTAGGCTGCGGCACCGATACCTACCAAGGTATAGGCGCAAAAAACCATGACCAGCTGCGCATTAGCTCCGCTAAACAGCAACTGAGAGCTAAACATAACGATGCAGCCGGTGAGCTTGATGGCGTTGGTGGCAAACATGACCCGGCCCTTGGGAAAAGAGTCGGCAAAGGCGCCTACGAAAGCGGCCAGTACCACGTAGGCGAGTGCAAACCACCATTTCATCATTGGCGCCATCCAGTCCGGCCCTTGAAGGTCGGCAATCAATGCAATGGCGGCAATTAATAGTGCGTTGTCGGCCAGCGAGGACAAGGCCTGCGCTGCCATGACAAGATAAAATCCCCTATTCAAACGAGATTCCCGTTGCATGGGTGGAACGTACAGACGTGCATTCGAGGGCCAATCCAGATATGGCGGTGGTCGCCCGCCAGAAATAATCGATGAAAAGAAGGTAAAGAGTATAGCGTTACTCTCGACGCCCTAAGTCCGAAACGGGGGCTTTTTAAACCATTATTTCTTCCCTTAGCCGGGGTATCATACGGTTCATTGTGCGCCTGACCCAGATCAAACTCGCCGGATTCAAATCCTTTGTAGAGCCGACTGTCATTCCGACATCCAGTCGGCTCGTCGGCGTGGTCGGTCCCAATGGTTGCGGCAAGTCCAATATTATCGACGCTGTCCGTTGGGTACTGGGCGAAACACGCGCATCCGAATTACGCGGCGAGTCCATGCAGGACGTCATTTTCAACGGGTCCGGCCAGCGCAAGCCAGCGGCGCGCGCTTCTGTTGAGCTCGTGTTCGACAACTCGGAGGCGCGGGCGGCGGGCCAATGGAGCGTCTACTCCGAAATCGCCGTGCGTCGTGTCCTCACTCGCGACGGAACGAGCAGCTATTTTGTAAACGGTCAGCAGGTTCGGCGGCGCGACATTCATGACATTTTCCTGGGCACAGGGCTGGGTTCACGCGGTTACGCCATCATCGGCCAGGGCATGATCAACCGCCTGATAGAAGCGCGCCCGGAAGAACTGCGGGTGTATCTCGAAGAGGCGGCCGGTGTGTCACGCTATAAAGAGCGTCGCCGCGAAACCGAGAACCGGCTCAATGACACACGCGAAAACCTCACCCGAGTCGAGGACATACTGCGTGAACTCACCACCCAGCTTGAAAAGCTCGAGGCGCAAGCCGAAGTGGCCGCTCGCTATCGTAATTTGCAAGAAGAAGGCGAGAAGAAACAGCAGGTCTTGTGGTTCCTGAAAGAGTCCGAGGCGCGTGAGCAACAGCAGGAACGCTTCGCGCAGATCGAGCAGGCGCAAGCGCAGCTGGAACAGTCCATCACCCAATTAAGGGCGTGCGAAGCGGCACTGGAATCGCGCCGCCAGGCCCACTATGAAGCCGGTGACGTGGTGCACCGCGCGCAGGGTCGCTTGTACGAGGCGGGCGCCTTGGTGAGCCGTCTGGAGGCCGAAATCAGGCATGTGGTCGATTCTCGCAACCGCATGCAGGCGCGTCGCCAGCAGCTGCAAGTGCAGATGCAGGAGTGGGCCGACCAAAAAGCCCACTGCCAGGAGCAAATGGAACTCTCGATTAGCGAGCTGGAAGCAGCCCGCTATCGTACGGAAGAGGCTCGAGCGCGAGCCGAGCACGCCGCCCACGAATTGCCGGCACTGGAAGCCCAGGTGCGATTGGCCGGCGCTTCGCGCGACCAGATGCGCACGGAACTGGCTCGTATTGAGCAAAGCCTGGCTTTAACAGCGCAGACTCAGCGCGACGCAGACCGGCAAATAGCGTCATTAGCGCAACGCCGGGAGCGTCTCGAGCAAGAGTTGCGTCAATTGGACGCGCCCGATCCCGATAGCTTGGTGAAGCTGTCGGGCGACATGCACATTGCTCAGGCCCAGCTCGAAGAGGCGCAGGCGCGTCTGACTGACATAGAAGAACGCCTGCCCCAGCTTGATGAGCAGCGCGCCCAGGCTCACCGTCAAGCTCGCGACGAGGCTCAGAAGCTCGATCGGCTCGAGGCACGCCGAGCTGCTCTCATGAAGTTGCAAGAGGACGTCCAAAAGCAGGGCGCGCTGCAACCCTGGATCGCACGTCACGAACTCAGCGGTCTGGCGCCTCTTTGGCAACACCTTCATGTAGAACCCGGTTGGGAGGCCGCTTTTGAAGCCATACTGCGCGAGCGCATGGCGGCTTTGCAGATTCGTCAGCTTGAGCATGCCCGTGCTTTTGTAAACGACCCTCCGCCGGCTCGCCTGTCGTTTTTTCAGCTACCGGCTGCACATCCCTCGTCGCCGACGGTGCCGGGGCTCACCCCGCTCGCCGGCATGTTGCGCATCAGTGATGCCGACCTGCGCACCTTGCTTAATGACTGGCTGGCGGGTGTATACGTGGCCGAAGATATCGGCACCGCCTTGGCAGCGCGTCATCAATTACCGCCTCAAGCTGCCTTTGTCGTGCGCCAAGGTCACGTCGTGGATGCGCACAGTGTGCGGTTTTATGCCGCTGATACCGAACAATCCGGCCTACTGGCTCGTCAACAGGAAATCGAAAACCTCAATCGCGAAGTCAAGGCGTGCCAGCTCATGGCAGACCAAGCCGTCGCCGCCGTGACGCGCGCCGAGGCGGCCTGGCAAGAGGTGTCCCAGACGGTAGGGCCCGCTCGTACACGGGTGGGCGAGCTGACTCGCCGTTTGCATGATGTCCAGCTTGAATACTCCCGGCTGGAACAGCGAGCAAAGCAGTCCGGCGAGCGAGCCGGTCGCATTCAGGAGGAACTCGCGGAGGTGCGCGCGCTGAACGAGGAGCTGCATGCCACCCGGGAAGAAACTGAAGCTCGGTTCGAGAGCCTTGACCTGGAGTTGGCCGAGCACCAAATGCGCTTTTCAGAGGCGCAAATATCCGGAGAGGATCTCGCCAAACAGGCTGAAGAAGCTCGTTCCCAATTGCGCGAGCTGGAACGTGCCGTGCATGAGGCCGAGTTCGCCGAGCGAGGGCTGCAAAGCCGAATAGCCGATCTGGAGCGCAACCTTAAACTGGCCGAGGATCAGGCTGACCGGGCCAATGTCGAACTCGAGGGCTTGCAGGGAGAACTGTTCGAGCTCGATGCATCGGCTACGCAAGCGGGCCTGCAAGAAGCACTGGAGGAGCGCGCGCGCTGCGAAGAACAGTTAACGCAGGCGCGCATCGAGATGGACAATCTCGCGGCGCAACTGCGCAGCAGTGATGAAGAACGCGTGACGCTCGAGCGTTCGCTCGAACCGCTCCGCGCCCGCATTACCGAGCTGCAGTTGCAAGAGCAGGCAGCTCGGCTGGCTGTCGAGCAATATGCCGAACAGTTAGACGGGCAGCAGGTCAATCGCGACCTGCTGCGCCAATTACTTCAGGAACAACCCGAAGAATGGCGCCGTACCGCCTGGCTGCAATCCGAGGTACAACGAATTTCCAGAGCGATAGACGCCTTGGGTGCGGTGAACCTCGCTGCCCTGGATGAGCTGAATGCCGCTCGCGACCGGCAGGGTTATCTGAATGCGCAGCTCGAAGACCTTTCCAACGCCATTGCGACGCTGGAAGACGCGATTCGCCGCATCGACAAGGAAACGCGAGAGCTGCTATTGGACACCTTTAATACGGTGAACCAGCACTTTGGCGAGCTGTTTCCTCAGTTATTTGGGGGCGGAGTAGCAAAATTAACCATGACGGGGGAAGAAATCCTCGACGCCGGCGTTCAGGTCATGGCCCAACCGCCCGGCAAACGCAATAGCACAATACACTTGCTTTCAGGAGGCGAGAAAGCGCTAACGGCCACAGCCCTGGTGTTTGCGTTGTTTAAATTGAATCCTGCGCCTTTCTGTTTGCTCGACGAAGTCGATGCGCCGCTCGATGACGCCAATACTGAGCGTTACGCCGCCTTGGTCAGCGCCATGAGTGACCAAACCCAGTTTTTATTTATTTCGCACAATAAAATCGCAATGCAGATGGCCAAGCAATTGATAGGCGTCACGATGCAAGAGCAGGGCGTCTCTCGCATTGTGGCGGTCGACATAGAATCGGCCCTGCAATTAGCCGAAGTTTAGAATGCATGATAGGCAACACAGTTTGCGACGAGGCCAATAATGAGTGATTTGCAAATGGGGCTGATCTCGCTGGGAGTCGTACTCATCCTGGTGGTCGTATGCTTCAATTGGTGGCAAGACCGCCGAGTTCGGCAACGGATGCAAGAGCATTTCCCGGAAGGCGACCAAGATCCTTTGCTGGGAAGCCATGCCGCCGGCACGGAGCGACGAGAGCCGGGCTTCGTGGACGCTGCTCCTGCCGTGGTGGAAGAGGCGGCGGATGACGCTGCAGAGGCCGATCCACGCTGCGAGGCAGTCATCGACATCTCGTTTGCTCATCCTGTGCCCAGCGCCGCCTTGCACGAGGCCATACGACATGTACAACGGGCGGGAAGCAAGCCCGTGCGTCTGTTTTTTGAGCGCGAAGGCGGCGGGCACCGTGAACGCCTACGCACGGGCGAAACCTATGTGTCTATGCAGCTGGCCGTGCTCCTGGCCAATCGCAGCGGGCCGCTGTCGGCGATCGAGTGGTCTCAATTATGGAGCGCGGCGCAACATCTGGCCGAGCGTTTCGAGGGAGCGCTAGAAGGGCCAGAGCAAGACGAAGTGGTCCGACGCGCCCATAGCCTCGACGCCCTATGCTCCGGCCTGGACGCTCAGGTGGGCCTGACTGTCCGATTGCAAGGCGCTCATCCTGTGAACGACATCATGCAGGTGGCAAAGGAAGCCGGCTTCCTACACTATGACGGACAACTGGCGTGGTTGTCCGATTCCGGCCATCCTCGTTTTGTGCTCCTGTTCAACGGCGTACCGGCTGCCGAAATCCAGTCCGCCGGTGTCGAGCGCCTGGATCT
>JAJUGB010000110.1 GCA_029268595.1 Alcaligenaceae bacterium | reverse complement strand
TCGGGGCCGGTGCAGGCTGCGCAACACGGCAGTACATACGCCGCGCATCATGTCGGTCTCATCCTTGGTCATGGCGACGCGGCTGAACAAATGCTGCATGCGCGGAACCAGTCTCTTGGGGTGAGCCGGATTCAAGAATCCAATGGCAATCAGCGTCTCTTGCCAATGACTTAGAAAGGCTTGCACCTGTTCGTTACTGGCGGGCTGGCTGCCCTCGGGCAGGTTTTGCTTGTTCGTGGTGGGCAGCAGGGGTAGGTGCTGATCCAAGGCCAACGCATAGCGCAGCTCCCAGGCCGCAAGCTGCAAAGCTTGCGCCACGTTCAAGGAGCTATATGCCGGATTGGCGGGAATATGGCAGACCCACTGGCACAATGCGATGTCCTCGTTGGTCAAGCCCGACCGTTCCGTTCCCAACACCACGGCCACCTCTGCAGCAGCGTGATTAGCAAGATGTTCACGACTGTTTTGCGCAGCTTGCCGGATGTCGAGCGCCGGTGGTCCGAGATCGCGAGGACGCGCGGTCATGGCGAAGGCCAAGGTGACGCCCTGTAGCGCCTCCGCCAGACTTTCCACCGTGCTCACTCCGGTCAGGACGTCGGTAGCGCCACTGGCCAGCGCCTGAGCCTCGGCTTGCTCGATCATATCCGGCACTTGAGGGGACACCAGTGTCAGTCGTCGAAACCCCATGGTCTTGATGGCTCGAGCGGCGGCACCCACGTTGCCCGGGTGGCTGGGATGCACCATGATGAAGCGGACCCGTTCAAAGTGATCCAGGCCGAGGGGTGGCTGGGAAGATGCAGTTGGTGAGTCATTTCGGTTAATGGAGGCAGTCATTTAAAATAGGCTGTTTTGTGCGTGGACGCATGGCCAAGGGTGGCAGGCATATTGCCTGCCACCAGCTGTGTTCTGCGAACTCAGTCTCATACGGAATCTTATGCACCCGATGCTTAATACCGCCATCAAGGCGGCACGCCGTGCTGGCTCTATCATCAACCGCGCCAGCCTCGATCTTGAACGCCTGCAAGTGGCGCGCAAAGGGCCCAAGGATTATGTCACGGAAGTCGATCGCGCCGTCGAAGAGGCCATTATCGATATACTCCGTACCGCCTATCCAGACCATGCGTTCCTGGGCGAGGAAACGGGCGCGCACGCACCAGGCAGCCTGGCGGCAAAGGGTTCCGATATTCAGGACCTCTCTGAAGAGCCGTCCAGGCAGGGGGCATCCTCCTCAAGTAGCGCCGAATCCCAGGCGGAATACCAGTGGATTATTGACCCTCTGGACGGCACAACCAACTTCATTCATGGTTATCCCGTCTATGCCGTCTCCATCGCCCTGTCCCATCGAGGCCAGATTTCTCAGGCGGTCATCTACGACCCGTCTCGCAACGAGCTGTTCACAGCCAGCCGTGGAGGAGGCGCCTTCCTTAACGATCGGCGTATACGTGTGTCCGGTTTAACGCGCTATCACGACGCGCTCATTGGCATGCATGTGCCCGGCTCGGCCAGCAATGTGGCGGTCAGCCAGCGGTTTACCAACGTGGTCAGCGAATGCGCCAGTGCTCGCCGGGTGGGCTCCACCGTCCTCGACCTGGCCTATGTGGCCAGTGGCCGGCTGGACGGTTTTTGCGCCACCAACCTGAAAAAGTGGGACATGGCGGCCGGCAGTCTGTTGGTGCTTGAGGCGGGCGGACTGATCGGCGATTTTGAAGGTGAACAGACCTGGATGGAATCGGGCAGCGTGGTTGCCGCCTCGCCCAAAATTTTTACTCAAATGCTGACGCATCTCCAAGCTTGATGCCCGGACCTGGAGGATCTCTCCTTCACTTGGCCGGGGCGAGTTGGCCCGCGAGGGCCACCCGCAAATTCCACTATCATGAGGTTTTGCGCAAGGGGGACGCCTGAATGGAGTGGTTGCTGGACCCGTCGGCCTGGGTCGGTCTGTTCACGCTGATCCTGCTCGAGATTGTCCTGGGAATCGACAATCTCATCTTCATCGCCATTCTCGTCGAAAAACTTCCGCCACGGCTGCGTGATCGGGCGCGGGTGCTGGGCTTGTCTCTGGCGCTGGTCATGCGACTCGTCTTGCTGACCCTGATGTCGTGGCTGGTCACACTCACTAGACCCATAGTGTTCCTTGGCCCCATGTCCTTTTCTGGCCGCGACCTGATTCTTATCGGTGGAGGGCTCTTCCTGTTACTCAAAGGGACGATGGAGCTGCACGAGCGTCTCGAGGGCCGCGGCCACCAGGGTACCGGATCCCGGCTGCACGCCAGTTTTGGCCTGATCGTCACTCAAATTGTCATACTGGATGCGGTCTTTTCCATCGACGCGGTCATTACAGCCGTGGGCATGGTAGAGCACCTACCCATCATGATGACGGCCGTGATTGTCGCCATGGGGGTGATGCTTTTTGCCTCCAAGCCTTTGACTCGCTTTGTCAATGCCCACCCGACGGTGGTCGTGCTGTGCCTGGGCTTCTTGCTAACCATCGGTTTTTCTTTAATGGCCGAAGGCTTCGGCTTTGCGGTGCCCAAGGGTTATCTGTACGCCGCCATCGGTTTTTCGGTGGTGATCGAAACCTTTAATCAGATTGCATTGCGCAACCGCCGCAAGCACGAAGCGCGGCGGCCCATGAGGGAGCGTACGGCCGAAGGCATTATGCGAATGCTGGGTAAGCGGCCCATAGAAGCGTCGCAGACCGAAGGTCCGGGCGTCGCCGAAGAGCCAGCCCAGGTGTTTCAGGACGAGGAACGCAATATGGTTAGCGGCGTGCTGACGCTTGCCGACCGAAGCATACATTCAGTGATGACCCCCCGAAACCAGATCACATGGATCAATCTGGACGATGACCCCGCCGCTTTGCGACGCCAGATCAGCAAGACGCCCCATAGTTACTTCCCCGTATGCCGCGGTACATTAGATGAGGTGATTGGCATTGGCCGGGCCAAGGAGTTAATAGCCGATCTGCTCACTCACGGAGGTATTCGCCTTTCGCGGCTTCGTGACCCAATAATCGTTCACGAATCCATCGGCATCCTGCATGTCATGGAAACATTGAAACGCGCCCGCGGGCAGCTTGTTTTAGTGACGGACGAGTTCGGGGCAATTGTGGGAGTCGTGACGCCAATAGACGTATTCGAAGCTATTGCCGGCGAATTCCCGGATGAGGATGAGGCTCCTGATATTGTGGTTCAGGGCGAAAACCATTGGCAGGTGGACGGTGCGGCAGACCTGCATCATCTGGAGCAGGTGCTGAACGTAGATGGGCTGGTGGACGAGGATGAGGAGTACTCCACCTTGGCCGGCTACCTGCTTGAGCGATTCGGACATTTGCCGGCCGTCGGAGACAGTTGCCAATTGCAGCAATCTAATGCGGTCTTCGAGTTTACAGTGCTGCGGGTCGAGCGGCGGCGGATCGCGTCGGTGCAAGTCTCGCGGCGACCAGTAGAACCTGACCAACTCGAGTTGCCGGAGGTCGGTTGACCGCCATTCATCGCACTACATCCCACAGCATCCATCTTGATACCCGGCCGCTGAATGACAGCGGCCATCTTTTGATCGGCAAGGCAGAATGACTGACAACACGTGGTTTTTTTTGAAGGCTCTTTTTCTGGGGGTTGTCGAGGGCTTCACGGAATTCATACCCGTTTCCAGCACCGCGCATTTATTGTTGATTGGCGAGTGGATAAATTTTTCCTCGGGGGATAACAAGGTCTACGAGGTCGTCATACAATTCGGCTCGATTCTGGCCGTCATATGGCTGTTCCGTGAGCGTGTCTGGCAATTGCTGCGCGGCGCCCTGACCGGTGATCGAGCCGAAGTCATGTTCGCTCGTAACCTGGCCATCGCATTCTTGCCCGCGGCCGTAATTGGCGCCTTTGCGATAGGACTTATCAAACAGTTGTTTCACAGCCCCGCGGTCTTTGTCTTCACCCTGGTGGGGGGTGGTTTGATAATGCTCTGGGTAGAGCGCAAACCACAATATGCCAAAAACGCCAACGAGACGGTGGCATCCCAGCATGCCACCGCCCGCGCGCTTGAAGAAATCACATGGCGCCAGGCACTCGTGGTGGGGTTTGCGCAGTGCTTGGCAATGGTTCCAGGCACTTCTCGATCGGGTGCCACCATTATCAGTGGCATGATTGCTGGCATACATCGCCGCACAGCGACCGAGTTTTCGTTTTTTCTTGCCATGCCCACCATGCTGGCAGCCACTGTTTACGACCTATATAAACATGGCGAAATCTTGACCGCAGATCAATCACTCGCGATTGCCATTGGTTTTGTAGGCGCGTTTTTTAGCGCGCTCTTTATTGTCAGGGCGGTACTCAACTTTGTGTCACGGCGCACTTATCGGCCCTTTGCCTGGTATCGCATCGGGCTGGGCGGTGTAGTGGCGTTATGGCTGGTGTTGAGTTGAAAGCAAGCGGGCCGGTCCATGGACCGGCCCGCCACCTTTTTAGGTACAGCTCACAGGACGAAGTTGCTTTCTTCCAAAGTAATGCTGCCTGTCAGGGTGAGTTGAAAATCGGCTGAGCCGTCTCCGTTTACATCCCCTGCTATGTGCGTGACGTTCTGGCCATGAGCGTCGGTGCGTGAACTGTACGCCAGTTCGCCAGCTTTGCCGCTTAAGCCTTGCCCCATTTGCAACAGGGTGAAGGCCTGGTTACCGCTGACTGCAGCATTGGCATCGATGCGGCTTAGATCGATCACGTCGCTCGCTTCGAAGCCGGTGATGACGTCTCCTTTCAACGACATGATGGTATTAAAGATAAATACGTCCGCACCGGCCCCGCCGTCCAAGACGTTAGCCACGTCGCTGGCATGAATGACATCATCTCCTGAACCGGTCCGAACGTTTTCAACGCTTACAAGGATGTCGGTGCCGCTTTCCGAGCTGTGAGCCGTGCCGATGCCCGTGGCGTTTAACTTGACCACCGCGTTGGCGCTTAATGCCGACATGTCGAGGGTATCTGACCCATCGTCGCCCGAGTAGAAGTCATTGCCGTCGCCGACCGTGGCCAAGAAGGTGTCGTCGCCTTCGCCGCCGAATGCATGATCATCACCTTGACCGGCATCGATGATGTCGTCACCTGCGCCGCCCATGACCGTGTCGTTGCCGTCATCACCGAAGAGCATATCGTCGCCATCACCGCCCAGTATGGTGTCGCTTCCATCACCACCAAATACAACGTCGTCGCCGGAGCCGGCCTGGATCTGGTCGTTGCCAACTTGGCCGAATATGGCGTCGTCTCCAGCCGAGCCATTCAAAGAGTCGTCCGCTTCAGTGCCGAAGAGCGTGCTGCCTGACGGCGGGTTCTCTTCAATGGGGGTCACTGGCAATACCTCCAGTTTTGCGCTGTGTGCAACCGACCCCTTGCCGTCAGATACACGGAAGTCGAAAGTGACACTACCGCTGAAATTCAGAGCAGGGGTATACACCCATTTCCCAGGGGCGACCAGTTCCAATGTGCCGGCCGACGCCGTCAGGCCCGAAATCGAGAGCGTGTCGCCATTGGCATCGTGCGTTCCGGCAAGCAGGGCGCTTGCCAGAATCGTTAAGGTCGTGTTTCCATTGACCGTGCGCAGGTCGATTTGGCCCGGTACGGTCGGTAAACTGTTTTTGGGCTGCGGCGGGGGCCCCTGATCGTCAGACGGTTTGGTGCCCCCTCCCGATTGGCCGCCACTATCCGAGCTTCCCGAAGCCGACACTTCTACGAACTTGGGCTGGCCACCGCTGGTTTTATAGGTGATGGAGTGACCTGTCGTCGATAGGGTAGACGTGCCGTCGCCATTTTCTTTCAAAGAGTAGTCGGCGCGCTTCTTTCCGGCCATCAGGTGAATTTCATCCTGACTGCGCAGGTTTCCTCTGATGATGTCGTTGCCGCCCTCAGACTTGAACACGATGCGGTGGGCCGAGGTGAGTCCGCTCACATCCACCACGTCGTCCCCGTCCGAACCTACGAGCGTGACCGTGCTGGTGGAAAGACTGGTGCCATTAAAGTTACCGGACACTCGCAAGCTGTCCCCGCCGCCCTGGCCGTCAATAACTATTTCTTCGATGTTATCCAGTTCAGCGACGACCGTACCGTTGCGCACGATGACTATTTCGGTATTGGAGTTGAGGTCTCGATATCCTTCCCGGCGAGCTGCGTTACGGTCCAGTACCTGAAAGCGTTCGGACGTCTCTTCGTCACCGAGAATGGTGGCGGTATCCCTGCCGGAGCCCCCGTTCATGAAGTCGCGTCCGCCGCCGACCTCCCAGATCAGTTCGTCGTTGCCGATCCCACCGTTGAGGTTGTCATTGCCGGCGCCGCCGTTAAGCAGGTCGTTGCCCGAGCCACCGATAAGGGTGTCGTTGCCACTGTCGCCGTAGAGTTCGTCGTCTCCGGTACCTCCGTCGAGAATGTCATTGCCGGCGCCTCCGTAAAGCAGGTCGTTGCCCGAGCCACCCTGGAGATCGTCGTTGCCTTCATCACCGAACAAGCGGTCGTCCCCGCCCATTCCGCGCAGGACATCGTTGCCAGCAAGCCCCATGATGATGTCCCGACCGTTGTCGCCGTCCAGCCGGCTGCTTCCGGTCCGGTCGTGGCCGTTGGTTCCCTTGATGATGTCGATATCACCGTCAGCGAACCGCAGCACTTCGATGTTGCGGACAATATCTGTTCCATCGGAAAGGCGGGGCTTACCGGTAACCGGGTCCACCGCGGCATCGTCAAAATTCACATGATCGATCACCAATCGCCCATTGCCCTTGGACGTGATGTCGTAATCGGAGGAGTCGGCCCAGTACACAGCCGTGTCTCTTCCGGAGCTGTCGTAAAGAATTTCGCGGACAATCTTCAACTGGCCCGGATTAATGACGCCTTCCATCATCCATTGAGTCAAGGGTTTGGTGACAGGCTGTCCGTTCACCTGCAAGGTGACTGCGCCTTTCATGCCGTCGACGGTGTGCACCTGACGGCCTGTGCCGTCGCGGTTCTCCACGATGCTGATTCGTACGTTAAGCCATGCATCGCCATCTATGAGGTCATCGCCGCCGCGGCCCTCGATGAGGTCGCTACCGCCGCCGCCCAAAAGGATGTTGCCGCCCACAAAAACCTCTTTGGTGGTCCCGGATCCGTCTGCCCAGTACTCCCGAGTTTGCAGCAAGTCGTCTGTGACGATCTGATTAAGCCCATTGATGCGGGCGATCCCGTCGCGGTCCAGTTCGTTGTATTTAAAATTACCCTCGGGCGTCGGGTCGAAGAGCTCCTCCACGTCTTCGCCCTCGGAACTGCGATCGTCGCCACGCAAGACGTCTGCGTTCTTCCAGCCCGATACTGCTTCCACCTGACTGTAGCGATCGCGGACCACCTCGGTCGGCAGCGTCGGAAATACCTCGATGTTCATATCGGCTTCGGCGCCCGTGGCTTGTCCCTTGTGGATTACCCAGTCGTGACCCCACATGCCGATGAACTTCTGGATACCCTCGCCGGCAAACATAATGTCATCGCCAGAGTCCGCGTCATAGTCCGTTTCGAGCGGTCCGCCGTTTAGTACATCGTGGCCGATGATGGTGGAGTTGAAGAAGATGTCTCCGTTGTCGCCGGCAATGTAGTCGAACTTGTTATGGGCTTCGATCCAGTCGTCGCCTTCGTTTCCAAACAAAGTGTCTGCACCTTCTCCTCCCATGACGAAGTCGTGGCCGGTTCCAGCTCTAACCTCGGATCCGTCTGGGCCGGTCATTATGAAATCCTTGCCCGATCCTCCGAAGATCAACGCCATGCCACTGCCGCCGTGGATGACGTCGTTGCCCTCATCGCCGTGCAGCATGTCGACTTCGCCGATGTCCGTGCCCGAGTTCGTAATGATGTCGTCGCCTTCGCCACCATGTATGCGATCTACCCCGTAGCCGGCTTCAATGCGGTCGTTGCCGGCACCGCCCCATACCGTGTCATCACCCTTGCCCGCAATGATGTGGTCGTCATTGTCAGTGCCCATGATGACGACATGTTCGTCACCGTTGTAGCGTAGATACTCGGCAACGCCGTCGTTGTCGTCATCCCGGCGCTCGACCAATTTGGCGAACTGGCCCAGTATGGGATCGCTATGCGCCGGGTCTTCCTTGCCTGTAAGGGCCAACTGCTTGGCGTAATCCATGTACAGGGACGCCTGTGGCGCAGCAAAAATATCCGAAGGAAGGGCAAAGCCGGTTTCCCCGAGGTCGGTATTGCGTAAAGCCATTTTCGCCAGAGAATTGCCCTCAAGTTCGGTCAAGAGATTCAGGCCCTGGGCACGTGCCAGATAGTAAAAACGGTCGGCGTCTTGCAAGGCTTCCAACTGCATTTCAAAGATAAATGCGAACGTGGACCCCAGCATGCCCCCGAAAGACATTTTCTGTTCGGCCAGACCGCCGACCCATAAGTCAATGTTCTGCAATCCACCCAGGTCAGGGTCACCGGCATACGCGCCTGTGCCGTTCAAAAAGTCCAGCCGGTCCGATGGAGCGGTCGCGCCTCCGAACACGAGGTCCATGGCCGCTTCGCGTTTGGCCTGGAGGGTCTGTGCGCTGGTCACCGTTTCGTGGGTACCATAGGCGGCAATGAAGTTGACGATAGACGCAGGGTTCTTCAGATTAAGCGCAAAGTCGGTCCAATTATCGTAGGGCTTGAGCTGCGTGTCGCCGCCGGCCATCTCCATGAACTGCGCGCGCGCCTGGTTAAGGGTGGGCGTCCCGGTGTCTCGGGCTCGTGCGATATTGGTTGCGGCCAGGTCCAGCGGTATGCCGAGCAGCTCGTTACGGAGCGTGTTGGTGACAAATTCGTCGATTTCATTTCCAACGTCGCCTGTCATGCCCCGTAAAAGGGCACCGGATGCAACGTCGTGGTTAATGGTGTCCGAGCCAAAGCCCAACGGATTGACAAAGGCCTGGAAGAGAGACAGGTCCTCGCGGGTGCCGTCAGCCTGAATGGTCGGATAGTTTTCGTTGAGCATGGAGTGGCCGAAGCGGTAGACCACATCCGCAAACTCGGCATAGATGTTTGGATTTAGCTCCGCGTCCGGGAATACGGTGAAGACATCTATGTCCGGTTGGATTTTGCGAGCGAACTCCTCGAACACGAGGTGCTGGTACTCCATTTCTGTAGTGAATCGCGCGGCTTGGAAGACGCGTTCGCCGTCCCACTGCAAGGAGGCAGCCAGCGCCACCAGATCAGCGCCCGGTTCTTGTACCCGCGCAATCAGCTGCTGGAAGTCCGCTTCACTCAGCTTGAGCCGGAGCCACTCATTGAGGAAATCGCGATCGCCGGATTGCAGGGCCACCTCTTTGACGTGGTCTGCCACCCGGTTGTGCTCCGCGTGGAAGATATGATGCACGACCGACAAGCCGATGTTTTCATTTCCGCGGCCGTCGCCGGTAATGTAGTGCGCATCGAGCAGCTCGTTGTCGTAGCTGGTGTTCTGCTGTTGTGCGCCGTACGAGCCGGAGTATCCGGGTGCCGCGTCGTCATCCGGCGCAAGATCGCCTTCTGCATCGAATTTGGGCACGGCCAGATGGGCGATGTCATCCAGGAACGCATGGCCGGCTCGGACAGCCGAAACCGTGTCGCCCTCTAGAAGGGTGATTGGGCCGGAGCTTCCCTGTATAACCGTCCCCGCGGGCAGCGCGATGGAAGACGGGTCCACGGGCGAGGCAAGACTGCCTTCTACGTAAATGGGGTTGCCATCGGCGTCGATTGCTGCGAGTAGCTGCGGCAGGCCGTTCGGGCCACGCACGAACTCGCCATAATCGTCGACCCGCAGCACAGGAACATTGCCTACGTCTTTGTCGGTCAACTCGATGCCAAGCATATCTCTGGCCTGCTGCTTTACATCGGCCCAAGTGGCCAGGCCACGGCTACCCTCAAGGAGTTTTCCCGTACTCACCGGATCCGCGTCTGGAATGCCATCGCCGTCCGTATCCGTGGAGAACGCGTATTCCCGCAGGAACACTTGATGTGAAGCGTTGGACGTGTAGGTCTGGTTCTGATCCACCCAAGGGGTTGTAATGTTGCGCGCTTCCTCGCCCGTGCTCGCGCGGGTCATGACCATGAAATTGGTATGGCTGCCCGGGACGTAGAGGGGATCATCCGGATGCAATGGCATAAAGACGGTCCCATTGCCGCCTTTGGCGACCAGATCCAGGCCGTGGTCGAAGAACTGACCGAAAGCGGCAAAAAAAGCGTTATACGAAGCGGAAATGCCGTCATCCGGAGCGACGTTCGGCAGTTTGATGCTTGGCCCGTCCATCTCTATGCCGTAGCTGTCTCGCAGATTCGTCTCGAATATGCCTCGCAGTACCTGCATGGCGGTGTCACCCAGATTCATAGCTTCCCAAGCTTTCAGTTGCTGATATTGGGCTTGGACTTGCTGCACAGCGGCCATGATGTCGCCGTCATATTCGGCGTGCTGCAAGGCAGTGAT
>JAJUGB010000109.1 GCA_029268595.1 Alcaligenaceae bacterium | reverse complement strand
TCACAAGCCCAAGCTCGTGGTGGGTGGCGCCTCGGCTTACGCCCTGCGTATCGATTTTGAACGTATGGCCCGCATCGCGCACGACAATGGCGCTTTGTTCATGGTAGATATCGCCCACTACGCCGGCCTGGTAGCTGGCGGCGCGTACCCCAACCCCTTCCCGCATGCAGATTTCGTCACCTCGACCACGCATAAGTCTTTGCGTGGTCCTCGCGGCGGCGTCATCATGATGAAGGCCGAGTACGAAAAAATCATCAACTCGGCAATATTCCCCGGCATCCAGGGCGGCCCGCTAATGCACGTTATTGCCGCCAAAGCTGTGGCCTTCAAAGAAGCGTTGGCGCCAGAGTTCAAAGAGTACGCCGCGCAAGTGGTGAAAAATGCCGATGTTCTCGCCAAGACGCTTGTGCAGCGAGGCTTGCGCATAGTATCGGGCCGCACCGAAAGCCATGTGATGCTGGTCGACCTGCGTTCTAAGGGCATCACCGGCAAAGATGCCGAGGCGGCTTTGGGCAATGCACATATCACGGTCAACAAAAACGCCATCCCTAACGACCCCGAAAAGCCATTTGTGACCAGCGGCATTCGTCTTGGTACGCCGGCGATGACAACCCGGGGATTCAAAGAGGCTGAAGCCGAACTCACCGCACACCTTATTGCTGATGTGCTGGACAACCCCAATAGTGAAGAAAACATCGCTAAAGTGCGGGATCGCGTCAACCAGCTCACGGCAAGTCTGCCTGTCTACCGATGATTCCAGTGCGCCAACCGTAAGAGACGGCTCGGGGGCTAATTATGAAATGCCCGTATTGCAGTAACGATGATACGCAGGTCATAGACTCCCGCGTATCCGAAGAGGGCGACACCATACGGCGTCGCCGTCGATGTCCGCAATGCGGGCAGCGTTTCACCACCTACGAACGGGTGGAGCTGCTCATGCCCACCATCGTGAAGCGCGACGGCACCCGTACTGAGTATGACGAAGGCAAGTTGCGTGGAAGCCTCAACCTGGCCCTGCGCAAGCGCCCGGTAAGCACCGACGACGTCGACGCGGCGGTCTCGCGTATACGAACCAGTTTGCTTTCCAGCGGCAAACGAGAGGTCGATTCACGCCACTTGGGCGAACTCGTCATGGGCGAGCTTAAAAGGCTGGATCAAGTCGCCTACGTGCGCTTCGCTTCGGTTTATAAAAGTTTTGAAGACATCGGCGAGTTTGTGAAAGCGATTGACGAGTTCAAGGTGTCCGCCCCACCCGGCGGCACGGCTGACTGATCGCAGCGTCATGCCCGGCAACCAGTCTATTGCAGCTTCCGGCGTCGATAACGGAGTAGGCGCGTGGAACGCCGATGACGTGCGTTGGATGCGCCAGGCAATTGCGCTGAGTCAGACGGCGCTGTATGTCACTTCCCCCAACCCGCGCGTGGCTTGCCTTATCGTGCGCAACGACCAATTGCTTGCCTCCGGGGTGACCCAGAAAGTGGGCGGCCCGCACGCCGAGGTCATGGCCCTGCGCCAGGCCGCCGAAAACGGAGCGGTCGTTGAGGGAAGCACCGTCTATGTGACATTAGAGCCATGTAGCCACCATGGCCGCACGCCGCCATGTGTAGAGGCACTGTTAAAGGCTCGCCCCGCGCGAGTGGTTGTGGCCATGACAGACCCCAACCCCCTCGTCGCAGGCCGGGGTTTGCAACGGCTACGTGATGCCGGCATCGCAGTGACGAGCGGCGTTTGCGCCGAAGAAGCCCTCGCTGTTAATCCCGGTTTTGTTTCACGCATGACTCGCGGGCGGCCCTGGGTGTGGCTTAAATCTGCCGCTTCTCTGGATGGGCGTACGGCGCTAAGCAACGGCGTGTCGCAATGGATCACCGGCCCTCAAGCACGGGCAGACGGGCACCATTGGCGCGCTCGCAGCTGTGTGGTGCTGACGGGAGTGGGCACTGTGTTGGCGGACGATCCCAAACTGACAGTGCGCGAGGTGCAGACCCCTCGCCAGCCGATTCGGGCGGTGGTCGATACCCGGTTCCAGATCCCTGAGAACGCGCAATTATTCGATGGCGGGCCCGTCTGGCTTTTTACCAGCCACACAGATCCCCTCAAGGCGTCGAAACTCGCTGAGCGTAATGTGCAGGTGGTCCAGTTGCCGCGACGCGGTCATCATGTTGATCTGCAGGCTGTTCTGCAGTGGATGGGCCAGCACGAGGTCAACGAGGTTCATGTCGAGGCCGGGGCGGTACTGAACGGCGCCTTCCTGCAGGCCGTGCTCGCCGACGAGCTGCTCGTGTACACCGCGCCGGCCGTATTGGGCGAAGGTATGCCCATGTACCGCTTGGAGACCCTGCAGGCTCTGGATGGCGCTCACCGCTTTGAATTTACCGAGGTAAGCATGGTCGGCCCGGATGTGCGCCTGCGAGCTCGGCGGCAAGATTCCTGGAGTACTCTGCTCGATGCCGTGCGGGGAAACGCGCCTGGGCTTTAATGTGTGGCGCACGGATCTCTTGCCCTCGCTGTAGTTTTCCAAGTCTGAAGACGCCTCTGCTACCGTTGAACTGGCCTCCCACCTTTTGAAGAAGGGTTATTGATGTTTACAGGTATTGTTTCGGCCGTGGGCCGAATTATCGACGTGAAACCGCTCGAACAGGGGCAAGAAGACGCCGGCGTTCAGCTCACCGTCCATGCGCCGGATTTTTCCCTGGAGAACACCAAGCTGGGCGATTCCATCGCGATTCAGGGCGCGTGCATGACGGTCGTGGAGCTGCAGGGCGATACGTTCAAGGTCGACGTTTCACGCGAGAGCTTGAACCGCACCACTGGTCTGGATGCTGTCGGCGAAGTGAACCTGGAGCACGCCTTGCGTTTGGGTGATTCCCTGGATGGGCATCTTGTTTCCGGGCACGTGGATGGCCTGGGCCGCGTCACTCATTTTGAGCCAGTCGGAGAGTCGTGGGATCTGCGCATCGATGTGCCGGCTGAGCTGGCCAAGTACCTGGCCTACAAAGGGTCTATCACCGTGAACGGCGTCAGTCTCACAGTGAATGACGTAAGTGATCATGCAAACGGCTGCGAGATCCGCATCAACCTCATCCCTCACACGGTGCAGGTCACCACGCTCAAGCATCTCAAGGCCGGAGCCCATGTGAACCTCGAGATCGACACGATCGCAAGGTATGTGGAGCGCATGGTGTCTTTGGCGAACAAAGGTTGATCGTGCTAGAATAATGGACTTTCTTGCGAGCCCAGCTTTGGGAGGCACAGAAATTTAGGACAGGTGGCCGAGTGGTTGAAGGCGCACGCCTGGAAAGCGTGTATACGTGAATAGCGTATCGGGGGTTCGAATCCCCCTCTGTCCGCCAAGATTATTTATTAATGCGCCTCTTGTGGGCGCATTTTTCTTTTCGGCTCCATGCAGCGCCTATGGGCCCCGTCGCAACTGCAAGCTCGCCTTCTGCCTCCCCATATTCAAATTAGGCATGAGCATTTAAGTAATCTGTCGTTCACTAAATTGGCCGGTCCGCTCAAACTTTAGCGACATCAACCACCACGCCGTTGTGTGGAGTACTTATGTTGCCGAAGAAGAAAAACTGGAAGGCCCTGCTCGCAGCGAGCACGCTAAGCCTCGTGCTGCCTGCTATGAGCCAGGCCGCTGAGGCCTTGCTTAATGTGTCCTACGATCCCACGCGCGAGTTGTACCGCGCCATCAATGCGGCGTTCGCAGATCAGTACAGAGCCGATACTGGTGCGGATTTGCAGATCCGGCAATCGCATGGTGGATCGGGCAAGCAGGCGCGCGCGGTGATCGAAGGTTTGGACGCGGATGTGGTCACCCTGGCCCTGGGTTACGACATTGATGCTATGGCCCATAAGGGCATGCTCGCGTCTGACTGGCAGTCACGTTTGCCCGGGAACAGTGCGCCGTACACCTCGACGATCGTCTTTCTGGTGCGGCAAGGCAATCCCAAGCAGATCAAAGATTGGGACGACTTGATCCGCGACGGTGTGCAGGTAATTACACCCAACCCCAAGACTTCTGGTGGTGCCCGATGGAATTACCTTGCGGCTTGGGCCTACGGACTGGAGCACGGAGGTGGCGACTCGAATCAAGCCAAGACTTTTGTCACCCGGCTGTACCGGAATGTGCCGGTCCTGGATACCGGCGCCCGGGCCTCTACAACGACTTTCGCAGAGCGTGGGGTGGGGGATGTTCTGTTGGCTTGGGAGAATGAAGCTTTTCTGGCTTTGAGTCAGCTGGCTCCCGATCAGTTCGAAATTGTGGTTCCTTCAATTTCTATACGAGCCGAACCTCCTGTGGCCGTCGTGGACAAGAACGTGGAAAGGAAGGGCACGCGGGCAGCCGCCGAGGCCTACTTGAGGTTTCTCTACACGCCGGAAGCGCAGGAGATTATTGCCCACAATCACTATCGGCCCACCAACGAGGCGGTGGCCGCCAAGCATGCTGATCAATTCCCACCGCTGCGGCTCTTGAGCATTGACGACGCCGTATTTGGAGGATGGGGAGCCGTGCATCGGGCGCACTTCGCTGATGGAGGCACCTTCGATCAAATCTATGGGCCCAAGGCTCGTTAACGGAAGGCGCGCAGCATGACTGGTATGTCTTCCCTTGCAGCTGTATCACGGCTCTCGCACCTTGCTCGCAGGCCTCGTCGCGCAGGCGTCTTGCCCGGATTCGGACTGTCCATGGGGCTCACCGTGGGCTATCTGAGTCTGCTGGTGCTTGTTCCGCTTTCCACCCTGTTCGTCAAGAGCATGGAACTAAGCTGGTCCGACTTTCTGGCCGTAGTCACTGAACCTCGTGTCGTGGCATCGTACAAGCTGTCGTTTGGGGCTTCATTGATGGCCGCTCTGATCAATCTCGTGTTCGGAGTGATCTTGGCATGGGTGCTTATGCGTTACCGGTTCCCGGGCCGCCGGTTCATTGATGGCTTGATCGACCTGCCCTTTGCTTTGCCAACCGCTGTGGCCGGCATTGCTTTAGCCGGGCTTTTCGCACCCAATGGGTGGCTCGGTGCGCCACTGGAGCGATGGTTTGGCTTGAAAGTGGCGTTCACACCCGCCGGCGTAGTGGTGGCCCTTATCTTCATTGGCCTGCCATTTGTGGTTCGAACGGTGCAGCCGGTGCTAGAGGACCTGGAGCGCGAATTCGAAGAGGCAGCGGCCAGCCTGGGTGCGGATAGATGGCAAACGTTGCGTAGAGTCATATTGCCGGCAATCACCCCCGCCATTTTGACAGGATTCGCGCTGGCCTTTGCGCGTGGCGTGGGCGAATACGGCTCGGTAGTCTTCATCGCCGGCAATATGCCCATGGTCTCCGAGATCACTCCCTTACTGATTGTCTCCAAGCTCGAGCAATACGACTATGCTGCGGCCGCCGCCATTGCCACGGTGATGATGGGAATATCGTTTGTGCTTCTGCTGGCCATCAACGGCCTGCAAGCCTGGCAGGCGCGTGTCAGCGGGAGGCCGGCATGAATGCGCGGAAGACTCCGGCTCACCTTACGGAGCCCCGCTTGCTGCGGCTTTCGCTCACAATTGTGGCCTTGGCGTTCACTGTCCTTTTCTTAGTGCTTCCGCTTGTCTTTGTCTTTATTGAAGCGTTCGCACAGGGGTGGGGCGTGTATGTCGCCTCGATCCTTGATCCGGACGCACGTGCGGCAATCAAGCTCACCTTACTCGTGGCGGTGTTGGCGTTGCCAGTGAACTTGGTATTTGGCGTCGCCGCTGCCTGGGCAATCACCCGCTTCGAGTTTCGTGGCAAGCAACTGCTGATCACGCTGATCGATCTGCCTTTCTCCGTTTCCCCCGTCGTGGCGGGACTGGTCTTTGTTCTGCTTTTTGGCTCGCAAGGGTGGTTGGGCGAGTCCTTGCAGGCGCAGGACTGGAGGGTGATCTATGCCGTTCCCGGAGTGGTGATCGCCACGCTGTTTGTGACTTTCCCCTTTATTGCACGCGAGCTCATTCCACTAATGACGAGTCAGGGGCAAGAAGAGGAGTTGGCGGCGCTCACATTGGGTGCGAACGGCTGGCAGATATTTCGGCTGGTGACTTTGCCGAACATCAAATGGGCCCTGGCGTATGGCGCAGTGTTGGCCAATGCCCGAGCGATGGGGGAGTTTGGCGCCGTGTCTGTCGTGTCCGGCCACATTAGGGGGCTGACCAACACCATGACGCTGCACGTGGAGATTCTCTACAACGAATACCAGTTCGCCGCCTCGTGTGCCGTGGCTTCGCTGCTGGCGCTTCTGGCCTTGCTGGGACTGATAGTCCAGCAGCTCTTGGATGTCGACGCCGCCAAGCCAATTGATTCCGCCACCCGACCTCTTCCGGCCGAAAGGCCGGCCTCATCGCCCCTTGCTGCCTGATGGAGCGCCCATTATGAGCATTGAAGTCAAAAATCTGTCCCGCCGTTTCGGCGACTTTCAAGCGCTGAACGACGTGTCTTTGCGCATCGAGTCGGGTGAGCTGGTGGCCCTATTGGGTCCTTCCGGATGCGGGAAGACAACCTTGCTGCGGATCATCGCCGGTCTGGAGCAGGCGGATTCGGGCAGCGTGCTGTTTGGAGGCGAAGACACCACGCATATCGGGGTGCGCAAGCGACAAGTGGGTTTTGTGTTTCAACATTACGCCTTGTTCAAGCACATGACGGTATTTGAAAACGTCGCTTTCGGAATGCGCGTCAAGCCGCGGGCCGAGCGGCCTACGGAGCGAGCCATCCGTGCGCGAGTCCACGAACTGCTCAATCTTGTGCAGCTCGATTGGCTCGCCGACCATTATCCGTCGCAGCTATCGGGCGGTCAGCGGCATCGGATTGCGCTGGCCCGGGCGCTAGCGGTTGAGCCACGTGTACTTTTGCTGGATGAGCCATTCGGCGCTCTGGACGCCAAGGTTCGAAAAGAGCTACGCCGATGGCTGAGACGTCTGCACGACGAGTTGCATGTGGCTAGCGTGTTCGTCACCCACGACCAGGAAGAGGCGTTGGATGTGGCCGATCGGGTTGTGGTAATGAACGCGGGCCGCATTGAGCAAGTTGGTACTCCCCGTGACGTATGGGAGCAGCCTGCTACGCCGTTCGTCTACGGGTTCCTGGGTGATGTGAACCGCGTCAGCGGCCATGCAGGGGGAGGCCTTTGGCGGGGAGCCGGGCTTACCCTGCCGGCTCCCCAGTTTTCCACCGCCGACAACCTGCCGGCGACGGTATTTATCCGACCCCACCATATCGAGCTGGATCGCGCAGCCGACCCCTCCAGCATTCCTGTTCGCGTGAGTCACGCCTACATATCGGGGTCCAACGCGCGCGTGGAGCTCGAGCGCCTCGATTATGAGGCGACGCTTGAGGCGGAGATTCCTGAGCCGCTGTTTCGCACTTTGAAACTTAACAAGGGTGAGAGCTTGTTCGCTCGCCTGAACCACGCTCGAATATTCAGCACACCATGACGATATCAACCTTGGACTCCTGCAGGCAGCGTCTCTGGCACGAGCTGCTTAAACGCCTTGCCGACATAGCTCGTCGCTTCCCAGATGCGGCATTAGCTTCCTCTCTGGCGGCGGAAGACATGGTGCTGACTCATGCAGTGTGCACGAGCCAACTGCCACTCGAGATGTTTACGCTCGATACCGGCCGACTTCACTCAGAAACGCTAGGCATGTTGGATGTCATACGAAGCCAGTATGGGCGGACATTAACGGTGTATCGGCCGCTGCCGCAGGCCGTGGAGCAACATGTCGCCGCCCACGGCGCCTTTGCATTCTACGAAAGCATAGAGCTTCGCAAAGCGTGCTGCGGCATCCGAAAAGTGGAGCCGCTTCGGCGTGCCTTGGCAGGGCGTCACGCCTGGATTACAGGCCAACGCCGCTCCCAATCCCAAACGCGTGAGCACTTACCTGAAGAGGAACACGACGCGGCGTTTGACCTGCGCAAATTCAATCCTCTGGCCGCATGGACCGAGGACGATGTATGGAACGTCGTCCGCGCGTTGGGCATTCCATACAACCCCTTGCACGATCAGGGCTACCCGTCCATTGGCTGTGAACCCTGCACCCGGGCAATTCGGCCGGGTGAGGATGTCCGTGCTGGTCGATGGTGGTGGGAGTCGTCTGCTTCGCGTGAGTGCGGACTTCACGCTGCCAACACAAAACTGCCGCCATTGGCCGTCGTAACGCGCTTAGATTAAAGGAGAACTTCATGTCGCACATCGTTTCGCAAGGCGCCCGTAGTCACTTGGACTGGCTCGAGTCTGAAGCCATACACATCATGCGCGAGGTTGCGGCGGAATGCGAAAAGCCGGCGCTACTTTTCTCTGGTGGTAAGGACTCGGTGGTCCTGCTGAGACTGGCTGAAAAAGCCTTTCGGCCGGGAGGCTTTCCATTTCCGCTTCTGCATATTGACACCGGCCATAACTTTGATGAGGTCATCGCATTTCGCGATGCTCGGGCGGCCCAGTTGGGCGAGCAACTCATTGTGCGCAAGGTCGAGGACTCCATTCGTCGAGGCACGGTCGTGCTTCGTAAGGAAAACGAATCCCGCAACGCCGCCCAGGCCGTCACGCTGTTGGAGGCCATTGAAGAGTTCGGTTTTGACGCCTGCATAGGGGGAGCACGGCGCGACGAGGAAAAGGCGCGGGCCAAAGAGCGGATCTTTTCTTTTCGAGATGAGTTCGGTCAGTGGGACCCCAAGGCTCAGCGTCCAGAGCTCTGGAGTCTGTTCAACACACGCGTGCACCCTGGAGAAAACATGCGGGTGTTTCCAATTTCGAACTGGACCGAGCTGGATGTGTGGCAGTACATCGACCGAGAAGGACTGGAGCTGCCTTCTTTGTACTACAGCCATGTGCGGCCCGTGGTGCGGCGGCGCGGCTTGCTCGTGCCCGTCACTCCATTGACGCCGCCCCGCGAGGGCGAGTCGGTTGAGCGCCTGTCGGTTCGTTTCCGCACCGTCGGCGATATTTCTTGCACCTGCCCGGTGGCCTCGGACGCTTCAACGCCCGCACAAATCATTCGGGAAACGGCGGTCACGAATATTACGGAGCGGGGCGCAACTCGCATGGATGACCAGACTTCCGAAGCGTCGATGGAACGGCGCAAGCGTGAAGGGTATTTCTGAGCTTGCTCGCCGATGGCTTAAACAACATTGCAAAGTGGATGCGATATGAATGCTTTAAATGACGCTTTTATTTCCAGCGCACCCAGCGGAGTGCTGCGCTTCATCACAGCCGGCTCCGTGGATGACGGCAAGTCGACGTTAATTGGCCGCCTGCTGTATGACAGCAAGGGGGTGTTTGTCGATCAGCTGGATGCGATATCGCGCACCAAATATAAGCGGGTCGAGGGAGATCGGGTCGATTTTTCGCTTCTTACAGACGGTCTGGAAGCAGAACGTGAGCAGGGCATAACCATCGACGTGGCGTACCGATACTTTGCCACTCCGGCGCGCAAATTCATTGTCGCCGACGCTCCAGGTCACGAGCAGTACACCCGCAACATGGTGACCGGCGCGTCCACCTCGGACGCTGCCGTTATTTTGGTGGACGCCACGCGTGCAGCTCAAGGAGAGCTGTTGCCGCAGACAGTGCGTCACAGCACATTGCTGCACCTGCTGGGCATCCGCCACATTATTGTGGCGATCAACAAGATGGATCTTGTGGGTTGGGACAGGAATGTGTTCGAACGCATCCGAGCAGCGTATGAGCAATTGGCTCGGCGGTTGGGAATACAAGAACACCATGTGTTGCCGCTGTCGGCCCTTGAGGGCGACAACGTAGTAAACAGTTCATCTCGCATGCCGTGGTACGAAGGCCGACCGTTACTGAGCTTGCTCGAAAGTCTTGCGTCCGATGACGATATGCAGGCTCGACCCTTTCGCATGAGCGTGCAATGGGTGATACGGCATCAAGGCGAAGGCGTGGATGATTTCCGCGGCTATGCCGGCCGAATCCATAGCGGAACCGTACGCGCCGGAGACGAAATCCTTTTACAGCCCAGCCTGGAACGGGTGCGGGTCAAACAGGTCTTGCGAGCCCTCGATTCCGTCGATGAGGCTATCGCCGGAGACTCAGTCACGTTACTGCTGGACAGGGATGTCGACTTATCTCGAGGCGATGTGCTGGTTCATGCGCATGCCCCCGCGCATGTAGATAAGAACTTCGAGGCTGAATTGTGCTGGCTCGACTCTCAAGCCTTGAGCACAGCCAGAAAGTACCTGCTAAAGCAAGGCTCGCGCTTGACCACCGCTCGCATCACCACAGTCAAAGCCCGGCGTGATCAGAGCCGGCTATTTTCGGTTCACTCGGAAGAAGACACGCTGCGCATGAACGATATTGGGAAGGTTTCGTTGAACACACGCGACGTGTTGGCCTGGGAACGTTATGCCGAGCTGCCAGCACTTGGATCTTTCATCTTGATTGATCCGGCCAGCCATCAGACGGCCGCCGCGGGCATGTTCCTATAAAAGAGAGAGGGCGGGGCGGGGCCCCGCTTTACGTCCATTAACGAAGTTGCGCGGCGTGAGC